>SYAP01000132.1 GCA_005787565.1 Verrucomicrobiaceae bacterium | reverse complement strand
GCCGGGGAGGGTGGGGACGTTGAAGCGGTGGGCGAGGGAGCGGGCGGCGGTTTTGTCGCCCATGTTTTCGAGGAGTTCTGGGGAGGGTCCGATGAAGATGATGCCTTCGCGGGCGCAGGCGCGGGCGAAGTGGGCGTTTTCCGAGAGGAATCCGTATCCGGGGTGGATCATGGTGACGCCCTTTTGTTTGGCTAGGGCGACGATGCCTTCGACATCGAGGTAAGCGCCGACTGGGCCTTTGGAGGAGTCGAGTTGGTAGGCTTCGTCGGCTTTGAAGCGGTGGATGGAGAAGCGGTCTTCTTCAGCGAATATGGATACGGTGCGGAGGCCGAGTTCGTTGGCGGCGCGGAAGATGCGGATGGCGATTTCGCCGCGGTTTGCGGCCATCAGTTTGCCGGGGCGGCGTTGGGTTTCTAGCATGGCGGGGGGAGGCTAGGGGAGAGGGGAAATGGTGGGAAGTGGAAATGTGGTGGGGGAGTCGAAGGTCTTAAAGTCGAAGGTCGAAGGTCTTTTGAAGCGAAACGCGGAGGCGGGGTCGCGTAAAAGGCTTCGCCTCACGCGATTGGTGGAGGATGGAGGGTGCACCGCGAGAGATTAGAAAGGCGCGAGAGGATGGATTTTTTGGATTTGGTTTTTTGGCTGCTGCGTTTGGGAGGAGAGGGGAGGATGTTGGGTTTTTGGTGATAGGATTAGGTTCCTGAAGACGGGTAGATGACGCGGACGGAGTTGTCGTTTTGTCCGGGGTTAAGGACTTCAGATAGGAGTTCGGTGCATCCTGCGGAGGCAGCGGCGGCGAGGATTGCGGCGTCCCAGTAGGAGGTCTGGTAGCGTTTTTTGATGTCGAGAGCGTCCTGCATGACCTGCACAGTGATCGGGACGATGCGGTGGCGCAGCCAGTATTGGATCAGCGCGGTGGCCTCTTGGTGCGAGAGTGGATCGGTGCGTGAGGGGCGGGTGGCCTGAAGGTAGAATTCCTGGAGCACCTGAACCGAGAGGGTGAGGTTGGGGGCGCTGAGGATGGTTTTGGCCTTTGCGGTTTTTTCGCCTCATCCGGTTGGGTGGAAATGGCGTAGAGGAGGATGATGGTGTCGACGAAGGTGATTTAGCGGCGGCTTTCGTAGAGGGCTTCACGGGATCGGTTTTCGCGGCAGGTGAAGTTCGGGTGGCGGCTGGTAATTTCCTGAATGAGGGTTACCAGCTCAGTTGCGGGCCTTTCGGTGGGTGCTTCTGTGGCTGCCAGAGTCTGGAGGTATTGTTTTACGAGTGAGGAAACCGATGTGTCGCGACGGGCGGCGGCGATCCGAGCATTGCGGTAGGTATCCTCATCCAGAGCGAGAGTGATGTTTTTCACGATTTTCTGTGTATCACAGTTTCAAGGTTTCGCAGGAATCAAGTGCGAAAAGACTGAGGGTGCGGAGTGGTGGCTATGCGGCCAGCCTTTGCTTGGGTGAGGGCGTTTACAGACGGGTCTTCACGCTGTTGCAGGGCTGCCAGTGAGCAAGATTCATTGGTCTTGGGGTGGCGGCGTGGAGAGCTGAAAAAACTTTGATGGGCGGTCCAGAGTCACGGGCAGTTTGATTGCGTTGCTCTAGGGAATGATTTCACGTGAGGACCTAGTCAGCCCGGGTGCGGAGGATTCCCGCAGGACATGGTGCCCGGCAACCGTTGTGTCTAACAGAAGCAAGTCAAGGTGAGAGCCACCATCAGCTCGCGTTATCTGCAGTTCCGGCTGACTGAGCGGTGCCGGGTTAATTTTGAAGGCAATTTCTGATTCAGTCCTGACAGTTCCAGTGATTAAAGGGCCGGTTCCTGTTGCGCTTGGGATCGATAGGTTGGGCATCGATAGCGCGGTGGAGCGGTCGATGGAGACGGTCTCAATTGCATTTGGGAATCGATAGATTTTTCCGCCGGGGGTGTTTTCCGATACCGAGCCGGGACTGATTCGCAAGGTTGAGGTGCCTAGTTGGGTGGGTAGGAAGATGGCGAGATCGTCTCCGGCATGGCCGAGGGTGGGGATGTTCGGGTATTGTGGAAATGCCGTGGGAAGGGGTAGGGAGAAAAGGTATCGTTCCCATTCGCTGCCATTTGAGAAAAGGGCCAAAGTCCAATTTCCTGCTGGCCACGGAGCATCTTCTGCAAGTTCGATTTGGATTCTGAATGTTTGTGACCTTGAGGAGGAGGTCCGGAGCATCGGGTGAAGCCGACCTGCGGGATCCAAGAGGGTGGCGGAATGAAGGACCGCATTTCCGATTTCCGAGTTTAAAAAACTCAGATTGAAGTGTGCGCTGCGGGTTTCCAGTCCCGGAGCGTGCAGTGTTTTGTCCAGAGGTGATTGAGGTCAGCAAAGGAGGGCAGCGGACAGAAGCAGAGGGCAAACACCAACGATAGGGAAATGAAGCGGTGCAGATTCCGATAAGGGAATGTGCGCTTCGTCGGTGTTGGCGGTAATGCATTCATGTCAGGCGGTGACTGCGCCGCGGTCGTCGTTGAGGCCGGATTTTTCGAGGAAGTAGTCGTAGCCGCCGGTGTAGCGGGTGAGGAGAGCGCCGTTTTCGGGGTTTTTCTCGTTGCGGGTGATGTGGAGGGTGGTTTCGGCGAGGGTGCGGATGAAGTGGACGTCGTGGGAGATGAAGACGAGTGTTCCTTCGTAGGATTTGAGGGCGTTGACGAGGGAGTCGATGGAGAGGATGTCGAGGTGGGTGGTGGGCTCGTCCATGAGGAGGAGGTTGGGGGGATCGACGAGGAATTTGACGAGGTTGAGGCGGGATTTTTCGCCACCGGAGAGGATGCCGCAGCGTTTTTCGACGTCGGTGCGGCGGAAGAGGAAGGTTCCGAGGATGGAGCGTGCGTCCTCTTCGCGGAGGGTGGTGCAGGCGCCTATGACTTCTTCGAGGACGGTGTTGTTTTCGTTGAGGGATTCGAGGCGGTGTTGGGAGTAGTAGCCGAGTTTGGTGGCGTATCCGGGTTCGCGTTTTCCGGCGTCGATGGGGATGATGCCGGCCATGATTTTGAGGAGGGTGGATTTGCCTGCGCCGTTGGGGCCGACGAGGACGATGCGGTCGCCGCGTTCGATGGTGAGGTCGAGGTCCTTGTAGATGCGTTTGTCGCCGTAGGATTGTCCGACTTTTGAGAGTTCGAGGACTTTCTGGTTGGAGCGCGGGGGTTGTGGGAAGGTGAATTTGAAGGCTTTGCGGGGGGCGCGGGGTTTTTCGATGCGTTCGAGTTTTTCGAGGAATTTGATGCGGGACTGGACTTGGGCGGCTTTGGAGCCGACTTGGCGGAAGCGGTCGATGAATTCCTGGTGGGCTTCGATTTCCTTGTTCTGGTTGCGGTAGGCTTGTGTTAGTTGTTCGAAGCGGGCTTCGCGTTGGGTGAGGTAAGCGCTATAGTTTCCGGTGTAGGAGATGAGTTTGGCGGCGTCGGGGTCGATTTCGATGACGGTTTCGATGATGGAGTCCATGAAGTCGCGATCGTGGGAGATCATGAGGATGGCGCCGGAGTAGTTGAGGAGGTAGCGCTGGAGCCAGAGGAGGGAGAGGAGGTCGAGGTGGTTGGTGGGCTCGTCGAGCATGAGGAGGTCGGGCTCCATGACGAGGAGTCGGGCGAGGTGGGCGCGCATGACCCAGCCGCCGGAGTATTCGCGGGCGGGTTTGTGGAAGTCTTCTTGTTTGAAGCCGAGGCCGTTGAGGATTTTTTTGGCTTTGGGTTCGAGTTGGTAGCCGTTGAGGTGGTTGAATTGGTCTTGGGCTTTGGCGAAGTCGGGATGGGAGAGGTCGCCGGTTTTCTCGTGTTCGCGCATGGTGCGGAGGATGCCGATCATTTCAGGGGTGATGCCCATGGCGATTTCGATGACGGTTTCATCGGTGGGTTCGCCGGCTTCCTGGGGGAGGTAGCCGGTGATGGAGTATTCGTCGCGCTCGATGGTGCCTTCATCGGGGCTGTCCTCGTCGAGGATCATGCGGAAGAGGGTGGATTTGCCTGCGCCGTTGGGGCCGACGAGGGCGACGCGCTCGCCCCAGTTGATGGACATTTCGGCTTCGCGGAGGAGGGTGCGGCCGCCGAGGGTCTTGGTCAGTTTCTTGATCGTGAGCACGGGCGGGGTGTAGGGGAGG
>SYAP01000131.1 GCA_005787565.1 Verrucomicrobiaceae bacterium | reverse complement strand
TTGTGGCATAGCAGAGGCTCTCGAATGACTTTTTGCGCGTAACGGTCTTTCGTTTTTCTATCAGCTACAACGATTGAAAATCGATGCGGTTCTTCATAAAGGTCAGCATAAAATGATTCAGACACGATGTGCGAGTCACGCAACACGGAGACCTTGAGGCACAAAGCACATTGCTCAGATCTCGTATCCATTAGTAGAGAAAAGGTGGTAGTTGGAGGAAGCTAATCTCAGCCGGGCGGGCTTAGGTTAGTTTCCCTTATTGAATTTTTCAAGTATCCCGAAGAATTCAAATTTGATCGCTTGATAACACTCAATCCTCATGAGCCAACGCGATCCCCTTCCCACCTTCAATCTCTTCATCACTCTCCTCCGCAAGCATCAACGCAGCCTCGTCATGGGCGCGCCCCCCGGCTGGCGGCAGGCCAACCTCTGGGCCACTTGGATCAATGCTCATGGGAGTCAAACACCATGAACCATCCGCCAGAAAAGCCCGAACTTTGATCCAAAAGTCGAACCCATCGTATCCCGCCCCCTAAGCGAGCCACATTCCACTCTCCCAACCTCCACCTTCGCGCCCTTCGCGTCTTTGCGGTGAACCCCCTCTTCAGACCGTCCAAGCATCCCACCCATCGAGCCACTCCCCCACCATCATCACTCCGAAACCACCCTCCCCCCATCCACCTTCGCGCCCTTCGCGCCTTTGCGGTAAAAACCTCCCCCACTTCCAACCGAAAACTGAAAACTCCAAAACTCTTTCCCCGTTTCCCTACCGCCCGTGACCCGCTACCTCGCCATCCTCCTCCTCGCCGCCGCCCTCCCCGCCACCGCGGACGATTTCGCACGCGCCGCCAAACCCCTCCTCGAAAAACACTGCTACTCCTGCCACGGCGCCGAAAAACAAAAAGGCGGCATCGAAGTCCACCAACTCACCTCATCCGACGCAGCCCTCCGCAACCACCGCTTCCTCGAAAACATCGCCAAACAAATCGAATCCGGCGACATGCCGCCCGAGGACGACGTCGATACCCTCCCCACCCCCGACGAGCGCGCCGCCATGGTCCGCGAAATCAAAACCGTCCTCGCCAAACTCGAAACCGGCTCCTTCCCCCCAAACCCCGGCCGCACCACCATCCGTCGCCTCAACCGCAACGAATACAACTACACCGTCCGCGACCTCTTCGGCGTCAACTTCGCCCCCGGCCGCGAATTCCCCGCCGACGGCGCAGGCGGCGAAGGCTTCGACAACGTCGGCGACGCCCTCTTCATCCCTCCCGTCCTCATGGAGAAATACCTCTCCGCCTCCCGCAAAATCATCGAATCCCTCTACGCCAACCCCACCCAACTCAACCGCGTCCTCGTCGCCAAACCCACCGACAAAATCCAACCCGAAGACGCCGCCCGCGCCACCCTCACCTACCACGCCACCCTCGCCTTCCGCCGCCGCATCGTCCCGGACGACCTCTCGGCCATGCTCGAACTCTTCTCCAAAAACACCGCCGCCGGCATGCCCTACGAGCAAGCCATCCGCGCCCCACTCCAATCCCTCCTCGTCCACCCAGCCTTCCTCTTCCGCATCGAAAAAGACCAACCCGGCAAAACCGAATGGCCCATCGACCAATTCGAACTCGCCACCCGCCTCTCCTACTTCCTCTGGGCCTCCATGCCCGATCGCCAACTCTTCAAACTCGCCGACGAAGGAAAACTCACAGACCCCGCCATCCTCGCCTCACAAATCGAACGCCTCCTCAACGACCGCCGCTCCGAGTCCATCTCACGCCACTTCGCCGGCCAATGGCTCGACTTCGATGAACTCCGCGAAGTCGCCGACCCAGACCCCAAACGCTTCCCCACCTTCACTCCCTCCCTCCGCGACGCCATGGTCCGCGAATCCATCGAATTCTTCAACCACCTCATCCGCGAAAACCGACCCGTCACCGAACTCCTCCACGCCGACTACACCTACCTCAACGCCGAACTCGCCCGCCACTACGGCATCCCCGGCGTCGCCGGAAACGACTTCCGCAAAGTCCAACTAACAGACCCCAACCGCGGCGGCATCATCGGCCACGCATCCATTCTAACAGTCACCTCCGTCCCCCTCCGCACCAGCCCCGTCAAACGCGGAAAATGGATCCTCGACAACCTCCTCGGCACCCCGCCCCCTCCCCCACCACCCGATGCTGGAGAACTCCCCGCCGACGACAAATCCCCGGACGGCCTCTCCTTCCGCCAACAACTCGAACTCCACCGCCAGAAACCCTCCTGCAACGGCTGCCACGAATCCATCGACCCCCTCGGCTTCGGCCTCGAAAACTTCGACGCCATCGGCCGCTGGCGCGACAACGACGCCAACGGACAACCCGTCGACTCCAAAGCCACCCTCCCCGGCGACATCTCCTTCTCCACCCCCGCCGAACTCAAACAACTCCTCGCCTCCTCCGACGAACTCTTCCTCCGCAACTTCTGCCGCAAACTCCTCGGCTACGCCCTCGGCCGCCCCCTCGAATACTACGACGAACCCGTCATCACCCAACTCGTCAAAACCCTCCGCACCAACGACCTCAAACTCCGCCCCCTCATCCACGCCATCGTCACCTCCAAACCCTTCCAAAACCGCTCCGCCACCCGCTAAATCCCCCAAAAATTCTCCCCCCCCGGGCACGCCGACGTCTCGTCGGCCAGCCAATGGACCACCCAAGCCCCACGCGAAGCTCTCCCAAATCTCTTCATTTCAGCATCTCAGCCTTTCAGCTTTTCAGCATTTACCCAAAACTTGACCCCCGCCCCCTCGCCCGTCATCTCTCTGCGGCCGATTCCTCCATGCCCTTCCCCATCTCCCACCTCACCGGATTCGCCGACGAAGCCTCGCGCGACCTCGAAAAACAAATCTCCGCCACCAAAGAAATCGGCTGGTCCGCCATTTCCGCACGCATGGTCGGCACCGCCAACCTCCACGAAGTCCCCGAAGAAGAATTCCACCGCATCGCCGACCGCATCGACGAAGCCAACATCCGCATCGTCGAATTCGGCTCACTCATCGCCAACTGGGGCAAAAAAATCGATAGCGACTTCGCCATCACCCTCGCCGAAATCGACCGCGCCATCCCCCGCATGCAGCGCCTCGGCACCCAGATCATCCGCATCATGTCCTACGCCCAACTACCCTGGGGCCAGGACCAACAAGAAAACGAACGCTTCCGCCGCCTCCGCGAAATCGTCGCCCGCTTCTCCGATGCCGGCCTCATCGCCGCCCACGAAAACTGCATGAACTGGGGCGGCTTCTCCCCCAACCACTCCCTCCGCCTCATCGAGGAAGTCCCCGGCCTCCGCCTCATCTTCGACACCGGAAACCCCGTCTTCCAACGCGACCGCTCAAAGCCCGAGCCCTTCCCCTGGCAAAACCCCCTCGAATTCTGGCAAACCGTCCGCGACCACGTCGTCCACATCCACATCAAAGACTGCAAATACCCCGTCGGCGACCAACTCGAACCCGAATACACCATGCCCGGCGAAGGCGACGCCATGCTCCGCGAAATCCTCACCGACGCCCTCTCCCGCTCCTACGCAGGCTTCATCTCCATCGAACCCCACGTCGCCACCGTCTTTCACGCCCCAGACCCCACCCTCGTCGACTGGCAACAATGCTACGACTCCTACGTCGAATACGGAAAACGCTTCACCACCCTCATCCAATCCCTCTAACCCCGCTCCCTAGCCCCCCTCTAACTCCGCGTCACCCCCTTCAACCGCAGCAAACAAATCCCGTAATCCACCACCCGCTCATCCGCGGAAACCAACCGCCCCTCCGGCAGACCATACTGCCCCGCGCGATTCTGCGTCACCATCCCCGCCTTCAGCAGCAGCCTCATATGCCGGGAAAGCGAACTCGCCGCCACCCCGATCTCCTCCGCCACCTCCACCGTCAGCAGCGCATCCCCCCGCGCCAGCACCTTCAAAATCCGCCAGCGCACCGCACTACCCAGCACCTGCGCCATCACCACCGCGGAAATCCCGCCACCATGTGTCATCTCACCCATAACTTGACCCATACATACCAAAATCCGCGCCCCACGCCACAAAATTGACGCGGAACAATACAAAATCGCCTCGTTACCCCACCCCAAACGCTCGGAACACAACGCAAAACGCTCGGAACGCCACCACACAGACGCGGAACACTATCACAAACGCTCGGAACGCAACTACACACACGCGGAACACTACTACAAACGCTCGGACCACTACCATCCAGACACGCAAGGGCACCACACACACACGGAAGCCCACTGCAAACGCCTGCTCGGCACTCGCAGCCCCTCAGTAACCCAATGCTCCCCCCACGCAGCACAGTTCAAAGCGCAATAGCCGCCAAAAAGCCCGCAATCCCGCAGCCAAAACGAACCGACCCTCAAAAATTCCAGCTTGCTCCAAAAGGCACGCCGTGAATGCTCCGAATCGTCCGCTCCGGCGGACTGGGTCTTCAAAAACCTCACACAGAGCGGTCGGCATCGACCGCAACGATGCCGCCAAACCGACCGAAAGGCCGGGGAGGCGGTGGCGCATGTCCAAGCCTTCTGCCTTCGGGGAGTGTGGCCAAAGGCCATCGCGGTCGACTCTGTGCGACTTTTGAACTCCCCGTCCACCGGAAGGACGCAACCACTTCTCTCCAATGAAAGTCCTTCCCCTGCTACTCATCTCACTAACCTTGGCCACAGCCCAAGCCCTCCCCCAACAACCCGAACCTCCATCCCCCGTCGAACCCCGCCTCCTCGGAAAAATCCCCGACGGCACCCCACCCCCGCCCACTCCCCCCAAAGACGGTTTCGAAGTCCCACCCGAGAAAATCCTCGAATCGAACACCCATCACGACGGCAAGCGCAACGTCACCGTCCAGCGCATCACACCCATCCCGCTAGCGCCACCAGCCGAAGACGCAGCACCACCGCTTCCGTTAGACGAAGCCGCCAAGGAACAACTCCGCGCCCTTCGA
>SYAP01000130.1 GCA_005787565.1 Verrucomicrobiaceae bacterium | reverse complement strand
ATGGAAGGCGGGCGATGATGAGTTGGTGGGTCAGCCGAGGATGTCGTGTTGGACGATTTCGCCGGGGCGTGTGGTGGTGTGGGGCCAGAGCTTGCGACCGGGGTAGATGGAGGTGTTGATTCCGGTGTGGACGTGGTCGCCGACGATGGTGCCGAATTTGCGGCGCCCGGTATCGACGAGGGTGTCGTTGACCATGGAGCGATGGGTTTTTCCGTCGTGGCGGAGATTTGAAACGGTGGTGCCTGCGCCGAAGTTGACTTTTTCGCCGAGGACGGAGTCGCCGACGTAGGAGAGGTGGCCGACGTTGGTTTTGGAGAGGATGATGCAGTTTTTGATTTCGACGGATTGGCCGATGTGGCATTGGTCGCCGATGGAGGTGTTGCCGCGGAGATAGCAATTCGGGCCGATTTTGCAGTTTTCGCCGATGATGACATTTCCCTCGATGAAGACGCCGGGGAGGATGCGGGAGCCTTGGCCTAGATGAATGGTGCCTTCGATGGCGGCGGAGGGGTGGACATCGCCGTTGATGGCGGAGGGAGTGATTGAGCCGACGTGTTGTTCGTTGGCACGGAGGAGGTCCCACGGGTGGACGATGATGAAGGATTTGGCGGCGGTTTGGGTGCTGGAGGGGTCTGGACTGGTGCCGTGCCAAGCGATGGGGGTGCCGTCGGTGGAGATGAGTGTTGCCGTGTTCGATTTCAGGAAGGTCGAGATTTCGTGAGGGTCCAGCCAGGCGTGTGGGTGGAAGTTCGGCAGATCATTTTCGGCAGGGTGGTTTGTTTGGAGGGCTGCCCGCTGGTGGTCGTGTAGCGGGCGGTTGCCGATGGGGAAGTCCGGGATGGAGCGGGTGAGGAAGAGCGGCATGGGTGGATGGAGTCTGTTAGTTCATGTTAGGGGGAATTGTACTGACTTGTTCAGTGCCTGTTGAAGCGAGGGTTATTGCCTTGGTCAGGTGAGTGCGGATATGGCTTAGGCGAGCGATAGGGTATCGTCGGGGCATGCCTTCCGCAGGCGCTTGACTTCGGTGATCTATTTTTGACGGAATTGGCGGGTGAGAGTGATGAAGCGGGCATCGTATGCAGAAACATCGTGTTTGCATGCCAATTGCAAGGTTTCCTGTAGATCGACCGAGTGTGTGTTTTGGGGAGGGAAAAGGAGCAATGCTCGGGCGAGGAGTGTTTTCGCTTCCTTTTGGGAGAAGAGGTTGGCTCGTTGGTAGTTTCGCAGAACATTGGCCAGCTCGATGAGCCACCAGTCGGGAAGATGCCAGTTCGGATCGAGTGAGAAGAGGGTGGTCGCGTTTGCGGATTGTTCGTGATCGACAAGGATTGGGATGACGAGATTTGTGTCGACCACAATCATGGTTGGATCAGGTCAGGGGCGGTCCTCGCGGATGTATTCCAGTGTTTCGTTCATGGTGATTTTCTTGCGAGGAACCATGGGAGGGGGAAGTGGTTGGCGTTGAGTCGAGTCGTGGGTATTGAGGGCTCGCTCTAGTGTGGCAATGGTTTCCTGGGTTGCTGAACGACGGTGGGCTGCCGCAGCGACCTTCAATCGAGAGTGCAAGTCCTCAGGCAGGTTTCGAATGAGGAGATCCGGCATGGGGCAATGATTGCATTTCGATATCGGAATGCAATCACGCTTTGATTCGGGCTCAACCGATTTCCTCGCGGATGGCGGCGGCGAATTTGCTGACCCAGATGCGGCATTCTTCAATTTCGCGGTGTTCGACGAGGACGCGGATTTTGTTTTCGGTGCCGGAGTAGCGGATGAGATGGCGGCCATTGGGTCCGAAGGATTTGGTGGCCTGGGCCATTATTTTCTTGAGCTTGGGGAGGGAATCGAGAGGTGGTTTTTGGGGGATGGGGATGTTGGCGAGTTGGGTCGGGTATTCGTGCATGACTGCGGCGAGTTGGGCGAGGGTAGCGTTGCGTTCGCGCATCATGCGGAGGACCTGGAGGGCGCTGAGGATGCCGTCGCCGGTGGTGGCGTGGTCGGCGAAGATGAGGTGTCCAGAATTTTCGCCGCCGAATGAATAGCCGTTTTTGCGGATGCACTCGATGACGTTGCGGTCGCCGACGGCGGTGGTTTCGACCTTGATGCCGTGGGCTTTCATGGATTCCTTGAGACCTAGGTTGCTCATGACGGTGGCGACGAGGGTGTCTTTTTTGAGTTTTCCCTGTTCCTTGAGGCCGATGGCGCAGAGGGCGAGGATGCGGTCGCCGCTGACGACTTGTCCGTTGGAGTCGGTGAAGATGACGCGGTCGGCATCGCCATCGAAGGAAATTCCGAGGTCGGCGTTGAAGCGGCGGACGAGTTCGCCGGCGTTGTCTGGGAAAAGTGCGCCGCAGCCGTCGTTGATGTTGAGTCCGTCGGGTTGGATGCCGGTGGTGATGACGTCGGCTCCGAGTTCCTTGAAGATGAGAGGTGAGATGAAGTAGGCGGCGCCGTGGCCGCAATCGACGACGACTTTGAGGCCGTGGAGGGGGACGTTGTCTGCGGTGTGTTTGGCGAATTCGATGTAGCGGCCGCGGGCGTCTTCGATGCGGTGTGCTTTGCCGATTTGGCGGACGGGGAGTGGTGCGGCTTCGGGTTCCTCGCCGCTGATGTGGCGTTCGATGACGGCTTCGAGTTCGTCGGAGAGTTTGTAGCCATCGGGGCCGAAGATTTTCATGCCGTTGTCCTCGTAGGGGTTGTGGGAGGCGGTGAGCATGATTCCGGCGGCGGCCCCCATGGATTTGGTGAGGTGGGCGACGGCGGGGGTGGGGAGTGGGCCGACCATGAAGACGTCCATGCCCATTGAGACGAGGCCGCTGGTGAGTGCGGTTTCGAGCATGTATCCGGAGATGCGGGTGTCTTTTCCGACGAGGACGCGGTTGCGGTTGGGGCCGGAGGAGCGGAGGACGCGGGCGACGGCTTTGCCCATGCGGAGGGCGACTTCGGCGGTGATGGGGTATTCGTTGACGCGGCCGCGGATGCCGTCGGTTCCAAAGAGTTTCGTGGTCATTTCAAGAAGGCGTTGGTTGCAGATTTGCTGGGGAAAGTAGGGTGAAGACAAGAAGTTTCGCGCGTCTCGGAGAGTTGAGGCGACGTGCGAGAACCCACCCGATGAGGTGGGCGGGGGAGAAGGGTGACAAAAGGAACGGGGAGGGCATGGCTTGATCACGGGTTGTGATCAAGGCGAATTGCTGAAGGCGGGGCGATCAGTTTCCGAGGGTGGCGCGTTGGATGCGGCCGGGGGATTTGCGGAGGAACTGGCGGGCGAGGTTTTCGAACTCCTCGGAGAGGTCGGTGAGGTGGATTTCGAGTTTGCCTTCGCGATCGGCTGGGGCGAGGAGGTCAAGGCGGGTGAGTTCCTGCTTGAGGTGCTCGGCGCAGGTGGTGGCGGAGTCGACGAGCCGGACATCGGTGGGGAGGATTTCGCTGAGTGCGGGGATGAGGAGCGGATAGTGGGTGCAGGCGAGCATTAGGGTGTCGATGCCCTTTTCGACGAGGGGATCGAGGTAGGTGCGGAGGACCTGTTGGGTTGCGGGGTGTGCGATCCAGTTTTCCTCGACGAGCGGGACGAGGAGTGGGGCGGGTTGGCCGTGGATGATGAGGCCAGTGCGGCGTTGGGCGAGGGCGTGCTGATAGGCGTGGGAGCGGATGGTTCCGCGGGTGGCGATGATGCCGATGCGCTCCGCTTTTGGCTCGGCGAGGACGGCTTCGACGCCGGCTTCGATGACACCGATGATGGGGATGCGGTAGTGTTGGTGGAGGATGGGGAGAGCGTGGGCGGTGGCGGTGTTGCAAGCGACGACGATGGCTTTGACACCGCGGGAGATGAGAAATCGGACGTCCTCATCGGCGAACTGGCGGATGGTTTCCGGGCTTTTCGAGCCGTAGGGGAGGCGTGCGGTGTCGCCGAGGTAGATGATGTCTTCGGCGGGGAGCAGTTCCTGGGCGGCGCGCACGACGGTCAGGCCGCCGACGCCGGAGTCGAAAAAACCGAGGGGTGCGGGGTTCACGGCGGCGAGTGTGGACGTGTGGAGGCGGGCCGCAAGCGGGAAGCTGCGGACATTTTCCGCTTTCCCCGATGGGGTGGGGGGACTAGCCTATCCGCGTATGAGCAACTGCGGGCCGAAAATGCGGATGGATCCAGCGCTACACCGGGAAAAGAAGCCTTCTTGGATCAAGGTCAGACTTCCTAACAATCCGGCGTTCTGGTCGACGAAGTCGCTGATTACGGATCTCAAGTTGGTGACGGTTTGTGAGGAGGCGCAGTGCCCGAACCGGTGGGAATGTTGGGGGCAGGGGACGGCGACGTTCATGATTGCGGGGGACAAGTGCACGCGTGCTTGCGGGTTTTGCGCGGTGAAGACGGCGCGGCCGGATGCTTTGGAGGACGATGAGCCTGCGCGGGTTGCGGAAGCGACGCGGCGGATGAATTTGCGCCATGTGGTGATCACGGCAGTGGCGCGGGATGATTTGCGGGATGGGGGTGCGGAGCATTTCCAGAAGACCATCGAAGCGGTGCGCGAGGCGAATCCGGGAATCATCATCGAGGTTTTGGTGCCAGATTTCAACGATCGCGACTGGGCTTTGCAGATGGTGATGGATGCGAGACCGCACATTTTCAATCACAACCTGGAAACGGTTGAGCGGTTGACACCGTTGGTTCGTTCGCGGGCCCAGTATGGGCGTAGTCTTGCCGTGCTGAAGAAGGCGAAGGCGATGGTTGCGGGGAAAGTGGCGACGAAGAGCGGGATCATGCTGGGGTTGGGTGAGCAGCGGGATGAGATTCTGCGTGCGATGGATGATCTGTTAGCCCATGATGTGACGGTTCTAACACTCGGTCAGTATCTGCGGCCGACGCCGAAGCATCTTCCGGTGGTGGAATACATCGAGCCTGCGGTGTTTGACGAATACAAGGAGATCGCGCTGGGCAAAGGATTCCGGCATGTGGCGAGCGGGCCTTTGGTGCGGTCGTCGTATCATGCTGCGGATTTCAGGCCTGAGTTGGATATTCTGGAGGCGGTGGATGCGGATGTCCGCGCGGTGCGCGGGCTGGAACTGGGGCCGGAGCATTTGTCGTTGCCGCCAGCGAAGTCCGATCTGGTGAAAGCCATTGCCTGAGCTGAAAGCGCTGTCATGCACCACTGGTTGATCAAGTCCGAGCCCGACGTTTTTTCGATTGATGATCTGGCGCGTGTTTCGCGTGAGCCGTGGTCCGGGGTTCGCAACTATCAGGCGCGGAACTTCATGTGGAAGGACATGAAGTCCGGGGATTTGGCGCTGTTTTATCATTCGAACGCAAAGCCGCCGGGGGTGTTCGGTGTTGCGCGGGTGGTGGGGGAGCCGTATCCGGATCCGACGCAGTTCGATGCTGCAAGCGAGTATCATGATGCGAAATCGAAGCCTGAATCGCCGCGGTGGTGGTTGGTGGATTTCGAGTTTGTGGCCACGTTTCCGACGCCTGTGACGCTGGAGTCGCTCAAGGCTGATCCGGTGTTGGGGGAGATGATGGTTTGCCAGCGAGGGACGCGATTATCGATCACCCCGGTTGACCCGCTGCATTTCAAGAGAGTGTGCAAGTTCGGCGGGTGGAAGCCTTGAATGCCGGCTTTGAGCCGAAAGACAAAACCGCCAGCCGATGTCGCTTTATGGATGAATCACCAGAGATGGCACCAACAAGCGCAGCACCCGGAATCTCCCCAGCCTCATCCGCATGGAACGAGTGGTTGGCTACGCACGCACCCCGGCTCCTGTTATTCGCGCGGCAGCAGGCGCGGTCGCATCAGGATGCGGAGGATATTCTGCAGGATGCGTTGGTGCGATTGGTTGAGAAGTTGAACTCGGGTGAGTTTGTCGGTGGAAAGGAAGCGTGGTTGCCTTATCTTTTTACTTCGATCCGCCGGTTGGCGATTGATTTGAGCCGCCGTGACGACCGGCGCAAACGTCGTGAGGATGTGGTGGGGGACGACATCGAGGCCGAGCAGCGTGATGTATTCCATCCGTGGTTTGAGAGTGATGCTTCGGATGATGAGACGAGGATCCAACTGGAGCAGGGGTTAAAGGAACTGCCACCGAAGTTTGCCGAGGTGATCGTGATGAAGATCTGGGGTGAGCGGACATTTGCGGAGATCGGGGAGACGCTCGGCATTTCGCAAAACACGGCGGCGTCCCGGTATCGCTACGGACTTGAGTCGCTGAAGCGCCAGCTGGGTGGGGCCCGCCGACGGGGCGATCTCTCCATCTGATTTCCAACCATTTTTCCAACGTTTTTCAATTTCCGAGTTCCATGCCATCCGACATTCCATCTATCGACGACCTTGAGATCGAGGCCCGCCTGTCGCGATTGCTGCCGGCTGGTCCTGCTGCCGATCTGCTGGAGCGACTGAGCGCCGCTGCGGAAGGGACCTTCACCGATCTAACGGACGCGGAGCAGGCTGATGAAGCTGCTTTCCGTCACATTTGTCCTGCGCCTTTGAGCGGTGATTTTACCGCAAGGCTTCAGGCGGTCGTTGCGGGTGCGGCGTTTCCTCTGGATGAGAAAATCGTGCTATTTCCGAAAGGCGCACCTACGGTCAAATGTTCCGGCAGTTTTCCGAGGATTGCTGTTGCGGCAGCGGTTGCGATGATGGGTGCTGCGGCCGCGTTGTTGTTGCCGGATGGAGAAGGCGGCAAGGGAGATGTAACTTCGGCCGTGGCACAGGAGGTGTCCGACACGAACGCTTCGAGTGAGTTTGTGCCGGCGAATTTCAACCGCGGATTCAGCGATGCGCGCGACCAAGGGGTGCTATGGAACGGCGTTGATCAACCGCATCGCGTGGTGCGTGTCGAGTATCTGGACCGTGCCACATTTGTGAATGGCGAAGGCAAGACGCTTGAGTTGGAACAACCGAAAGTCGAATACATCCTGATTCCTGAAGAAATCGACTGAAATCCTTTTAAAACAGGCAAAGACACTAAACTACTACGCTTCTAGCAAGTAATCGAATGAAAACACTGAAATACCATCTATTCCGGTCCGCAGTCTGCGGAATCATTGCCAGTCCCGCGTTCGCATTGGAACCACCGCCGGACGATGCTCCGCCGCCGCCTGCTCCAGCGGGAGAGGCGGTAGAACCCATTCCTGGTGAGGCCGCGCCACCGATTGAGATGCCGGTGGTGGGTCAAGTCTCCGCTTATCTTGGGGTTGGAAGTGATGGGGTGCCCGAAATTCTTTCCACTCATCTCGGACTCAAAGCTGGGGAAGGTGTTGTGGTCCGGACGTTGGATCCTGACGGTCCTGCGGCAAAATCAGGAATTTCCGAAAGTGATGTCATCATGCGGATTGGTGGCAAGGAAGTTGGTTCCCACGAGGCGCTGAGCGGTATCATCCTCGGGCACAAGCCAGGGGACGAAGTGGAGATCGATCTGATTCATCAGGGGAAGGCCGAGAAGAAGTCCGTGGTGCTGGGTGAGCGCCAGCGTGCGGTGGATGCCGCGCCTGCGGCGGGTGCCGGTGATATAGCCGGGTTGGATGATTTGAATCTCGACAACATTCCCGAAGAGCATGCGAAGCGGATTCGTGAGGCGATTGAGAAGAATCTTGGTGCTATGGAGGGACTGCAGCTACGGCAGATTCCGCTCGAGGGAGCGGGGGGGGAGGTTCCCGAGATCGACGAGGCGATGCGTGAGATTGAGAAGCGTGTCGCTGAAATGCTCAAGCAGGCTGGGGGAATTGCTCCTCAAGGCGGGGGTGCTGGCCAGCCGCAAGGCATGCAACTTCTCATCCCAGGTGGCCCGCTAGGCGCTGGCGAGATGCAACAGATGTCCTCTTTCCGTCTGCAGGACGATCAGGGGAGCGTTGAGATGAAATCGAATGGGGATGGCAAGGAGGTTACCTTGCGTGACAAGCTTGGGGAGGTGACTTGGTCCGGGCCATGGGACACCGAGCAGGACAAGGCTGCGGCTCCAGCCGATGTGCGGGAGCGGGTCGAGCGGTTCAACTTTGGCGAAAATGGGGGTATTAACGGAATGCGTTTCAATCTCCGGATGGGCGGACCTGGTGGGCGGATTGAAATCCTACCACAGGCTCAGGAAGAACTGGAACCTGAAGGTGTCGAAGAGGCACCGAAGGAAGCGCCCGCTGAGAAGGCTGATGAGGCGGATAAGGAATCGGAGGAATGATCGACCGTTTCGACTGAGTGATTCATGGAAAAGACCCCGCAGCGGTTTGGCCGGTGCGGGGTGTTTTTTGTTCAAGCAAGATCATTTGCATCCGCCGTAATGACCGGAGCAGGAGTCGCAGGTGTCGCGGAATTGGCACTCCTTCAGCTGGCATGGTGTGTAGCGGAGTTTGCAGGGTTTCATGGTGACCGGGTCCAGAGGCCAGGCGGTTCGGCATGAGTTGGTGACGAATACCAAGGATGCCAATGGAAGTAAAAGAAGGTGTTTCATGGGTGGTTACAGTCAGGGTGTGTTGATTTATTACCTGATAGGAGGACTGATGACCAGCAGGAAAGCGTATTGTTGTTTTGGCTTTGAGTCGGGCATGCGGGCGATGCTTGACTTCGAGTTTTCGCGTGACCGGTGAATCATGGGAACGCATGCTGCTTGCATAACAATTCAACGATTGATTCATGAGTGATTTCCAAGCCTTTGCCGACAAGATGACCGCCGCCGGGATGGGTGATGCGGCGATTCGTGCTTTCCGCCGCAATTTCGAGGCGCTTGTCCGGAATGAAAGCGGGATGATTCCCGAGTCGGAGATCCGCCCAGTGGAGTCGTTGCCTACATTGGAGTCGATTTCCTCGGAAGGGGATGCGGATGCCGGGTTGCTGGCGCAGGCGGTGGTTATCAAGCTGAATGGGGGGCTTGGGACCAGCATGGGATTGCAGGCACCGAAGAGCCTGTTGGAAGTGCGGAACGGGGTGAGCTTTCTCGATTTGATGGTTCGGCAAATTCTCGATCTGCGGAAGCGCGGGGGGGGCGAGGTGCGACTGTTGCTGATGAACAGCTTCAATACGAGCGAGGGGAGTTTGGAGCATTTGCAGCGGTATGCGGGAGATGGTTTGGCGGATGCGAGTGAAGTGGAGTTGATGCAAAACCGGATTCCTAAAGTGGATGCGGCGACTTTTGCTCCGGTGGAGTGGCCTGCGGATCCGGATTTGGAATGGTGTCCGCCGGGTCATGGCGATCTGTTTCCGGCCCTGGTAGGCAGCGGTTGGTTGAATCGGCTTTTGGCGGAGGGTGTGCGGTATGCGTTTGTTTCGAATTCGGACAATCTCGGCGCGGTGATGGATGGAACATTGCTTCGACATTTCGCGGAGTCCGGCGCGCCATTTCTGATGGAGGTGACCCGGCGTACTGCTGCCGATAGGAAGGGTGGACATCTTTCTGTTAGGGCGGCGGACGGTCGATTGCTTCTGCGGGAGGTGGCGCAGTGTCCGGATGAGGATCTTGATGCGTTCCAGGACATCGGGCGACATCGTTTTTTCAATACGAACAGCCTGTGGTTGCGCCTGGATTTGTTGAAGGAGCAGCTTGCGGCGGATGCCGGAGTGTTGCCGTTACCGATGATTCGCAATCGCAAGACGGTTGATCCACGCGACAAGCATTCGCCTGCGGTCTATCAGTTGGAGACTGCGATGGGGGCGGCGATCGAGTGTTTTTCCGGGAGCACGGCCATCGAGGTGCCGCGTTCGCGATTTGCGCCGGTGAAATCGACGGGCGATTTGTTGGCGCTGCGTTCCGATGCGTATGAGATATCGGAAAACGGTCAGGTGCGTCTGGATCCGCGGCGGGGAGGTGTGCCGCCGGTGATTTCGCTTTCGGATGAATACAAGCTGGTGGATTCGCTGGATTCGCTTGGCACGCCGTCATTGCTGGGGTGCAGGTCGCTTTCGCTGAAGGGGGCGCTGCGTTTTGACGGCGGTTGCATTGTCGAGGGCGACGTTGTGTTTGAGAATGGTGGGGCCGGGATTGCTTCGATTCCGGCAGGGAAGTATGTCGATCAGACGGTGAGGCTTGGATGAGCCGATTCCGGGTGATTCGTAATTTTTCGCATCCTACCCTTGCCATCGGCGTGGCATCTCCCTAAGCCCTCCCGCGCAATGCCAAGTGTCGGTGCGATTGATTTCCCGAAGGACGGATTCGAAGGCGTGGTTTTTGACTGCGACGGGACCCTCGTTGATTCCATGCCCGCGCATTTCGAGGCATGGTGTGAGGCGCTTGCGATTCATGGTGCGGATGGGATTTTCAAGGAGGATGTGTTTTTCGCGATGGGCGGCCGGCCGACTCTGGATATCGTGGTCGAGTTGAACGACGAGTATGGCTTGAAGCTGGATCCTGCGGGGGTGGCATTTGCGAAGCGCGAGGCGTTTTTGAAGCGACTTGGCACGGTGCGGCTGATTGATGAGGTTGCCGATTTTGCGAGATCGCTTCGTGGCAAGGTGCCCATGGCGATTGCTACCGGTGGTAGCCGGATGGTGATCGAGAAAACTCTTCAAATTGTTGGGATTTCCGATTGGTTCGACGAGGTGGTGACGGCGGATGACGTGGCGGAGGGCAAGCCTGCGCCGGACATTTTTCTCAAAGCGGCGAAGTTGTTAGGCGTGCCTGCTCACAAGTGTTTGGCGCTGGAAGATGCGCCGGCTGGAATTCTCGCTGCGCAGCGGGCCGGGATGCAGGTGATTGCGATCCCGACTCCGCTAGCGTCCTGATCGACAAATTGAGGATCATTGTTTCCAGACTTCCCACTCGGTGAGGCCGCTGCGGGCGCCTCCTTGGTGGGTGAAGAGGATTCGAAGTTTTGACACTGTGACTTTGTCGAACGTGGTGACATTTGACATGTTTCCAGTGGGGACGGCTGGAGTTTTCTTCTGGTTGGTGAAATCAACCCAAGCGTCGCCGTTCCAGCCTTGAAGTGTGTAGTCCTTCGGAGCCTGAACTCCGCCGCGATCGTCATAAATGTGCAGGACGGCACGGCTGATCTCAGTGGGTTTGGCGAATTCCAGTTCGAGCCAATCGGTTGGACTTTTCGAACCGTAGGAAGTCCAACGATTCATTGGGGTCGCTTCGAAGATGATTTTCCCATCGATGGCGCGGGGAGGCAAGCCGCCGTATTGATCGGAGAACGAGGCGGTGATCTTTGGAAATGGCTTATCGCCAGCATTGAAAGCCAGGTTGCCGGCCGGGGGTGGGGCAGGGGTGTAGGGCTTTACTCCAGGTCCCCACGCTTCGAACTCGGTTAGGCCGGATCGAGCCTCCTCGGAATGGGTCATGATCGCTCGCAGGCGACTCGTCTTGACAAGTGGAAATGTGATGATGTGAGGCCGGCGGCCGGCAGGTGACGTCGTGGAATGGAAGGCTCCGGGGATTGCCTTCCATTGTTTGCCATCCCAATGTTCGAGAGAGATATTTTCCGGGGCGCGAACCTTTGTGCCGTCGCCATCGTCGATGATGTATAGCTTTACCGTATCGATGCCGCGTTGAGTTCCGAAATCCACTGTGATGGAATCACTGGCATTTGGTGATCCTTCGCTGGTCCAGCGGTTGGTGGGCAGGATGTCGTAGCGAAACTGGCCATCGCTGATCATGGCGAGGGAGCTTTGCGGATTGACGAAGGAGGCTGTTAGGCGGGGAAAGTAATCGCCATCGTTGTTGACGGCGAAATTCATCGGCGGGTTTTCATCGACCGGAATGATCCGTGCGGGCGGCAATGTGATGGTGATTTTTTGAGGTTTGTCTGCGGTTGCTTCGACTTTGCCGTTCACGAGAATCCGGAAGCCTTTGGCCAAGCCATAGTGTTCGCCGGTGCGATCCCAGATGACTGAAATCAGGTGACCACGGTAATTCAGTCGGTCTAGGGCGAAATGATCCCAGGAATCAGGAGTCAGAGGATCGATGGTCAGTTCGTCGCCGGAAGAAGGTTGCAAGCCGATCAGTCCGGTGATGATGAGATCGGTGAATCCGGAGTGGAAGTAGTGCTCGCTGCGGTTGGTCATGTCATGGCCTTCCCAAGATCCGGTAAAGGGGTGGGCGGCTTCGGCGATGTAGGGTTTGCCATCCTTGCGATGGGTCATGGCGTAGGTGCGCAGCAGTTCGGTGTAATCGTTCCGATCCACGTGTTTTTGCTGATAGAAATGCAGGACATTTGCCATCGCCTTGAGTGTCTGGGTGGTGGCGAACGGCCATGACTGTCCGCTCCACCAACAGCAGCCTTTGCTGAGCATGAACAGGGGATCGTTGCGCTCGACGGTGGTGGGGCCGAATTCCGCTTTGAAAAACTGGTCATCCATCAGGAATTGCCAGGCATTTTCGAATCCTGGTCCCGGAAGGTTGAATGCCCAGGGAACGTAGCCGTGGAGTTCGCGGCCGTGAGGGCTACCGGCGAACTGGCCGGACTGATAGGTGAGCGTGTGTTTTTTCACCACGTGTCCGTCTTTCGAATGCTCCTGCTGGCTCATGGGAAAGAAGAACTGGCGATCGGGATCCCACAAGTTGGTTTCGACAGCGGTCTTGATGCGGTTTGCCTTCTCGGTGAAGCGATTTGCGATGTCCTTCTGTTCCGCAAGATTGGAAATGTTCGCGATCGCACGGGCGTCGGCCCACATGTAGGTATTGAAGCTGGGGCGCAATGATTGGCCGCCGCGCAGAATGTCGTTGGTTTGGCGGGAATTGATATCAAATTCCATGCCGTCGTCATGGCCGAGTTGCCAGAAGAGATTCTTCTCATCGACCCATCCGCGTTTTTCCCATTTCTCGTAGTTATTGACGAGATCCGGCAGGAGATTGATGACAAATGCGTCGTTCGGATGAACCAGATGTGCCGCCCACGTCGAGTCAGCCGCCCAGAAGGAATAATTGCGTGGTTGTGCGCCGGGATGGCGCATCCAGAACCGGACGAAATCACGCACATATCTTGGATTTCGAAGCCAACGGACCTCGTTGATTTGATGGCCCGCCGGGCAGGAAATGGTGCCGTAAGCCCCCGACCAGAACGGCCTGTTGGAAAACTCCGTAAAGGCATATCCGGAGTTGGGATTTCCATACACCAAATGACGTGTCACGAGTTCCCATCGGTAGTAGTAGGTCGTGTTGATTTCGGAATCCGGGCAGTCGAAAATCGGGATGTGATTCTCAAACCAATCGCTGTCCCGGTTGGTCCAGAAGTCTTGGGCGGACAGAAACTTCCGGGCATCCAAGACCGGTTCTTCGGCAAGAGCCGTGGTGGAGACCATCAAGAAAGGAAGAAGGAATCGCATGGGGCTCAATCAGCGGCGGAAAAGCCTTCGTCGTCGAGCCAATTTCCGGAGCGGATGGCCTCGTTGGCCAGTTCGTCGCACCGTTCGTTCTCGGTATTCCCTGCGTGACCTTTTACCCATCTCCAATCGATTCGATGTGGCTTCATCGCAACGCAAAGGCGCTCCCACAGGTCCTGGTTTTTCACGCGTCCGTTCGATGCGGTCCTCCAGCCCTTTTTGCGCCAACCATCGATCCAGCGTTTGGTTACGGCGTCGACGAGATATCGGGAGTCCGAGTGCAGTTCGACCTCGCACGGTTCCTTGAGCAACTCCAGAGCGGCGATTGCGGCGCGAAGTTCCATCCGGTTGTTGGTGGTCATGCGGTATCCCTCCGCGAGTTCCTTACGGTGTTTTCCCGAGATGAGCACGGCGCCGAATCCGCCTGGCCCGGGATT
>SYAP01000129.1 GCA_005787565.1 Verrucomicrobiaceae bacterium | reverse complement strand
TCGCGCTCGTGGGTTTCGAGGATGTCGATGGCGCGGGCAGGTGTGCACTTGCTTTCTGGATAGAGGGTCATGCCGGCCCAGTATCCCTGGTCGAGGACGAGGGCGACGGTGTGTTCCTCGACGTGGTCGATGATGACTTTGTTGCGGTCGAGGTTTGGGAAAGAAGCGAGGGAATCGAGGATGAGTTTGGTGCCTTTGAGTTTGTCCTCAAGGTGAGGGGTGTGGATGAGGATGGGGAGGTCGTGATCGAGGGCGATCTGGACGTGTTCCTCGAAGATGGCGAGTTCGTTGCGGGTGTTTTTGTTGAGTCCGATTTCGCCGATGCCGAGGACGGTGGGGCGGTTGATGAATTCGGGGATGAGTGACATGACTTCGCGGGCGAAGACTGGGTCGTCGGCTTCCTTGGGGTTGATGCAGAGCCAGCAGAAGTGTTTGATGCCGAAGCGTGCGGCGCGTTTGGGTTCGTATTCGGTGAGTTGGCGGAAGTAGTCGTGGAAGCCATCGGGTGATGAGCGGTCGAAGCCGGCCCAGAATGCGGGTTCGCAGAGGGCTTCGCAGCCGGCGAGGGCGAGTTTTTCATAGTCGTCCGTGGTGCGGCTGACCATGTGGGCGTGGGGTTCGATGTATTTCATTCGGAAGAAGTCGAAGGTCGGAAAGTCGGAGAGGAAGAGTGAGAAGTGCCGAGTGAGAAGTGGAAGAAGTCGGAAGGTCGAAGGGTCAGGGTGGGAGTGGGGCACCGAATGCGCCTTGGTAGGCGGCTTTGGGGATGGGGTCGGAGGAGTGGTCGGAGAGGGCTTCGAGGACGGCGCGTGCGCGTTCGGGTTTTTCCGAGAGGAGGATGGGGATGGCGTTTTTGAGGGCGGTGAAGCGGTAGTCGTCGGGGCCGGGGTGGCGCTCGACGCGGTCGAGGAATGCGGCGAGGTCGAGGAGTTTCGATCTGGCGTCGATGAATTGGAGGTCAAGTATTTCCTTCTTGCTCGGCATGGCGGGACGGTTACGGCGGAAGAGGGGTTGGTCAATCGGGAAGGTTGGTGAAGCCGCTTGCGGGTGGGGCGGTGATGGTGTGAGGTGGCGGGGTGTTGCAGCTTTTATCGACTTACGTGCATGATCTGGATCCGGTGCTTTTGCCGATTTGGAAGGGGTTGGCATTGAGGTGGTATGGGTTGGCGTATTTGATGGGATTTTTGGGAGGTTTTTTGCTTTTGCGGCATTTGGCGCGGCGGCGGTTGTGGGTGTTGGAGCCGGAGAAGACGGCGGATTTCATTGCGGCGGCGGCGTTGTTCGGGGTGTTTTTGGGAGGGCGGCTGGGGTATATTTTCTTTTATGAGATTCCGAAGGTGGGGTGGGCGGGATTGGCGGCGGATCCGCTGATGGTGGTGCGGGTGTGGGATGGCGGGATGGCGAGCCACGGGGGGATTTTGGGGTTGGTGGTTTTCACGTGGTTTTATTCGCGGAAGGCGAAGGTTTCGTGGACGGGGTTGGGGGACGGTTTGTGCGTGGTGGCGCCGGTGGGGTTGTTTTGCGGGCGGATGGCGAATTTCATCAATGGGGAGCTGTATGGGCGGGTGGCTGAGGGTGTGGCGTGGTCGGTGAAGTTTCCGATGGCGTTGATGGACCGGAAGTCGCCGGAGTCCGATTTGTTGTGGGCGCCGGCGGGTGCGGCGACGGATGTGGAGCCGAAGTTGGTGCCGGCGTATCAGGCGATGGAGCTGGCGAGCCGGAGCGGGACGGGCGGAGGGCCGGAGCAGGGGGTGTTTTTCGAGCAGATGTTAGAGGCGAACCGCGAGGTGGACGGGGTTGGGGAGGCGATCGCGCCGTATTTGAGCGAGCGGCATCCATCGCAGATTTACGAGGCTTTGTTGGAGGGGGCGTTGTTGTTCGCGATTTTGTGGGTGGTGCGGGTGAAGTGGCCGCGTGCGCCGCATGGGTTGTTGACGGGGTTGTTTTTCGGGCTTTATGCGATTTTCCGGATTTTTGCGGAGCATTTTCGTGAGCCGGATGCGGCGTGGGTGGTGGAGAATGTGGTGACGAAGGGTCAGTTCCTGTCGTTTTTCATGTTCGCGTTCTCGGGGTTTTTCCTGATCCGGGCGTGGAGGGCGGGGGCGCGGACGGATTGAGTTGAGGGGATGATGGATTTTAGAAGCGGTCGGCCTCCCAAGCTTTTTTGAGGGCTGGGCCGAGCGGGCCGTCGAGGGCGGCTTGCCAGCAGGCATCGGTGCGGATGACGGGGAGAGGGGGGAGGGTGCGGGTGAGGTTGGGTCCGGTGGGTGAGTGTGCTTCGAAGCAGGTTCCGCCGAGGGTGTCCGGGCCGATGACGCGGTTGATGGATTTTCCGAGTCCGAGGAGGGCGGTGTGGACCCAGCGTGCGCCGAGGTGGGGGCAGCAGGGGTCGGCGGTGGCGATGAGGGAGTGAGGTGTGGTGGGTGGGTGGGGGTGGAAGGCGATGGACCAGCCGTCGAGGAGGAAGGTTTCGTTGGAGGATTTCCAGCCGGAGCCGAGGGCGGGGAGGAGCCAGAATTTGACGGCTTCGATGGCATCCGATGGGGTGACGGTGATGTGGAGGAGGAGGTTTTCGACGCCGCGGAGTTGGCGGAGGGTGGTGAGGATGGTGGCGCGGTAGCGGCGTGCGGCTTCCACGCCGCCGACTTGCTCTGCGGTTTCCGGGAGGACCTTTCCGGGGAGGGGTTCGAGGATGGGAAGGATGAGGATTCGCACGGGGAGAGGGTTGTCCGGGGACGGAGAGGGGCAAGGAGGGAATGCTTCGGTTTTACTGAATTTCCGGTTCGGGAAAACAATCTTGCCCCCGGGGCGAGTTCGGGGGATGCTGGCCCGGAGCAGAATTCATGGCGCGAGCGGATAACAAGAAGCGGGGAGCATTGCCCGAGACGGGGAAGTGGTCGGATGATATCACCGGCATTGTGTTGCTGGCGGTGGGGTTGGTGCTGTTGTTGTCGTTGGTTTCGTATAGTCCGGCGGATTTGCCGCGGATTGGATTGTTGGAGGCGTTTGCGGACAAGACTGGGGCGAAGGGAGGGAATTTGATTGGTCCGGTGGGGGCGATTTTGGGATTTTTGCAGATTTTGTTGGTTGGGGCGGCGGCGTGGTTGGTGCCGGTGGCGTTGATCTGGTTCGGGATCATGAAGGTGGCGTTGAAGGGTGTGTTGTGGCCGAGGGCGGTGTTGGGATTGGTGATTGTGTTGTTTGCGGGGGCGGCGTGGTTGGATGCGGCGGATTATTTTTTCACGGATTGGGCGAAGCGGTGCCGGATGGTGAGTCCGGGTGGGGTTTTAGGGGAGGGGTTGGGTGGGTTTGTGTTATCCAACATCATTGGGCGGGCGGGGACGTTGATTTTGGCGACGTTGTGTTATGTGGTGGCGTTGGTGATGATTACGGGGCAGCCGCCGTTGCGGTTTGCGAAGGTGTGTTACCGGTTGGGGAAGGAGAAGTTTTTTGAGTGGCGAGAGCAGCGGAGTGAGGCTGGAAAGATTGCAGCGCGGGAGGCGGAGTTGATTGCGGAGCGGGACCGGCAGCGGGAGCAGCGGCGATTGGAGCGTGAGGCGGCGAAGGCGGCGACGGTGCAGGCGGCGGCGAATGCGGATCCGCAGGTGATGTTGGCGCTGAAGGAGACTCCGGTTCCGCAGATCATTGATGCGTCGCAGCGGCGTTCCAGCGAGGGAGTGGTTGCGGGGAGCAAGCCGTTCGATAGGAAGAAGACGGGTCATCAGTCACTTTCGGTGACGGGATTCGAGGATTACGAGTTGCCGGGATTTGATTTGTTAGATGTGGATGATAATCCGGAGGCTCCGGAGGCGAACCGTGACGAGTTGATGGCGACGCAGCGGAAGATCATCGACACGCTGAAGGCGTTCGGGATTGATGTGACGGCTGGAGATATCACGCGCGGGCCGACGATCACGCGGTATGAGATTTATCCTTCGACGGGGTTGAGGGTTTCTCGGATTTCGCAGTTGGAGGCGGATTTGGCGCGGGCGACGTGTGCGGAGCGGATCAACATTCTGGCACCGATTCCGGGCAAGGATACGGTGGGGATCGAGATTGCGAATTCACAGAAGGTGGCGGTTCCGCTGCACGAGTTGTTGCATGATGCGGATTTCCGATCGGCGAAGAAGAAGATTCCGCTGGCGTTGGGCAAGGATGTTTATGGCAACACGGTGATTGGTGATTTGGCGGCGATGCCGCATCTTCTGGTTGCGGGTGCGACGGGATCCGGCAAGTCGGTTTGTATCAACTCGATCATTGCGTCGATTTTGTTCAAGTTTGGGCCGGATGAGTTGAGATTCATCATGGTGGACCCGAAGGTGGTGGAGATGCAGATGTATAACAAGTTGCCGCATCTGGTGGTTCCGGTGGTGACGGATCCGAAGAAGACGGTGGCGGCACTGAAGTGGGTGGTGAACGAGATGGAGAAGCGTTACCGGATTTTCGCGAAGGAGGGTGTGCGCAATTTCGACAGTTATAACAACCGGCCGCGGCCGGAGAAGGTGGCGTCGAGCGCGCCTGCGCCTGTGGTGGAGGAGGTGGAGCCGGTGGTGGTTGAGGAAGGGGCTGATGTTGCCGCGGATGAGGCTCCGCCATGGGTGGTGGATGCGACGAGGCCTTTTGCGGAGACGGAGGCGGTGGAAGGTGTCGAGGATTCTGTTGGGGATGTGGGGATGTCCGAAGAGCGTGCCGGGCAGCCGGATCGCAGCGGGCCACCGGCGAGTCATTTGCCGCCGGTTTGGGCGGATGAGAACATAGATGATGAGTCGATCAATGCGATTGCGGAGGCATTGGCCTCTGGAGAGCTTGGGCCGGAAGCGGATGAGGAAGATGAGGAGTTTGAGTTTGATGAGGAGCGGATTCCGGACCGGTTTCCGTATATCGTGGTGTTGATTGATGAGTTGGCGGATTTGATG
>SYAP01000128.1 GCA_005787565.1 Verrucomicrobiaceae bacterium | reverse complement strand
GAGTTCGCCGGCGTAGGGTTGGCGCTCTGGGACGGTGAGGCGGGTGACGCGTTCGTAGACGGCGCGGATGGATTGGAGGTCCGAGAAGTCGAGGCCGGAGGAGATGCCGTGGCTGTTGAGGTTGAGGGCGACGGTGACGATGTCGAGGTGTCCGGTGCGTTCGCCGTTTCCGAAGAGGGGTCCTTCGACGCGGTCGGCGCCGGCGAGAAGGCCGAGTTCGGTGGCGGCGACGCCGGTTCCGCGGTCGTTGTGGGTGTGGAGGGAGATGATGGCGGATTCGCGGTTTTTGAGGTGTCGGCACATCCATTCGATCTGGTCGGCGTGGATGTTAGGGGTGGCCCATTCGACGGTTGCGGGGAGGTTGAGGATGATTTTTTTGTTTGGGGTGGGTTGCCAGACGTCCATGACGGCGTGGCAGCATTCGAGTGCGAAGTCGAGTTCGGTGTCCGAGAAGGATTCCGGGGAGTATTGGAGGACGATTTCGGTGTTGGGGAGTGTGGGGACGAGTTCCTTGACGAGGCGTGCGCCATCGACGGCGATGTCGCGGATGGAGTCGCGGGTGGCGTTGTTGAAGGTGACGCGGCGTTGGAGCGGGGAGGTCGAGTTGTAGATGTGGACGATGGCGCGTTTGGCGCCAGCGATGGCCTCGAAGGTGCGGCGGATGAGGTGGTCGCGGGTTTGGACGAGGACCTGAATGGTGACATCGTGGGGGATGCGGTTTTCGTCGATGAGGCGGCGGAGGAAGTTGAATTCGGTTTCTGCGGCGGAGGGGAATCCGACTTCGATTTGTTTGAATCCGACGCGGACGAGGAGGTCGAAGAATTCGAGTTTTTCCTCGACGGACATGGGTTGTGGGAGTGCCTGGTTGCCATCGCGGAGGTCGACGGAGCACCACTCGGGGGCGGAGGTGAGGGAGTTGTCCGGCCAGGTGCGGTTGGGCAAGGAGATCGCTGGGAAGGGGCGGTATTTGGTGAGTGAGGAGGGTTGCATGGATGCGAGAGGGTTGGAGGGGCAATGAGGCAATGGGAGTGAGCGCTTCGAGGGGAAGCGGTCGGTGAACGGCGGTGGAGAGGCGGGGTGGGGTCAACGGGCGGCCAACCCTAGAAGGAGGGGGCCGAGGTTCAGGGTTCCGTTGGCGAGCAGGTTCACTGGGGGGAGGCTAAGGGGCGGGGACGCGATGGGTCAACCGTGAAGTGGGGGGCGATGTTGTTCCCTCCGTGCAACTCGACAGTATCGCAAATTCAGGGGTTTTCCAGCTTGCCCCAAATGCGCCGCCGTGAATGCTACTCATGTCGGCTCCGGCGGATGAGGTCTGAATAACCTCGCTCACAGCGGTCGGCATCGACCGCAACGATGCCGCCAAACCGACAAAGGCCGGGGAGGCGGTGGTGTATGTCCAAGCCGCCTGCCCTAGGGGAGTGTGGCCAAAGGCCATCGCGGTCGTCTGTGAGCGACTTATTCACTCCCCGTCCACCAGGAAGGGCATAAAATCATTTCCAGCTCTTCCAGATATCTCATGAATCATCGTCTATTGCTCGTCCTGACCCTCGCTGCTTGGCTTCCCCTGACGGGGGCCGCAGAGGAGTCCCGCGCCCACATCCCTTATAAAGTCCCCGACGGCACACCTCCGCCACCTGCACCTCCCAAGCCCACATGGAAAGTCCCTGCCGAAGATATCATCGACGAAAAGGCCCACACCCAAGGAGGCCGCACCATCACCATCCGCCAAATTCAACCCATCCCCCTTCCTGCCCCGCCCAAGCCTGCGGACCCTGCGGCTTCAGTCGAGCTGACCCAAGAAATGCGCGACCGCATCGCCGCCTATCGCGAAAACCATCCGCGTCATCAAACCATCGCCCTTGGAGCCACCGTCCATCGGTTGGAAAATGATGTCACCCGCAGCCACCTCCGCATCTGGCTCAATGGAAAAGACCAGCCAGTCACCCTCTGGTCCTCCGGAGATTTCTCCCTCCTATCAGGGATCGGTGCCTTCAAAGACAAACAGGGCAAGACCCGTGCCCTCTTTATGATGTGGAGCATTCATGAAACCAACCGCTTCGCCCAACGCATGACACAACTCGGCAGGCCATACACCCCGCCTGTCATCCCTGATTTGCCGACTGATAAAATCAGTTATGTCGTCCAAACCGGCCAACCCGACCCCGATCTTATCAGCGCACTCGATGCTCTTCACGAAATCCTCAATCACGACGACGCCAAACTCCGCATCGCCTACGAAGGTCGCATGCGGGCCGCCCGCGAACGCGCTGAACTCCTCAAAGCCAACCCGCCCCAACCCAAGGACATCACACTCAACTACTGGCGCGTCGAAACACCCGCAGTGAAAGAAGAAGGAGGCGAACCATGAAAATCGCCATATTTTCTCTGCTCGCCACACTCCTCCTCGCCACCAACGCAAGCGCCATCCTCGATACCAATGATAACGCGATGAGCGATGTCTGGGAGCGCCAATACAATGATGGCGAACTTTTTCCGCCCACTTTCCTCCCCAACGGCGACGCCGATGCCGACGGCCAAAGCAACGTCAAAGAAGCCACCGCCGGAACAGATCCACTTTCCTTCGATCCGCCCGAGGGCCACTTCGTTCAGGAAATCCGCCATATTCCGGCGACTTGGTACGAAGACCCTCAAGAGCAAGGACCCGTTCTTGTGACGCCTGAGGTATTCGAGATCAAATGGCACGGTCTCGCCCGGAAAGAATACTCGCTGCTTTATTCGCCTAACCTTAATGAGGGAAGCTGGATTGAGGTTGATTATGCAGTCGCACAACAAGATGGCCCGATTACGATCGCTTTCTTGGCCCAAGACAATCAGGGAATGCTTCCTGACAAGCAATTCTGGCGTGTGGAAGTACGTGATTTTGATGATGATGGCGACGGCCTGACCAACCACGAAGAGCAGCGGATCGGGACTCTTGCATACAGAGGAGAAACTTTCGGAGGCATTCCGGATGTCTGGCTAGCCAGTTACTACACCACAGTGGTTGGGTTTGATCGGGATGCCGACGATGACAACGACGGCATAAGCAACTTTGACGAATTCCTTCACAGCACGAATCCGAAAGCCGCGGATACCGACGGTGATCAAACAAGCGATGGAGACGAAATTAATCACGCAAGTGATCCTCGAAATGCTTCAGACAATGGGCAGGCGCCATCTGACTCATATGAAGAGGTTCCATTTACTGTAGGCGGCGACTACGCGTCTTGGCGTATGGAAATTCGCGGAAAAGGCCCGGACGATAGCCGCATCTTCCGGCTGTCCAGCACCGCTGACGGGCCACCGATTACCAAAACTCTAAAACTGAGAAGAAACAACCACTATCAAATTACACTTCACCGCACCGGGGGCAACGATGGTTGGTATTGCTGGGAGGCTGGTGTGGATAACAAGCCGGGCCTAGCTACATTCGAACAAGACGAGGAATTTACATTGGGTGATAGGACTGGAGAAGGACGCATCTTCACCGTCGCTGACCACTGGCTTGTGGATAACCGAGATGGTCTCCTCACCAGCCATCTCCACTCTGACCAGACAGACGTAGCTACCGGGCTCAAAGCTGATTTGGTTCCAATGGTAGCCGTGGTTGGTGATGCTTGGGAGATCGAGGATGCTGAGAGTGGATTTGTCGGTGCGGAGGTCACGCCTACTCCATCGGTAGAAATGACGGTCACGGCATCGTCCCTGCAAAGTGGAGATCTTTACATCGAGCTGGAAGGCACGGTGAGGGATTCGATTTCCCGGTTCGCCGCGTCCGCATCGGAGCGACCTAAGACGCTTTATTTCTATCATCAAGACGAACTGCTGCATTCCATCCCGCTTGATGAAACGGTAGGCGATGGATTTCAGTTTGACGAAACCATCGTCATCCCGGATGCCAAACCGGAGGCTTATGTTATCCGCGCAGAAACTTCTCCGAACGTCGCTGGAAAGACTGGCTACGACGAGTCCGTCGCATCGTTGACATGGGAAGAGGATGCCTCCGCCTTTCCCACTCTTTCCGCCCCGTTATCGATTTTCTTCGCTTCAACTCCTGACAATGGGAGTGTCGATCAGGCCACGCTTTTTGTCGGCAGTGGCGCACCCGGGACAGGTGACAACGCCTCGGTGGAAACCGCTGCGGATTCCCTCACTTTCACTGGCAACCTGCTGATCCCCGCACAGCCAAATGATCTTACTGCGACCTGCCAGTTGAGGCTGCACTATCTTCCCACCTTTTCCGTCACGGAGGTCGACAGCATTGTCGTTCGGATTGAATGTACTACTCCGGGTTTTCCGAAGAACCACTTCTATGGCAAATGGGTTGAGAGCGGGATTAACACAAACATTTTCCGGCCAAGTAACTGGGTCTTCGGAAATCAGATTCTTAAAACGTCCCAGTCCGCCAACGGGGATCTCCGAGGCACCCAATCTTCTGAAGTGGAAGCGTGTACTCTACGATTGCCCGGACTACCAGCCTCGTTGGTTAACGATGGCCTCAAAATCATAGTCGGGGGCATTGCCTACGATCTGATCAACAGAGGCGATGCATGGTATCCTGAAGATCCAAATGACGAAGGAGAAATCAAGCGGTTCGCGCCTTCTGCAAACGTTGTGCCAGCGCGACTTGCTGCGACGGGTTACGATCCGGAAGATGGTTCGATGAAGTTTTACCTGCGTTATCCTAATGAGGATGACATTGAGGCTGGTGAAGTGCTTTTCGTGCCCGGAGAGGAAATTGATGAACCCGTGCCACCTGTGGCTGCTGCACGGATTTACAGCTTGGAAACGGCATCCGAAGAGACACCGGCACCATGGCAGCCTGGCGGGCCTGTGATTCCCGAGCATGTCATTTGGGCCTATCGATTTCTTAATGCAAACGATGACTTTGCCATCGAGTTGCTTGATGGTTACTTGCGTGGCGGTCATCAAATCGAAACGAAAGACTTCTGGTTTGGTGTGGAATTGGACTTGGATGTCACCCTAAATGACCTCTCCGACGACGCGGACAACATCTGGACCATCCAGATCGAGGAGGACATCAACCCCATCCATGCTGCCCGCCTTCTTTTCGAGGGCTTAAAGCAAGCCTCCGTCTATCGCGAGGTTAACATACATTACGAGTTCGCCCATGAGAATGGAGAATGGAACGGGTGGATGGAGACTGAGGCCTTCCGCACCGCCATGAGAGAGGCGGTCACCAAGACCCAACAAACCGCCATTGCGGCTACCGAACTTTACTTGTCCGGCCTCGGCATCGTCAACGAGGGGCTGGACTGGATCATTGTTATTAATGATGTGGCGGATGGGCACTATGAATCTCTGGCCGGAGCATTGCCTTTCATCCCCGTCGGGCTGGTTAAAGCTGAAGGGTTTCTCAAAATCCGCAAGCTCTCGGGTCATGTCACAGATGAGCTCGATCCTGCCGGGATTGAAGCCCTGAAGCAGTTGTATCGTGAGAACGATCTAATGGTGATGGGCATCACCATGGATGAATTCAGTTTTAGCGAGAATCTGCGGCGATCACTTTCGACGAGCGGCGGGCCGATCACAGCACCCACAGAGCACTCAGGACTCAGAAAGGCCATGGAGGAGCTCGGACCTAAACCCACAGGCAAATTCACCGCGCATCATGACTTTCCATGGGAATTCAAAGATAGGTTTGCCCGTCGCGGTATTGACGTGAATAACCCGGCATTTGGCCGCTGGGTAACAGAATATGATCATTGGACATGGCATTCAGGTCCATTTGGGATTGGGGGACAATTCCACAATGAATGGAGAATTTTCTTCAATAATGAAGCAGTCAATGCGGCAAATGGGAGTGTTTATTCTTATGTGGAGATAATTGATAAATTAGCCAGTATTAGGGCTCAGTTTTCTGTGACAGGTGGAAATGATTAGACTAACAAGTAGAAATGAAAATATTTAAATTTGAATCTGGAGATAGTAGTAAATTTGCATATGCTTATGGCTATCGGCCATTTGAAGGAATGGCGTTTGAGGGCGAATTTTCTGTAACATTGAAAGAGAGCCGGAGAGCGTTCGCGGCGGCAAATCCCGGTCCTCCAGGTTTGCAAGTTGGCGATACCGGCTCAATATGGCCAGATTTGATGTATTTAGGCGATCCTCCGCCATCATTTGTTTTTAGCAGAAAGATACTGAACTCGTTGGGATTCCACGGTATTTCGCTGAAAAGAACTACCTCAATTCCAATTGGCTCTGTCGCAAGCAAGAAGCTGCGAGATGTTCCACCTCCAGATTATTTCGTGATTGAGGCGCTGCCGGGCATCCGTGTGGACTACGCGGCGAGTGGATATGTCGTCGATGCTGACGGCAATCCTGGTAGAAATGCGCCAAGAGTCCTTCCTCCACCGATTCTGCAATACGATCCGACAACTTGGTCCGGCGCGGACTTGTTTTGTCAGGATAATGGTCATGGAGGCCCAAGGTATCTCGATCTCTTATTTACAGAAAGAGTTAAGGAAATAGCGATCAAAGATGGCTGGACAAATGTTTCATTCCAGCGCGTCAGGGTCAAGGGGGTGAATCCAATTACTGGACGTCCAGATTAACCAAAGGGATTTTAAAAGCTCATCGAATGCAGACAACAATTTCCTGATACACCATGAACTTTTACGAAATCGAATCCTGGGCAGTCGGATACACCAAATACCCATGGGTGGCGGGATGGGGACCGCTGGAAAAAATGCCGTTTTTCGATTCTTTTCCTCCGGGGACTCAGAAGATGAAGGAGCAATCATGGAAGATCAATAGCGACTCTCCAGGATTATACATTGATCCCGGAGGGAGAGTCTGGTCCGATGTTATGGGATGCGGGGGAGGGCCTCCATCGTTTTTCGTAAGTGAACGGATCATCAATGACCTTCAAGCCGAAGGCATTCCAATGCTGCGTGCCACGGAAGTTCCCATTGCACAGAACCTGTCAAAAGCTCTCAAAGATGTCCCGGCTCCAAAATACTACGTGCTGGAGGCCGATCCTGGAATCAGCTACGCTTACGATTTGATGGGACTTGATTTGGATCAAAACGGCAAACCCATCATTGACAGAACAAAGAAGTTCCCCGAATGCATCTACCGCTTATCCTCATGGAGCGGCGCTGATCTGTTTGGTAAAAAGGCCGTTTTTGATTCCACAATCGACATCCTCTGCACGGAAAAGGTGAAAGATCTCGCTGAACGAAATGGCTGGACGAACATTCAATTTAAGCCGGTCAAAGTGGGATAGCGAACATTCGAGACGCTTCAAAAAAACATAAAATCATTAATCAATCAAAACGCAGTCATGGTGAAAATCATCCAAAGCAATCCCTACGGGAAGCTTGCCGAAGACAAACTCAGACAGTTTGAAGATGCCTTGGGAAGAACTCTTCCGGAGGACTACAGAAAGTTCCTTTTGGAGCACAACGGGCCATTCATCGTGAACTCGTTTTTTGATGGAAAGGAGATCGATTTCTCCACTTTCAGCAATGATCCCTTCTTTGGGATCACTGACCTCTGCGAACGGAATCTTGATAGCGAACGCCTAGGCAACGAAGGATATCTTCCGGACGGATGCCTGGCCATCATTGGGGACGGCTGCGGCAACTACGCCTGCATCGGTCTTCAAGGCCATAACAGAGGCAAGATCTACTACTTTGATCATGAGGTGAATCCACATGGAGTGATCAGCGACATGAACCTACTTGCAGATACGTTCGCTGATTTTTGGACCGGATTGGAAGAAGATGTTGAGAATCCGCGACTGTGACTGACTGAATGGCTATCTTCAAAAAGGCGCAATAGAATCTGGGGCGCGGATGCACCAGATATTCGTGGGTGGCGGGATGGGGGCCGTTGGATTAGGCCCTATGGGGTTTTGTTAGTTTTCGGAATCGCGGCGGGTGGTGGTGGATTCGTTGGGGAGGATTTCGTCGAGGTTGCGTTTGATGCCTTCTTCGGCGAGGTCGCTTTGTGGGTAGAGTGAGCGGGCTTTGAGGTACCAGGCGAGGGCGGAGCCGGTTTGTTTTGGGGTGCGTTTTTCGAATTCCTGGGCGCGTGAGAGGGCGCGGGTGAAGTTGGCGACGTCCGGGGCGAGGAGTTCGAGTTCGCGGCCGAGTTTTGGATCGTCCGGGAATTGTTCGCGGAGTTCGGCGAGTTGTTCCCATGCGGCTTCTTTTTGGCCGGCTTTGGAGAATTCTGAGGCTTTGCCGAGGGCGGTTTCGATTTTGGTGAGGTTTTCGATGATTTGTTTGAAGGCGTCCTCGCGGGTGGCATCGCCTTGGATGGCGGGTGCGAGTTCGTATTGGCGTTTGGCGATTTCGCGGTAGTTGGCTTCTGAGAGGAGGCGGTCGAAGTCGTTGCGGGCGGTGACGAGGCCGCCGGCGGAGGTGATGAGGTTGCGGAATTCCTCGAGTTTGGGGTTGGTGGGCCAGATTTCGGTGGCGGCGCGGATTTTTTCGGCGGCTTTGTCGTTTTCGCGGGCGAGGAGGTGAGCTTTGGCTTCTTCGACGGCGAGGTCTGAGGCGAGGGTGTAGCCGGCGATGGCGGAGTCGACTTTGGAGGAGGGGAAGTCTTTGGCGTTTTCCTTGAGGCGGTCTGCGAGTTGTTTGGCTTTGGTGTAGTCGCGAGCTTGGAGGGTTCCGTAGAGTTCGTGGAGGTCGCGGACGTAGAGGGCGACTTTTTGTTTTTTCTCGATGGAGAGGGTGGCGACGGGGGCGAGGTATTCGCCGAGTGCGTAGGCTTCCATGAGGCGTTGTGAGGCGGTGTGGAGGTCGCCGCGGGAGAGCATGAGGTCGAAGGCTTCGATGTATTTGTCGACTTCGCGGATGATTTCGTTGGAGAGGGAGTCGAGTGAGGAGACGGTAGGGGAGACGCCGACGGATTCGGAGAAGAGTTTGGAGACGTCGGATTTCTTATCGATGCGGAGGGTGGTGTCTCCGTCTTTCCAGATTTGGTTGTAGAAGCGGGCGGCCATGAGGACGTGTTCGTAGCGGCGCTGGACGAACCATTGGACCATGTTGACCTGGTATTGGGCTTTGGTGCGGATGGTTTGTGCTTCGGTGCGGATGATGTTGGATTTTTTGAGGGCTTCGATTTCGGCGATGCGGCGGAGGGTGTCCTGGTATTTGAGGGAGTTGGTGCCTGCGCCGGGGGTGGTGGCGGGTTGGTTGGAGGTTGAGGTGGTGTTTTGGCCTTGGCCGCCGCTGACGGGGCCTTGTTGTTGTTGGCCGTTTTGGTTGTTGGTTCCGCGAGGGGCGCGGGTGCCGCCGCCGCCGCCGACGGCGCGGGTGTCGTTGAGGGTGCGGTCGGAATCGTGGCGGGCATCCCAGTCGGCCTGTTGTTGGATGGCCTTTTTCTCGTCTTCCATGCTTTTGTTGAGCTTGGTGAGGGAGTTGATGTCCTGTTTGGCGAGCATGGCCATGTAGATGGCTTCGGCGAGGGAGCCGCAGATGTTGGCGTCTCCGGGGTAGGTTGCGGCGGTGGGGAGTTTTTTGAAGGCGGCGTAGAGGTCTGGGCCGCCTTCGGCGAAGGGGGAGATGGTGCCGAGGATGTCTGCGACGGTTTCGCGGTAGGCGGTGGCGGCTTCGTCGCTTTCTGGGGGTTGGCTGAGGTATTTCTCGAAGCGGGCTTTGAGGATGCGGTTGTCTCCGAGGGGGATGGCGACGCCGCCGACGGTGACGGTCTCGGCGGAGGGGTCGAGCATGGGGATTTCCTGGCCGAGGGGGGATTGGGCGGGTTGTTGTTGGGGCCGGGTGCTGGTGTCCTGGGGAGGGGCGGCGGGTTGTGCGGGTTGTTGGGTGGGCGGTGGGACGTAGACTTGGGCGTGGGAGATTCCGACGGCGGAGGTGCCAAGGGCGAGGAGCGGGAGAAGGTGGCGGGCTTTCATGGTCGGTAGGCGGGAAGAGGGATGAGGGAGGCGGGAAGAGGGATGAGGGAGGCGGGAAGAGGGATGAGGTGAGGGTTAAAGGCGGTTGATGCCGGTGGCGACGGGGATTCCGCCTTGGCGGACTTTGACGCGGAAGGAGTAGCGTTGTTCGCGTTCGATGTTGAGGTTGTTGAATTCGGCGGGGATTTCGATGGGGACGAGTGCGTCTTCGCCGGGGGTTTTGACGCGGACGGAGGCGACGGAGTGGGAGCTGGTGTCGCTGAAGAATTTTTCGTCGATGGTTCCTTCGATGAGGTAGACGTTGTTGCGGAGGGAGTTGCCGTTTTCGAGGAATTCCTCGACATCGAAGGCGTCGACATCGCCGAATTCGGAGGTTTTTTTGCCGAGGAGCATTTTGCCGCCGACGATGAGGAGGACGACGGCGACGGCGATGCCGATGAGGGCGGTGGGGTTGATGCTGGAGCTAGCGCGGCGGGCCATGAGGGTGGAGGTGTGGAGAGTGGGTTGGGATGGGAGCCGGGCGAGGTGCTTGGCTTGGTTCGGTGTGTTTCTTAGCGTTTCGGGTGGGGCAAGGGAATGGGAAAATCGATGTGGATGTGGGAAGTGACGATGAATTTACACGGGGAGTGGGGATTTTTCAATCCCACTGGGGTCTGCGTGAGCCGATCCATGCGGCGATGAGGGCGATGCCGATGTGTGCGCCGAGGGTGTAGAGGCAGGAGTTTTGGGATGAGAGTGAGGTATCGATGACGGATTTGACGGCGCCGTGGACGTTGGATTGGAGTGCTTCGACGGAGCCGGACCATGCCCAGTAGGCGGAGATGAAGGGGCGGGTGAAGGATTCGATGTTGATGGGGAGTGCGAGGACGGCGCCGGAGAGTGGGAGTTGGAATCCGACGAGGTAGATGGAGAGGAGTGAGGCTTGTTCTGCGGTGCGCATGAGTGCGGAGATGGCGAGGCAGACGGCGGTCATGGCGGCGTTGACGAGGAGGAGGAATCCGGCGTGTTGGACGAAGTCTCCGCGGAAGGGGCCGAAGAAGTTGACGAAGAAGGCCATCCAGAGGGATTGGGCGATGACGAGGCAGGCGAGGAAGGCGATTTTGGAGGCGAGGTAGGCGGATGGGCGGAGGCCGCCGAATTTTTCCTTTTCGTAGATGGGGCGTTCGCCGGCGATTTCGCGGGCGGAGTTGTTAGACCCCATGAGTGAGAGGAGGACGACCTGGAACATGATGATGCCTGAGATGGCGGAGCCGACTTTGGCTTGGTCCGAGCGGACGCTTTCCTGTTCCTGGATTTCGGCGGCGATGTTGGATTGGCGGGTGTCGGAGAATTTGCGGATGTTTCCGGAGGCTTTGTCGCTGAAGAGGGTGACGAGGATGGGGAAGCAGAGGAGGATGGCGATTTGGAGGAAGACCTGGCCGCGATCGCGGAAGAAGATGCGCCAGCGGCGTGAGATGAGGGTGCCTAATTGGCTGAAGAAGCCGGGTAGGGGGGGGGTGGTGTCGGCGGGTTTGGATTTTTTGGGTGAGTCGTCGTTTTCGGCGGCGGGATCGGAGGGGGAGGAGGTGGTGTCTGGAGGGAGGTGGAGGGTGCCGGCGGCGATTTGTTTTTCGCGGTTGCGCTCGAGCATTTTGTAGTAGGACTCGCGGTGTTTGGCCCATGAGGCTTGCCAGCGATCGGAGGGTTGTGTGGCGAGGCGTGGGTAGACTTCTTCGGTGTCTTTGACGGAGAAGTAGTGGGTGAGTTGTTCGGGCGGGCCGTGGAAGGCGACGCGGCCTTCGTGGAGGACGAGGATGGAGTCGTAGAGTTCGAGGTGGGCGAGGGAGTGGGTGACGGAGAGGACGATGCGTCCGTCTTTGCGTGAGAGGTCGTGGAGGAGGCGGACGATTTCGCGTTCGGAGCGTGGGTCGAGGCCTGAGGTGACTTCGTCGCAGAGGAGGAGTTTGGGGTCCGAGACGAGTTCCATGGCGAGGCCGAGGCGGCGTTTTTGTCCGCCGGAGAGGACTTTGACGGTGCGTTCGGCGATGGCGGTGAGGCCGGTTTCCTCGAGGACGCGGTCGATGCGGTGGTCGAGTTCCTCGTTGTTGCGGGTGCGGACGCGGAGGCGGGTGGCGGCTTCGACGGATTCGTCGACGGTGAGGGGGTCGTAGGCGATGGAGAATTGGGGGACGTAGCCGATTTCGGAGGGTGAGAAATCGCCGTCTTCGGAGAGGTTGCGGCCTTCCCAGAGGAGTGCGCCGGCGGACTCGGGGTTGAGGCCGGCGATGGTTTTGAGGAGGGTGGTTTTGCCGCAGCCGGAGGGGCCGACGATGGCCATGAAGTGGCCTTTGGGGACTTTGATGGAGACCTGGTCAACGAGGTTGATATCGGTGCCGTCCTTGCGGATGGAGAAGCAGACGTCTTGGAGTTCGAGCACGGTGGAAGGAGGATTTTTGCCGGATGATGAGAAACGGTGACGGGAGGGGTGTTCTTTTCAACGATTTGGAGAAGAAGCGTTGCCGGGAGGAGGATCGTGTTGTCAGTCGAGGGGGACGATGCGGATTTTGCCGGAGGCGGGGCGGTGGATGGACTCGGCGAGGGTGGGGGCGTGGGAGGGTGCGGGAGATGGGGTGGGTGAGGCATCGAGGGCATCGCGGAGTGCGCCTTCGACGAGTTGGCCGCAGTGGATTTTCATGGGAGGGAGGGTGCCGAGGGATCCGGTGAGGTCCTGGGCGGAGAGGTGGCGGGCTTCTTCGGGGGTTTTGCCTTTGAGGAGCTCGGTGGCCATGGAGGCGACGGCGATGGCGGTTTGGCAGCCGAATGCTTGGAATGAGGCGCGGTCGATGACTTTTTTGCCGTCTTTTTCGGTGAATTTGAGCCACATGCGGAGCATGTCACCGCAATCGGGGGAGCCGACGGTGCCGACGGCATCGGCATCGGGGAGTTCGCCTTGGTTTTGTGGGTTCGCGAGGGCATCGCGGACCTTGGATTCGAATTCGTCGCTCATGGGTGGTGAGCGTAGCGGGGGATGGGGGGGAGGACAACCCGGGAAACGGGTGGGGGTGATGGTGGTTTTGGGGTGGGGGGAAGTTGAACCGCGAAGGGCGCGAAGTTTGGAGGGGGGTGGTGGGGTGGGAGTGAGGTGAGGATGGAACCGCGAATGGACGCGAATGGACGCGAATTTTGAGGGTGTGATGAAGAAAATTCCATCCACCCGAGGGGTGCATCCGGGTTAGGAATCTGGATGTCGATGGTGAGGATTTGATTCGTTGGTTCGCGTTTTTTGGGGGTTTTTGGGTTTATGGGGTCATTGGGGTGACTTGGGGGCCGGGAGTGAGTGTTGCGAGTGAATTTGGCCATTCGGATTGATGAGGAGCCAATGGACGGAATCTCCTGTTAGGTGTCCGACGGCGCTTCGACCGGGCTCTGCTGGATTCCGTATAGAGTTTGTATCAGGAGGTGGCTGAGGGAAGGGTGAAGTGAGTTGGGGGTGGTTCTTCAGTTCCTGGCTTTTCCAGATGCTCAGTCGATGTTGGTGAAGAAGAGATGTTCGTGGGCTTGGTGCCATTTGATTCTGGCGTCGCATGATTTGATCAGGGTGTTGATTTTCTTGAGGTGGGCATTGGTGTAGTGGCCTTTCCGGATGCGGTTCCGGGTGAAGTGGCTTGGATGCAGGACGACGTCCGCTTCTTTTGTGACGAGATTTGCGGTTACGGAAAATCTAACGAGGGCATCCGGTGGGCTGATGAATTCGAATTTCTTTCCGGCGTCGATGGATTTCAGTGCGTTTGAGACTTCGTTGAGGAGATCGGCGACCCAGAATCCGGTGGAGATGTTTTGCAAGAATCCGTCAGCAGAGAAAAGAGACATTGAGTGTTCCACCTTGTATGTCGTGCCGATGGAATCCCAATTCCGGATCTGCACTTGATGTTCGAATCCACGGCAGGTGGTGGATCCGATTGGAAGTGTTAGAAAATGCCTGTTTGCCCTTGGCGGTCTGGCATCCGGGGTTGGGTCAGGGAGTTTTTCGGCAAGGAGGATTTTCTTGAACCACGCCTCACCGGCTTCGGCTTCTAACAGGGCTTGTCTGACTTTGCGGATTTCGCTCTGCCAGATTCCGACGTTCTCATTGTTTCGCAGGATGAAGATTTTCCGGCTTTGGTTGATTTTCACGACCTCGATCCGAGTTTGCAGGTCGCCTGTGACTACGGTTTTTTGGAATTCCTGGCGTTTTTCTGCGGCATCGCCAGCGGCGAGGAGGGCTTCCAGTTCCGCGGGGTTAAGCGGGGTTCCGGGTTTTGTGAATCCGTTGCAGAATGTTTCGATCGAGGTTGTGACCTGGGGTTGTGCCTGTGGGTTGCGGTAGGCGTGGAGTTTGACTTTCATCTGGAAATCCTCGTCGTGGTTCCTGAAATCGCCGTGAGTGTAGATGGTGACTGATAGATTTTCTCCGGGGATGATGCGCTCCGCGAGTGTCGACAGGGTGGCGAGGAGCGACAGGGTGAGGATGCGGGCGGTCATGAGGAGAGGGGTGGGGGCGGGTGGTGGCTTGCGAGAGGATTGGAGAATCAACGCGCAACGTTGAGGTGCCATTAGGGGGTGAAGTTGGGGTTTTGGGCGAAGGTGTATTCTTTGACGGGGATTCCTTGGAGGATGTGTTCCTGGAGGATGCGTTCGATGATCTCGGGGGTGCAGGAGTGGTACCAGGTGCCGTCTGGGTAGACGACGGCGATGGGGCCTTGGGTGCAGGCGCGGAGGCAGTTGGCTTTGGTGCGGAGGAGGTGTGGGGAGGGGCCGGAGGCGAGGCCGAGTTCGGTGACGCGGCGTTTGAGGTAGTTCCAGGAGTCGATGCCGGATTGTTTGGCGCAGCATTTGGGTTCGGTTTGGTCGGCGCAGAGGAAGAGGTGGCGGCGGGCGGTGCTGAGGCCGAGGGTTTGGGCGGTGTTGGTGAGGTTTTGCATGGGGTGGTTGCTTGACGGGGGTGGCGGGGTGGGGCAATGGGTGGGTGTGCTCGCGTTTTTGAAGTCTCCGGCGTTTATCATCATCGGGGCGCAGTTGTTGTTTTCGGCGTCGGATTTGATTGGGAGGTGGGCGATGAAGACGCAGGGGTTCAAGTTGGCGTCGTTTTTGACGGTGTGGTTTTTGGTTTATACGGTGATCCGGCAGGTGGCGGTGATCGGGCAGCTTTATATTTACTCGTCGATGGAGTTGGGGAGGTCGGTGGCGTTGTTCGGGGCGGGGTCGATCGTGATCGGGAATGTGATGGGGTTTTTGTTGTTGGGGGAGAAGTTGTCGGTGCCGGTGTATGTGGGGGTTACGCTGGCGATTTGCGCGTTTTTGGCGTTGGCGTTGTTGCCTGTGGGTGGGAAGGGGTGAGGGTGTTGTGATTTTGGGTTGGTGCTGGCGAGGGAAGGCTTTAGGGTGTGCGCCCCGCGAGGGGATATTATGGCGATGGACAGTTCAGATTTGGCGATGGCGTGTGCGAAGGCAGCGGATGAGATTCAGGCGGAGAACATCCGTGTGTGGGACATGCGTGGGGTTTCGAATCTGACGGATTTCATGGTGGTGTGTTCGGGTTCCTCGATGCCGCATTTGCGTGCGGTTTTGCGGGATGTGGCGGGGTTGGTGGAGGAGTGGCACGGGGTGAAGCCGGTGCATACGGAGGGGAAGGCGGATACGCGTTGGGTGGTTTTGGATTACATCGATGTGATGGTTCACGTGATGCATGTGGAGTTGCGTGATTTTTACGGTCTTGAGGAGTTGTGGGCGGATGCGAAGGAAGTGGTTTGGAAGGCGTGAGGTTGAGGTTCAGGGTTTGACGCCGCGGATTTGAAGGAGTTGGGCGGCGATGCTGAGGGCGATCTCGGGTGGTGAGTTATCGCCGATGGGGAGGCCGATGGGGCAGACGAGGGATTCGATGCGTGGCTCTGGGATGCCAGCCTGGCGGAGTTCGCGGGTGAGGACGGCGCGTTTGGCGGCGCTGCCGATGACGCCGACGAAGGGGAGGGGTGTCGGGCGCTGGAGGATTTTTGTTAGAACGGGGAGGTCGGTGGAGTGGCCTTGGGTGATGGAGAGGGCGAAGGTGTTGTCTGTTAGATCGTCGACGGCGGATGCGGGTGGATCTAACAGGCGGGTTTGGAGGTTGGGGGCGTGAGGGAGGGCGGCGAGCCTGTCCGGGCGGTTGTCGATGACGGTGATGCGGCAGGCGAGGGTGGTGAGGATGGGGACGAGTGCCTGGACGACGTGTCCTGCGCCGAAGAGTGCGATGTTCCAGGGTGGGTGTGCGCGGTGGATTTCGAGGAGGAGTGTCATTTCCCCTCCGCAGGTCATGCCGATGTCGCGCTGGAGGTTCCAGGTGTGGGAGGCGCAGGGGGGATGGGTGGGGTTTTTGAGGGCATCGAGGGCGGTGGAGATGGCGCGCGCTACGATTTTTCCGCCGCCGATGGTGCCGGTGAGGCGGCCGTTGGGGGTGACGGTGAGTTTGGAGCCGGTTTCGCCGGGGACGCTGCCGCGGGTGGCGATGACGGTGATGACGGCGAGGTCTTCTCCGGCGTCCTGATGTTGTTGCAGGAGGCGCCAGAGTTGGGAGGACATGGGGTGGGGGGAGGTGGAGGGGGTCAGACCTTCATGAGGTCGGCTTCCTTGGCGACGGCGTGTTCGTCGATTTTTTTGACGTATTTGTTGGTGAGTTCCTGGACGTCGGCCTCGAAGTCTTTCTGGGAGTCTTCGGTGAGGATGTTGTCGGCGCGCATTTTTTTGGCGGTGTCCATGCCGTCCTTGCGTGCGGAGCGGATGCGGACTTTGGCTTCCTCGGCGAGTTGTTTGATGAGTTTGACCATGTCGCGCCGGCGTTCTTCGGAGAGTTCGGGGATGGGGACGCGGAGTGAGGTGCTGCCTGCGGCGGGGTTGAGGCCGAGGCGGGATTCGCGGATGGCGCGTTCGATGTCCTGGGTGGTGGACGGGTCGAAGGCGCGGACTTCGAGCATGCGGGCCTCCGGGGCGGAGATCATGGCAAGCTGTTTGAGTTTCATGGTGCTGCCGTAGCTGTGGACGTGGACGTCGATGTTTTCGATGAGGCCAGGAGTTGCTTTGCCGGTGCGGACGGTTGCGAATTCGTGGATGAGGTAGTCGACGGCTTTCTGCATGGCGTCTTCGACATCGAATATGGCTTCTTCGGGGTCCATGGCGTTAGGGGGTGTTAGAAAATGTTGGGTTGGATTATTTCCGGGCTTCCTCGCCGTGGACGAGGGTTCCGATGGGGAGGCCGCGGAGGGCGTGGGAGAGGTTGCCGTGGGGGGCGAGGTCGAAGATGATGATGGGGACGTGGTTGTCCATGCAGAGGCTGAATGCGGTGGCGTCCATGACGTTGAGTCGTTTGGCGAGGCATTCCTGGAAGGTGACGTGTTCGTAGCGGACGGCGGTTGGGTCTTTGCGTGGGTCGGCGTTGTAGACGCCGTCGACCTGGGTGGCTTTGAGGATGACATCGGCACCCATTTCGCTGGCGCGGAGTGCGGCGGTGGTGTCTGTGGAGAAGAAGGGGCTGCCGGTTCCTGCGGCGAAGATGACGACGCGGCCTTCGTCGAGTTGGCGTTCGGCTTTGCGGCGGATGAAGGTTTCCGCGACGTTTTTCATTTCGATGGCGGATTGGACGCTGCAGCGGACGCCGTGGTGTTCGAGTGCGCCTTCGAGGGCGAGGGCGTTCATGACGGTGGCGAGCATGCCGACGTAATCGGCGGTGGCGCGGTCCATGCCGCGGGCGGATGCGCTGGCGCCGCGCCAGAAGTTTCCGCCGCCGACGACGATGCCGAGTTGGAGGCCGGTGGCGATGGCTTCGCGGATTTCGCGGGCGATGCGGTCGACGATTTCGGGTGAGATGTTATCGGTGGATCCCGGTTCGCGCAGGGCCT
>SYAP01000127.1 GCA_005787565.1 Verrucomicrobiaceae bacterium | reverse complement strand
TCTGGCCCGCCTAACCTTGAGGGGGCGAGGCGGGGTTTCAGGGGGCTTGGGACCCGGCACCAAGCGATCCCGCAACCCATTTTGGGCGCGGATTGCCCCCCGGCTACCCACTAAAAGTTCAGCAGCGCCATGAAAATGGAAACCATCGTTCATCTCCGCCGTCTGCAGAAACAGCCTGATGTTGTCAAAAGCTTCTTTCGTTCAGAAACCACGTGTTATGCCGCATAAGGCGTCCCTTCTAAATTGGACTCATTAGTAATCATCAAGATGTTCTGCGAGCACGCAATTCCTCTAGATTTTTTTCGTGATGCTCAAGGAAAGACCGAATTCTTTGACTATGATATCCTCGGGCTAGATCACTAATACATTTTAACGGCTTCCAGTTTTTAGCTAGATATCGAAAAAATGATGGCGAGTTGCTAGCGCTTTTTTAGAGGCTGTCTGAAAAATCAATTTTCTTGATTTTTAATCTGTACCAATTTGGTAAGGTATTGGAGAAACTCGGCATGGCCAGTTATCCAAGCAGCATGACAGATTCCGAGTGGGTGATTCTCGAAGCCCTTCTGCCAACAAAGCCGGACACCCTTCGCGGGCGTCCTCAGGCACATTCGAGGCGGAGCATCACCCCCGCCGACATCCCCCTAGCCCATAACAAAGCTCCTGATCACCCAACAAAAACCCCAACTCCCTTCCAAAACCGCCAGCCCATCATCGCGAGACGGCCAATGGCTCGATCCAGCCCGAGACCAACCGATCCACCCACGGCAAGCATTTTTCCGTTAAATCTCCTGGAGTTTTATGTTCCGCATTCCGCATTCCGCATTCCGCATTCCGCATTCCGCATTCCGCATTCCGCAGCGCCAGCAATCAACAACCCATCACCCACCCCAAAAGCCCCCACCCTTTGAGATTGAGTTGCCGCCACCGGCCGCTAGCCTGACCGCGCCGATGATCGCCTCGCTCAAACTCCCGCTAGCCCTCCTGGCCGGCCTCCTCCTTCCGCTCTCCCTCCACGCCCAAGCACCCGAAAGCGTCATGGTCGTCGAGGCCTACTCCGGCAAAGTCCTCGTCGCCGCCAACTCCTCCGTCAAACGCCCCGTCGCCAGCCTCACCAAAATCGCCACCGCCGCCGTCGTCGTCGACTGGGCCACCGCCACCGGCACCGACATCGCCACCACCACCCTCGTCATCCCCCAAACCATCACCCTCGTCGGCGGGCCAAACCCCCTCAACCTCCAGCCCGGCGACCAAATGACCCTCCGCGACGCCCTCTACTCCGCCCTCCTCGGCTCAGACAACCTCGCCGCCCTCGCCCTCGCCGACCACGTCGGCCGCCACATCAACAGCCGCCGCGGCAAAAACGCCGACCCCGTCGCCACCTTCGTCGCCGAAATGGGCAAACTCACCAAAGCCATCGGCATGGCCAACACCCGCTTCGTCAACCCCCACGGCCTCGACGGCGCAGGCCGCGCCCAAGGCCAATCCACCGCCGCGGACATCGCCCGCCTCTCCATCTACGCCATGCGGCGAAACGCCTTCAACTTCATCGTCCGCCAGAAAACCCGCCAAATCAGCGTCATCACCCCCGCCGGGAAAAAATCGTTCACCGTCCGCAACACCAACGAACTCGTCGGCGAAGTCGGCATCCTCGGCGTCAAAACCGGCACCACCGCCCTCGCCGGCCAATGCCTCGCCACCTGCATGGACCGCGAACCCCTCGTCCGCAACAAACCCGACGGCACCAAAGGAGCCACCCCCCGCCGCCTCATCGTCGTCGTCCTCAACAGCCCAGACCGCTTCAACCGCACCCGCGCCCTCATCCGCCAAGGCTGGGCCATCTACGACCCTTGGCTCGCCGCTGGCGCACCCGTCAAAGACCGCCGCCGCGAGTTCCTCACCCTCCCCAGAATCCAATAAACCCCGCCCCCGGCCCGCTGGCAGAAAACCTGCTACACCCGCCCCCGTGCAACCCCACCCCACCACCCCCATGCGCATCGGCATCCTCAACTCCGGCGGCGACTGCCCCGGCCTCAACGCCGTCATCCACGGCGTCGTCGGGGCCGCCGACCAACTCGGCTGGGAAGTCATCGGCTTCCGCGACGGCTTCGAAGGCCTCCTCCCACCTGGCGACTACTCCATCCTCAAACCCAAAGACACCATCGGCATCCTCAAACTCGGCGGCACCATCCTCGGCACCACCAACAAAGGACACTTCGCCGCCAAAATCGGCAAAGGCGACATCGCCGAAATCCCCGCAGAAATCGTCGCCAAAGCCAAACGCACCATGGATCAACTCGAGATCCGCGCCCTCATCGTCGTCGGCGGCGACGGCTCACTCACCACCGGCCTCCAACTCTACCGCGAAGGCTGGCCCATCATCGGCGTCCCCAAAACCATCGACAACGACCTCTCCGCCACCGCCATGACCTTCGGCTTCGACAGCGCCGTCACCACCGTCGTCGACGCCCTCGACCGCCTCCACACCACCGCCGAAAGCCACAAACGCGTCATGGTCCTCGAAGTCATGGGCCGCCACGCCGGATGGATCGCCCTCTGGGGTGGCATCGCCGGTGGCGCAAACGTCATCCTCCTCCCCGAAATCCCCTTCAACCTCGAAAACGTCGCCGCACACATCAAACAACGCGACGCCCTCGGCCACCACAGCACCCTCGTCGTCGTCGCCGAAGGAGCCTGCATGCCCGATGGAGACCTCGTCACCCTCAGCGCCAACACCGGCGGCGAAATCCGCCTCGGCGGCGTCGGAGAACAAGTCGCCGCCCGCCTCCAGGAACTCACCTCCAAAGACACCCGCGCCTGCACCCTCGGCCACCTCCAACGCGGCGGCGCACCCACCGCCCTCGATCGCATCCTCGGCATGCGCTTCGGCGTCATGGCCGTCAAACTCGCCCAAGAAGGTGCCTTCGGCCGCATGGTCAGCTACCAAGCCTACCACGTCGACTCCGTCCCCATCGAAGAAGCCGTCAACAAACTCCGCCTCGTCGAGCCCGATGGCGAACTCGTCCAAGCCGCCAAAGCCGTCGGCATCTGCCTCGGCGACTGACAAAACCCGCACGGCAAAAAACCATCAATCCTCCAGCACAAGGATAGACATCAAATACAACCGTGCCACCGGCTCGATCGCATAATCCTCCATCGCCTGCTCCACCCGCTGCCTCAGCTCGGCCATTGGAATCCCCGGCCTCATCCCCTCCACAACCGGCTACTGGGTGGATTGGCCCCTTAACTCAAGCAAAACCGTAGGCACTTGCTGGAGCTCTCCAAGCCGCGAAAGAAAGGAGATCGCCTGGTTCGGATGCGTCGGCAAAAGAGCCAGGACCAGATCGGATGAATGCTGCCTATAAGTCTCCTCCCCGAGCTTCATTTCAAAAAACGCCAACGCCTCTTCAGGCTCGCTCCGACTCCAAAGCCCCACGAAAGGCTGCTTCTCAAACCTCTCCGGCAGCGCATCCCAAATCTCCTCCGGATCGCGCTCGGCAAGACCAGCAACGCCTTGGAAACGAATCCAAATCCAATCCGATCTCTTATTGGATTACTGAGAATAGCGTCGAGTCCTTTGCGATCAATCTTCACCTCTAGCTCGGCTTCAAACTCACCCACCCATCTCTTGAACAACTCCACACGCTCGGTGGGATCATCCAAACTCGCCAACCAAGCACGCACCGCCACGCTTCGAAATGGATGATTCCCTTCAGCCGCCTCGAGAACCTTCTCCGGCGACTGTTCAAACAGCTTCCTGACAATCCTATCCAAGGTCGCAACCGCTTCAGTAGATCCATGCCGTAAAAACGCACGCGCATGTGCCGGCATGGTGGCCACCTCCCCTTCAAGCACCTCCCACTCACCCGCCGGATCCCGCTCCCCGTATCCCGCCCAGATCGCAAAAACCAGCGCCTCCGTGGACCTGCGCAGCGCCGCCGAATTCTCCCCACCACCCCCACGCTCATCCTGCAACGCCGCGAACACCGCAAACGCCTCATCCGCATCTCGCCCACCCCACTCCCGGAAAAGAACACACAACAACGTCTTCGTCGCCGGATCCGGATCCACATCGTGGTCCGGCACCTCCGCCCAAACCCGCCGCACCATCTCCGCCAGCTCCTCATCCGTCATCCCCGCCGCCCAACCCCGCAACCGCCCCACCGGCTGCTCATCCGCCTGCCGCGGCGCCTCCAGCCGATCCACCCGCTCACGCACCCGATCAGAAACCCGAACCCGCTCCTCCACAACGGCCCCATCCTCGTCCCCGTCCTCAAAAACACCCCACCGCCGCCGCCAAACACAGCACACCCACCACCCACATCCGCGAAGCATTCAAATCCACCATCATACGCACCCCCCACCCTGCGCCCTCACATCTCCCGATCAAGCTCATTCCCCAACCCCACTTCCTATCAGAAATCCGAAGTCACAAAACCTGCTCTCACCTCCCCCCACATTGCAGACTCGTCAGCCGCACCCAGCCCCGGCAAACTCTTGCCGATGGGTGATCAAACCAACCGCACCGCCAAGCGCTACTGGGTCTTCGTTTCCTACTCCTCCAAGGACCGAAAGTGGGGAAAATGGCTGCACAGTCGCCTCGAAAACTACCCGATCCCCCGCTCGCTCCAAGGCATGGAGGTTTTCGAAGGCGCGCTGTTAGGAAAAAACCTGCGCCCCTGCTTTCGCGATCGCGAGGAACTCACCGGGGCCTCCGACCTCGGCCCCGCCATCCGCCGGGCCTTGGAAAACTCGCACTGCCTCGTCGTCCTCTGCTCGAAAAACTCCGCCAAATCCACTTGGGTCAACAAGGAGATTGAGGACTTCCGCGCCCTCGGCGGTGGCCGCAGAATCCTCGCCCTCATCCTCGATGGCGTGCCGAACGCAACCAACCTCCCGGACGTGTCCGACAGCGAGGAATGCTTCCCACCCGCCCTGCGCTACCCGCACGAACCCCTCGCCGGCGACCTCCGTGAAGACGGCGATGGCAAAGAACGCGGCTTCCTCAAAATCCTCGCCGGTGCCGCGCAACTCGATTTCGACGTGCTCTACAAACGCCACGAGCGAGCCCAGAGAAAACGCCGAATCCTGTTAGGCAGCATCGCGCTGGGCGTGATCGCCTCCCTCACAACCCTATCGATCTACGCCGTCGCCAAGGAACGCGAAGCGGCACGCAACGCCGAAGCCGAGCGCCTCGCCAAGGAAGAAGGCCTCCGCGAACTCACCGTCTCCACCATCACCCAAGCCTATCAGGCCATCTCCGGTGGCCAGCCCCTCAACGCCCTCCGCGCCCTCGCGCAAACACCGACCCCCTCACGTGCAAACTGGGAATGGCAACTCATGAAGGCACTCAACGGTGCGGTTCCCCTGCGTGTCCGCCCCGAGGACATCGCCCTGTTAGACGCCGGTCCGCTCAAAGGCAGCGGCCTGCGCGAGGATGCCCGGCGGCTCCTCACCCAATCCTCACCCAACTACCTGTTCTCCCCCAGCGCCGACGTCATCGTCCGGTGCATCGAAGGCGGGCGCGGCGGCGGCACCATCGATATCGAACGTGCCAGCGACGGCACCTCACTCGCCTACTACGGCATGGCATCCTACGAATCCGCCGAAAACATCATCTTCTCCTCGGACGAAACCTGCGTCCTCGCCCTCACCACACCGCTCTCCACCGAAGCCATCACCCTAGGCAGCGGCGATGCCGGCGGCTCCGACAATCGGTTCGTCTATGTCATTCCCATCCCCTCTAACATCGTCGGCGCACGCCGCGACCTCAACCTAACAGAAGAAGGCGAGGTCATCGAATCCGACAACGAATACCAAATCGAAGGCCATGGCGATCAACTGACGGTCTCCGGAATTTCCGACGAAACCCTCCTTGTCACCCCCAATGATTCCGGCCCTCCCACCATTCAACGGGTGCCCCTGCTGGACGGCTACGGTTCCCTGCCCAGCGGATTCCGCGTGGCACTCCACCACGCCACCCCCGCACGCCAGCGGGAAGTCCTGCGCAACTACGGTGGCGATCCCAAGTGGTTCCACGATCCCGAAATGCCCGGCGAACGGCGTCTCCTCTCCTGGCGGGAAACCAAAGGCGAATCCCGCGTGCTGTTATACGATCCCGAAAAAAATCACTTCGAATTCGGCCCCATCGACCAGCTCGCCGCACGCAAAATCATCCCCCTCGCCAACCCAAGGGCCAAGGAAATCTGGGCGGCGGATTTCGACTTAGCGGGAAGCTTCACCGTCGGCGGCGATTTCTCGGCAGACGGCCGCATCCTCCTCTGCCCGTGGACCGATGACCGCGCCGCCATTCTCAACGGTCCCGCCGACACCACACCGGTGCTCCTCGACGATGAATTCGCCTACGCCCGCGATCAAACCGCACGGCCCGGCTTCAGCGATTGGGTGCTCTCCCCGGACGGAAACCTCGTCGGAATGACCGTCTTTGACGCACCTTCCTCCACCTACGACCAAGCCGTCTGGGACTCGCGCACCGGTGAAATCCGCTGGAAAATCGAACGCTCCCGCGTCACCTCCATCGATTGGAACACCGCCACATCGGACTTCGCCCACTACGACGAACTCAACGGAACCATCACCCTGTTAGATCAGCCGGGCGGAAAGCTCCTTGCCGAACTACCCACCGGCACCTACCCCCAAGGCCCGCTCGTCCGCCACCATCCCGGCGGCCAGGACCTCGCCATCGTCGGCAACACCCTGCTGCGCAAATCCGACATGCGCCCGCTCGCCTCCTTCCCTGATGGCTTCTATCTATCAGACGATTGGAAGGTCTTCGCCGTACGCTTCAAAGCCCTCGAAAGCCTCACCTCACAACACGACGGCGAGGAAATCCAGGCCATCCATCTGGTGATCCGCACCGGCGGCGAGGAATCAGCCACCCAGTCATCGAAGCTCCTCGCCTTCGAACTCGCCCACCTTGCCGGAACTTCGGAAACCAACGGAACCACCAATCATGCCACTGCCATCTCTACGGCATCCGGCACACCGGAACATGAGGCACAACGCCAGATGGCACAAATGGGCTTCCGGGGTGACATCCGGTTCCTGCATCTCGAACGCACCGCCCGCCAGGAAGCCGCCCGCCAACTCGCGGAAAATCCAACGCCTCCAACCGACCCCATCGCTGCCATGGTGCTCCCGCTCTATCAGGACAAACCGCTCGACCCCTCCGTGGCCGTGAACCTCTCCGCCCTCCTTGCCGCCGGATGGCCGAACCTCGGCAACTCCAATGCCACACTCGAACCCGTCGTCCTGCTGGCCCTCGGCCAGCGATTGTTGGATGGCAAGTCCGGCGATGCCGAAGCAATGATCGCCGGCAGCCTCAGCATCGACTTTCATCGCCATATCCTGTTAGAAAAAATGAACCGTGCGCCGCGCACCCTGCCTTTCCAGGTTCAGGAAGAAGAGGAACCCGGATGGCTGGAGGAGGAAGACATTCTCTCAAGCCTGTTGGCCTCGGCCATCTGCTGGCGCGATGACCGCCGCGAGGAAGCCCTCCAATGGCTGCTGAGAGTCCGTGAAAAGGGCGACCGCAGGCAAGCGGCGCATCTCGCCGAAAGGGTGCGCGATCCATCCATCGCCGCAAACGACTGGTGGCACTCGCTGCTCACCCCCGAGCTGTCAGCCGCATTCGCCGAGGCGCTCGTCGCAGTGGGCAAAACCAAGGAACCCTACCGGGAAAGCATTCTACTCGCTGCCGTGGCACGCGAAAAAGCCACCATGAGAACCCTTGCTCCAGCCGGCATCCGCTCGGGCGCGCAATTGTCCAACCAGTCGTTCGAGGCGCGCTATGACGAGGGAAACACCCACGCCGCCACACCCGCCGAATACCTTGAGGAACTCGCCAAAATCAATCCCGGCGACCCACTGGTCTGCCTCCAGCTGGCGGACGATGCGAAAGAAGCCGGTGATGAGGAAGCTCGCGTGCGATGGCTGGAGGAGGCACTGCGACGCAGCCGCACCACCGGCCAACCCATCGATACCGGGCTTGAGCAGGATCCGCTCAATCAGCTTCTCACCGACCTGATCGAGCAGGATCGCAACGATGATGCGCTCCGCCTCCTCGACTCAGCACGCGGCGAACCCGGTGACCGTTTCAAGCTGCGCATGCGCGCCTACGCGCACCTTCAACGCGAGGAAACACCCGAAGCCCTCGCCGCCATCTTGGACTATTTCCGAAATCAGACATCGGACGCCAGCGATTCGGAAGCGGAGATGTTCAAGGCCGGAGTCTTGCTGGCGCGCGACCTTGAGGACCGCAAAGCCCGCGACCAGTTGCTCATCGAAGCGAAGATCTCCGGCGAAGGATGGCTCGGAACTTGGCAGGGAAACGAAAAAAACCGCGAACTCGCCCGCGATGG
>SYAP01000126.1 GCA_005787565.1 Verrucomicrobiaceae bacterium | reverse complement strand
CGGTTCTCGCGCCGCCGACGTGGAGGTAGCCGGTGGGCGATGGTGCGAAGCGGGTGCGAACGGTCATGGAGGCCTGAAATAGGCTTCGGGCGGTGGTGGGTGCAAGCAGGAACGTTTGTTTTACGGTGAAGGTGGGGCGGGGGAGGGTGGAATTTCGGGTGTTTCGGATGCTTGGTTTTGCAAAATGGGTGGGCAAGGTGCATGGGTGGGTAATGAAACCGAGGGTGTTGGTGACGGAGTTGTTGGATGGGTTGCCGCCGGGGGATCCGGAGGCGATTCGCAGCCGGAGGGATTTGCGGTTGATCAATTTCCTGATGGGGAATGAGCGGTGGATTTTGAGGGTGATTCGGAGATTTCCAGAGGCGGTGGCGAAGGGTATCGTGGAGTTTGGAGCGGGGGATGGGGTGTTGTGTCAAAGGCTGGCGCGGGAGTTTTCCGATGTGAGGGTGGTCGGGTGCGATTTGGTGCCTCGGCCTGTGGGGTTGGATGGGAGGGTGGAGTGGCGGCAAGGTGATGTGTTGGATGGGGAGATACCTAGTGGCGGGGTTTTGGTGATGAATTTGTTTTTGCATCACTTCGAGGGGGATGCGCTGGAGTGTTTGTTGAGGCATGGACGGGCGTTCGATGTGGTGGTTTTCAATGAGCCGCATCGGGCGAGGTTGCCGCATGTTTTGGGAGGATTGATGCATCCGTTAGTGAACCGTGTTACGCGTCATGATCTTCATGCGAGTTTAAGGGCGGGTTTCTGGAGAGGGGAGATTTCCGGGATGATGAAATCGGCGGGCGATGGGTGGGATTTTCGTGAAACTTCGACATGGCGGGGAGCGGTTCGCGTGCTAGGATGGCGGGTCTGACCAAGGAACTTACGATTGCAGGGGGGGGGCTGGCCGGCTTGTCGTTGGCGGTGGCATTGCGATTGCGTGGGGTGCCGGTTACGGTGTTAGAGGCGGGGCATTATCCGAGGCATCGGGTATGCGGTGAGTTCATTTCCGGGGTTGGGCCGGAGACACTCGAGGCTCTGGGGATTTCCGATCTTTTTGATGATGCAAAGCGACAACGCAGCGTTCTATGGTGTGGGGAGGGGAGAATGTGGCATCGAAATTTCCTGCCGGTGGCCGCGCTTGGCATTTCCCGACATGAGCTTGATCTCAGGTTGTCGAGTCGTTTTTTGGAATTGGGAGGAGAGCTGCGGACGGGCTATCGTTGTCGGCCGGTGCCGGCCGATGGATTTGTATGGGCTGGCGGGCGGAAAGCGCGGACGGGGCGTTGGGTTGGGCTGAAATGTCATGCGCGCCTGGGTGACCGGATGGAGGCTGATCTCGAGATGCACTCGGGAACGAACGGATACGTTGGGTTGGCTGGGGTTGAAGATGGTTGGGTCAACGTTTGCGGTTTGTTTCGGATCGATGAAACGCGGCGTGGCAGGGCGGAGGAGTTGCTTGCGTCCTATCTTGAGGGCGGCGGGAATCAGGAATTGGCAAATGCTTTGCGAGATTCAGAAGTCCGGCCTGGTTCTTTCTCTTCTGTCGCTGGTTTTGAGCTCGGTCGGCAGGTGGCGGTTGCTGGGCTTTGCGTTTTGGGTGATGCGGAAAGCATGATCCCTCCATTTACCGGCAATGGGATGTCGATGGCATTTCAAGCGGCCGAGACTGCGATCGAACCGTTGTGTCAATGGGCGAGTGATCGTATCGCATGGCAGACTGCGGTGAATCAGCTGAAAGGGCGACTTCGGCAGCGATTCCGGCGTCGGCTTTTCGTGGCTCGACTGCTCCATCGGGTGCTTTTGGATTCCGGAGGACGTTCGTTCTTGCGCAATCTGGGAGCACTTCATTTGCTGCCGTTCCACCCAATGCTTTCACTTGTCCGTTAGAATCAATTTTGTCCTTCATGTTCCTCCGTTCGATTGCATCCGCCGTTCCGCCGAATTCCTTCAGTCAAACCGATTGCTGGGATGCCATGCGCCATGGGGATCTTCTGGGGAAGGTGACTTCACGTTCCGCAGTGTTGTTAGAGAAGATCCTGACGCAGGGAAGCTCTGGAATATCCCATCGGCAGTTTGCTTTGGATTCCATCGCTTCGGTGTTTGGCCGCTGTGCGCAAACTCTCAATGAGGGATTTGAGCAATCCGCACCCATGCTTGCCGCTGCGGCGCTTGGTCGGGCGCTCGAGAAGGCGGGAATGGTTCCAAGCGATATCGATGCCCTCATGATTTGCACTTGCACTGGGTATCTTTGTCCGGGAGTGACCAGCCATGTTGCCCAGCAGTTGGGACTTCGGGCTGACGCCTATCTGACTGATCTTGTGGGACTTGGTTGTGGAGCGGCCATCCCGGTGATGCGTGCGGCCAAGGGATATCTATGTTCTCATCCCGGTTCGGTGGTCGCCACGGTTGCGGTGGAAATCTGCTCTTCGGCATTTTTCGTGGACGAAGATCCCGGGGTGCTGATCAGCCTTTGCCTGTTCAGTGATGGTGCCGCCGCCGCGCTTTGGACGGATCAAGGTGATCCCGGTCAGTGGCAAGCGGGGCATTTCACCACGATTCATTTGCCGGAGCACCGCGAGAAAATTCGGTTCGTGAATTCAGCCGGAAAGCTCAAAAATCAGCTTCATCGCAGTGTGCCGGTTCTTGCAGCGGAGGCGGTATCGGGTTTGTTTGAGATGCGTTCCGGGAACCCGGACCAGGTTCTCGCTCACTCAGGTGGACGAGATGTGATCGACGCGATTGAGAAGGTGCTTCCTTATCAGCTAGCGGAAACCCGAGCGGTCCTTAATGATCACGGAAACATGAGCAGTCCTTCTGTGCTGTTCGCACTGGAGAGGCGTCTCGAATTGAGACAAGACGATCGAAGGTTATGGCTCACAGCCTTTGGTGCGGGCTTCGCCGCCCACGCCTGCGAGATGTGGCGTTAGATATCATTTCTTCCTGATTCGCCAGATTTCACAAATCTGGTTCCGCTCCGGGATGCGGCTGCTGAAGCGATCCGTTTGGCCCAAATAGACCGCTTGGACGAGTTGGCCGGGCCGTTTGATGCCGGAAAACCATTCGGCGGCGGCTGTTGCCCTGTCGGAGGACAATGTGCGATTGGCATCCACGTTACCGGTTTCGGATGCGTATCCGACGACGAGCACCATGTCCCCATCGGGAACTTCAGTTACGAGGCGTTCGACCACCGCTCGGTCTGCGGCACTCAGTTCGCTGGAACCTGTTGCGAAGATCAATTTGTGCAAAACATTTGCTCCAAGATCGACGCCGAGATCACTGTAGGCTTGCATCAGGTCGGAATCGGGATGGTTTTCCAGTTTTTGCAAACTGCGTACCAACGCGACCGCCTGTGGAAGCAATTCGTCTTCGGAATTCGCGAACAATCGCAATTTGGACAGTTCGGCTTCGATCTCGGCATTTCTCTTTTCGAAAAACTCCTTGGCTCGTTGCGCTTCATCAAGTCGGCGTTGCATGTCTGTCAGATCGTCGCTGGATGCGCCGCTTGCGAGTTTCGCGCGGAGGGACTCCAACTCCGTTACCATGGCATCGCGTTGTGCGTTCAATTTCTCGATCATGCTCCGAAGTTGGTCGCTTTCACCGCCTGCCAAAAGGGCTTGCTGCAACTGACTATTGAGACGTTGTCCCTCGGCGACCAAGCTTTGACGCAATTGTTCGGAGTTCAGCAAATCACCGCTTTTTTTCGCCAGTTCAGTTTTCGTCTCTATCAGCATCTGCTCATAACTTCCTGCCAGCGCCACAAGCGTGTCAGCGTCTTCCTTCAAGCGAGCGGAAACCTTCTCGATTGGCTCGGTCGTGCCGCCGATTGGCGAAAGCCCCATTGCGGCTCGATCCCGATTGAGGTCACTCCGTCGGGCTTCGAGGGCTGCTTCCAACTCAGCGATTTCAGGATCTCTTTCTGACGAAACCGATCCACGCTTGCTCAGGTTCAGTCCAATCAGAACTACCAACAAAGCCACGATGATGAATGCCATCACCATCACAATGTTCGTGCCGGGGGGCGCCGTGCGTTGCGGTTCGGGAGTGTGGTTCTCCGGTTGTGGGTAAGCGGCGTTTTCGGGCGGCTGTGAATCGTAGTCCGACATGGGGGGAGGGTTGCCGTGGGACAGGGCCCATGTCAATCCGGCGAATTGCGATCGATTTTCATTCCGCATCCAACAGTCGGAGGAAATCTGCGGGCTGTGAGAACAGATGATCGGGTTCTTCAGAAGAGAGAGATTCCCTTGAATTGAAGCCCCAGGTCACTGCTGCAATCGGAATTCCGGCCTTCTGTGCCGCCTTTACGTCACGAATTTCGTCCCCGACATAGAGCATCTCTGAGGCGTGGAGAGAGAAAGTCTTGCGGATCGCAGTCAAATGCTTGGCTTTTCCGGTCAGCTTCGAAGTTGACGAGATGAAATCGAACAGTCCGCGCAATCCATGTGCCTTGAGAAACAGATCCACGTTCGCGGACGCATTTGAAGTCAGAATTCCAAAGGTCCTTGTGTGACTCCTCAATTCGTTCAGCACTTCTCCCATGCCATTGATCAATGGCAACTGAGTGATGTTCCCTCGGAGCATGCCTGTGCCACGTGCGAGCAGTGAAGGCACTCGACGATTCGGAATCGAAAGGTGCTTCAGTAATTCTGATAGAGATAAATGCCGCAATTTCGCCAGTTCGTGTTCATACACCTCTCGAATGCCATATTCAGGAGCGATCCTGTTAAAGATTCTGCGAGTTTCTTCGAGAGTGTCGGCGATCGTGCCGTCGAAATCAAAGATCAGGGTTTGGTAGCGCATCCGGTTGAACGATTCGAAATTCAAAGGTCTGTGGCCAGCGGTAAATTTGGCTGGATGTCCTGATCGAGCGGGGTGATTTCTCCCTGCAAATGCCGCAGCAGACCGGCAAACGCGATCATCGCTGCATTGTCCGTGCACAGCTCCGGTGTCGCGATTTCCAGCCGATACCCAGCTTCTGCACACCTCTCTTCAAAAGCCCGGCGCAGCGCACGATTCAGGCTCACTCCCCCTGACAGAGCGATCACTCTCAGCCCATGTTGCCTCGCCGCTCTGAGCGTTTTGCCGACCAAGATGTCGATTACCGCCTTCTGAAACGAGGCCGCCACATCCGCGATCCGGATGTAGTCGCCCTCCCGTTGCAGAGTGTAAAGCACCGCCGTCTTCAATCCGGAGAACGAAAAATCCAGGTGCGCATCGTGCAACATTGGGCGGGGAAAATCGAATGCCGCAGGATTTCCACCCACTGCGGCCTTTTCAATCTCCGGGCCACCCGGATACGGCAAACCCAACATTTTGCCCACTTTGTCATAAGCCTCTCCCGCCGCATCATCGCGGGTTCCCCCGAGCTTGCGATATCCGCCCGGACCTTTGACTTCTAACAAAAGCGTGTGTCCGCCGGAAATGATCAATGAAAGGTGGGGTGGTACCTCAGTCCTGCCGATAAAAGGCGAAAGCAAATGGCCCTCCAAGTGATTGATTCCCAGAAATGGCTTCCCCGCCGCACAAGCCATCGCCTTCGCTGCTGTGCTTCCCACCAGTAACGACGACGCAAGTCCCGGCCCGGTCGTCGCAGCGAACGCATCGATTTCCGAAATTCCCAAACCCGCACGCTCCAGCGCCTGTTCCACCAATTGCCGCAGACACAACGAGTGGTTTCTCGATGCCAACTCCGGCACCACCCCGCCATGCTCGCGATGCAGCTCGATTTGCGAAGCCACCTCCGACGCCAACACCTCCGTTGCACGGCCGGGCTCGCCGCGAACAATCGCCACGGCCGTCTCGTCGCACGAGGATTCAATCGCCAACAAATGCTTCACTGCGGACTTTCTAATCCTGTCTGCCACCGGACTCCCAATAAAAAATGATCGGCTTCATTCACCGAACTTCCATTGCCTCTCCCACCACCTCTTCCGGATCAATATCCTTCCGCTGATAAGATGACATCGCCAAATGTACCATCGCCACAGCGCTCTCCCTCTCGTCGTGAATCACCTGAACCCCGAGAGCCCGCAGCCGCTCAACCTCCTCGGAAAACTTCGCACGGGCAAAAATGAAAATCCCCGGATTCCGCTCCCGCACCAAAGGCACCGCCGCGCACGTCATTCCCACTGCCGGAAACGTGAACGCCACCAGCCTCGCCCGCTGAATCCCCGCAAGGTCCAACGCCTCCGGGTGCGTGGCATCCGCAAACAACACCGGCTGGCCCTCCTTCTTCAAAGCCCGCGCCGTATCCGAATTCAGCTCCATCACCAACGTCGCCACCCCGCACCTCTTCAATGCCTCGTTCAACGATCGACCCACCGGCCCATAGCCGCAAATCACCGCGTGATCGGAAATTTCCTTGATCGCCTTCGCGGGTGCCAGTCCTTCCGGCGTAACCTTGCGAGCCGTCATCCAGCCCTTCCGTTCCAACCAGCGTGCTACCGGGCTCGACGCCCGCATCAAGGATGGCACGAACGCCATCGTCACTGCCGTGCAAACCAACAACATCTGCTCCGTCTCCCGGTCAAACGGTCGATACCCACCCGCCTTGCCCATCAGAACCAGCGAAAACTCACCCGTGCTCGCCAAACTCGCAGCCGCCAGCAACGCCGCGCGCCCCTGCAATCCCAACCACTTCAACGTCAGGAAAACAATCGCACCCTTCACCACTAGGATCAGCGTGCTTCCTAACAGCACCTTCTGCCACGCGGCCACCGCCACCGTCACATCGATCAAAAGCCCCACCGAAATGAAAAAAATCGCCAAAAACAAATCCTTGAACGGCAGGATATCCGATAGAATCCGGTGGCTGTAAATCGACTCGCTCACCACCAGTCCGGCGGCGAAGGCACCCAACGCCAGCGACAAATCCAACGCCCCACCCGCGAACGCCACCCCGGCACAAAGCCCGATCACCGTCAGCGTGAACAGCTCCCGGCTCCTCGTCCGTGCCACCACATGCAACAAAGGTGTTAGGCCATATCTTCCTAACAGCCACGCCCCTGCGATGAACGCCACCCCTTTCCCCATCGCCAGCGCGATGCCTCCGCCCACCGAACCTCCGCCCTTCCCGTAAAGCGCCGGCATCACCATGAAAAACAGGATCACCAGAATGTCCTGAAACAGCGCGATCCCCAAACTCGCCCTCGCCCCCGGGTTGTTCTGCTGGCCGAAATCCTGAAACGTCTTCATCGCCACTGCCGTCGAGCTCAGCGCCACCGCCACTCCTAACACAATGCTGTCCGCCAGCGGAAACCCGCAAAAGCTCGCCACGCATCCGGCAAGCCCGGCCGTCACCCCCACCTGCACCCCGCCCCCCGCAAGTGCCTTGCGCCACAGATGGGAAAGCTCCTTGACGGAGAACTCAATCCCCAGCGTGAACATCAGCAAAATCACCCCGATCTCCGCCAGATGCGAAATCACCGGATCGTCCTTGCTCACCCCCGCAAACGTCAGCAATCCGCAGTTCCCGATCACCACTCCGCACAACAGATACCCCACCAGCAGACTCTGCCGGAAACGCATGAACAACAGCGAAACCAACACGGCCATCGCCAAAACCACCGTCAACAATGCGAACAGCGGCGAAACATTCACCACCCCGCTCGCCAAATTCGAAATCCCCATCAACATCCGCGCCACTCTCCCAACCCACCCACCACTGGCAAAGCAAAAAGACGCTGCCTGCCAAGGCAACCACACCGATTCTTAACAAAAATCCCATTGGCATCAGGTCCCCGGAGCGATTGAATCCGGTTGGATCGTCCGCAGACCTCCAAATCCCATGTCACAAGCCATCATCGACCCCGAGGAAGTCCGCCGCTTCGCCGCCGAACTCAAACGCTTCAATGGCGACCTCCGCGAACGCACCGGCTCGCTCATGGCACGCTTCACCGCCCTCGGCGATACCTGGCAGGATCAGGAACAGGAAAAATTCGCCGCCGAGTTCACCCAGCTCATCAAGACCCTCAAGACCTTCCTCGAAGTCTCCGAACGCCACACTCCATACCTCCTCCGCAAGGCCGAGCGCATCCAACATTATCTCGACCAGCGCTGACCCATGTCCGACCAAGCAAAGATCGCATCCATCGATACACTCGAGGCCTTCCGCTCGGACCTCATCCGCTACCTAGAGAAATCCCGCACCGCCCTCGGAGACATCACCGGCGAAGTCCGCCGCATGCGCAGTTGGCTGGATTCCGACCGCACCACCCATTGGGCCCGGGAGATGAAACAGCGCGTCAAAAAACTCGAACAGGCCGAGCAGGAACTCTACAGCGCCAACCTCACCAGCCCCGAAGCCAGCAACGCCATCCAGAAAATGGCCGTCGCCCGTGCACGACGATCCGTCGAGGAAGCCGAGGAAAAAATCCATATCCTCAAGAAATGGCGCATGCAGTTCGACAATCGGACCGGCCCCCTTGTTAGATTGTTGGATCCCATGCAGCACCAGCTCACCAACGCCCTGCCCAAAGGCGTCCACCACCTCGGTGAGGCGATCAAGGCGCTCCACGATTACGCCGCCACCGCCCCCCGCGCTACTCCACCCCCGCCCGAGTCCCAGCCATGAGCCAGTCAAACGCCAAAGGCATCCTTACCGGCGCCACCCGCCAGCTTCAGGCACGCTGGGAGGAAACCCAACGCGCATGGCAGGACCGCAAGGCCACCGAATTCCACGAAACCTACATCGATCCGCTCACCCGCGACGTCCAGGCCGCGCTCCGCGTGATCGATGAACTCGACCTCCTTCTCCAACAAATCCATGCCGACTGCGAATGACCCGTTTGATCCCGCCCGTGTGCTCGATCGCATTCTAACACTCCAAGCCGAGATCGCACGGATCGTCGGCAGCGAACAGGAGTGGATCAAATCACGCAACGCCGCCAACAACAGCACCACCCGTGAGATCCAGCGCGCGGAGGATGCCGATGCCGAGCGCATACAGCAGAAGACCCATGACCTTGCCCGCGAGCACCAGATTCGCATGGATCGTCTCGATGCCCGCTTCAACCAGCGTCGCTCCCGCATCCAGGATGCCTATCACTCTAGCAGAAATTCCCTGAGCCAGCGTGTGCAGGAAGAAAAGGACCGCCGCGTCGGACAGGTCCACGGTGAAATTCTCCGCGCACGCCAAGCCCGTGCGGCCGAGTTGGATCGCACCACTGCCGTGCATCAGGATTTCCAACAGGTCCTCGCGGTGGATCGTGTCGAGCGGATCGCCCTCCGCGACTCCGCACTCAAGGCGTTGCGATCCTTCCGCCCAATCCTCGGGAGCGCGTTTCTCAAGCCAACTTCCACCGCCGGTGACGGGACATCCTCAGCACATAGAGAACTCCACACCGCCTCCCGCGCCCAACTTGCCGAGGCTGCGAAAACGGTCGCCTTGATCCATTCCCAGCCTCTCTCCAAGCTCTTCCGCTTTCTTCCCCTTCTTGTTCTGTTAGGCGTTGCCGCCGGAGTCCACTGCTGGCTCGCCTTCCGTCCCGGTGGCGGAGGCAGCGATCAACTCCTTCCCGGTCTCGGTCTAACAGCCGGCGCGATCCTCGCCATCTGGTCGCTTGCGCTAGCGCTCGCTTTTTCCACTGCTCGCAAATCCGCCGCGCAACTTGCCGATGCCCGCGCCCTTGCGATCGCCGCTGAGAAATCCTCCGCCGCGGGTGTCGCCACCCTCGCTGAGGCCATCCAGCGCGATGAGGAGTCCCAGAACAGCACTCTCACCGAGACTTTCCGCGAGTCCGACGAGGCCCGTCAGCTCCGGATGAGCGAAGGCCGCCGCAAGCTCGAACAACAACACCAGCGACTCCCCGGAAAACTCGACGCCCTCCATCAGCGTGAACTCTCGCGGCTCGCTCGCTATCACGAACAAGCTCTCGCCACCCTTCACGCCGAGGCGGAAGCGCTTGCACACACCCGCCAGCAACGCCGCGAAGCTGGATTTGCCGCCGCCCGCGAAGTCCTGACCACCTCCATCACCGGCATTCTCCCCGAGTGGAAATCTGGTCCCGTCGCCGCGCTCGACGAACTAACAGAACTCAACCAGCAGTCCCTCGTCCGCTTCCCCGCGTGGGATGAGGCAGCCTGTGCGGAATGGGCTCCGCCCGCCGAGTCACCACCTGCCATCCGTATTGGCCAGCTCGAAATTTTGCCGCGAATCCTCGCCGGCTCGTTGCCGGAGGACCCACGACTCGCCTTGCCGGAAATCACTCTAGCAGCTCCACTCGCCCTCGGTTTTCCGCATCATGGTTCGCTTCTCATCGAAAGCGACGGTCACGATGGAACTGCCGTCCTCGCCGCCATCTCGCTGCGCCTGTTAGCCTCCTTTTCTTCCGGTCGATCCTCGTTCGTTTTCATCGACCCCGTCGGCCTCGGTCGTGAGTTCGCCGGACTCATGCATCTCGCCGATTACGAGGAAACGCTGATCCATCACCGCATCTGGACGCAAACCATCCACATCGAGGAACGACTCGCCGAACTCAATGAACACATCGAGAAGGTCATCCAAATGTATCTGCGCAACGAGTTCGCCACGCTGGCCGATTACAACGCCCAGGCCGGAACGATCGCGGAAAAACACCGCTTCCTTGTCATCGCCGGATTTCCAGCCTCGTTTAGCGATACCGCCTGCAAGCGACTCCTCTCCATCGTCTCCAGCGGCGCGCGCTGTGGCGTCCATGTCCTGATCCAGCACGACCTCCGACAGCCTCCTGCCGATGCCGCGCTGCTCGATGAATTGAGCCGCCAATGCCTGCGCATCACCCACCGCGATGGGAGTTTCACTCTAACAAACGCGCCGGTGGGAGCGAACTCCGTCCGTTTCGATTCCCCACCATCGGCCGAAGACACCACCACCCTTGTCCACCGCATCGGACGCTCCGCCATCGATTCGAACCGTGTCGAAGTTCCCTTCGCCCACATTGCGCCAGGCCCCGACGAGATGTGGTCGCTCCACACCGCCGATGAACTCCGCGTTCCCATCGGCCGGACCGGAGCGAAGAAACTCCAATACCTCGCCCTCGGGAAAGGCACCCGCCAGCACGCGCTCGTTGCCGGCAAAACCGGCTCCGGCAAGTCCACCCTCTTCCACGTCATCATTTCCAACCTCGCTCTCTGGTGCTCGCCGGACGAAGTCGAGTTCTACCTCGTCGATTTCAAAAAGGGCGTCGAATTCAAATGCTACGCCGCGCACCGTTTGCCCCACGCAAGGGTCATCGCCATTGAAAGCGATCGTGGTTTCGCGCTCAGCGTCCTCCAGCGGATCGACGGCGAACTCCGCCGCCGCGGCGATCTCTTCCGCAAGGCAGGTTGCCAGGACCTTCCCGCCTATCTCAAAACCCCCGGCGCCACCGCCATGCCGCGCAGCCTTCTCCTCATCGATGAGTTCCAGGAATTCTTCACCGAAGACGATCCCATCGCGCAGGAAGCCTCGTTGTTGTTAGATCGAATCGTCAGACAGGGCCGCGCCTTCGGCATTCATGTGATTCTCGGCTCCCAGACACTCGGAGGTGCCTACACCCTCGCCCGCGCCACCCTTGGGCAAATGGTGGTCCGCATCGCGCTCCAGTGCAACGAGGCCGATGCCGCCCTCATCATGGAGGACGACAATCCCGCGCCCCGCCTTCTCAATCGGCCCGGCGAGGGCATCTACAACGACCAGGCCGGAGCCATCGCCGCCAACAGTCCGTTTCAAATCGTCTGGCTTCCCGAGGCCGAACGCGATGCACGACTCGACGCCGTCCAGCAACGCGCCGCTGAATCTAACAAAGTTATTCCGGTTCCCGTCATTTTCGAAGGGAACGCACCTGCCGAGATTCTTGAAAATGTCGAACTTGCCGCATTGCTCAAATCCCCACCCACGAGCCGACCCGCCATTCCCCGTGCGTGGCTTGGTGCACCCAATTCGATCAAAGGACCGACCGAAGCCGCTTTCCCCCGTCAGAACGGCAGCCACCTGCTGCTGCTGGGGCAGGCCACCGAACGCAACCTCACCCTGTTAGGGATTTCCTTCGCTTCGCTCGCCGCCCAATACCCGGTTGGCCATGTGGAGTTCTACATCCTCGATCCCACTCCAGCGCCCTCGTTTTTCCAAACCATCGCCGATGCATTCCCGCACCCGATCCGCATAGCAGGCCCAGGCCATAGCACGGAGTTGCTCGCCACCCTCACCGCACATCTCGATGCGGATTCCGAAAATCCCGACGCCCCCGAGCGCTTCCTCATCATTCACGATCTCCAACGATTCAAATCTCTCAAGACGGACGACGAGTTCCGCTTCTCGCTTGATGACGACGCGCCGCCCAGCGCTTCCGCCTCACTCGCCAAACTCCTCAAGGAGGGTGGTCCCGCTGGCATTCACGTTCTCGCGGGTGTGGATACCTGGAACAATCTCGCCCGCTGGATTCCGAGAAAGCTGCTCGCGGAATTCGAACTCCGAGTCCTGTTCCAGATGAGCGCTGGCGATTCCTCAAACTTGATCGATTCGCCCGCCGCCGCTTCACTCGGTCTCCACCGCGCCCTGCTTCACAACGAGCATCTCGGCACCCAGGAAACCTTCCGACCTTATGCCGTGCCAACCGCTCCATGGCCGAAGGATGTTTGATCGTTGAGGAATCGCTGATTTGAGGGGTTATGTCATATCATGTGATCTGTGGGGTAGTGGATTGAAAATTTTTCGATCCGTCTCATTACCGCCACTGGGAGCGTATTCGCAGCGATGTTGAATGTGGTGGATCTGAACTTTGATCGGAGCCCAGTCGATCAAACCCGCTTCCTCAAATCCCTCAAACTCCACAAAACCCCCTTCGCCGCCGATCCACTCCCTCGCATCCGCCGCGCTCCATCCTTCCGCCTCGCGCCAAACCGCTCCCGTGCCCCCTCAAACGCACCGTTCACAAACGCACGGCT
>SYAP01000125.1 GCA_005787565.1 Verrucomicrobiaceae bacterium | reverse complement strand
TGTTGCGGGGGTGGCGGGAGCGGTTGGGTGCTCCGGCGGAGTTTGGCGCGCCGTTCGGGGTGGTGGAGGGCGGGCGGTTTGACGCGGTGGTGGCGATCCGCGGGTTGTGGTGGGAGGGGGAGCGGATTTTCCTGCCATCGGGCTGCGGGGTGATCGAGGCGAGCCGGTTGGTGAACGAGTGGCGGGAGTTGCGGTTGAAGCGTGAGGCGGTGAAGCGGTGTTTCGGGGGGAGTGTGGAGCGGTGAGGGGGGTAGACCTTTGGCAAGAAGTCCTTTTTGAAACGAGAAGGATGGGGGGCTGGCTGGTATTGAGGTGGTGATTCGGAGCAAGATGCTCCGAGGACGGCACTGGAGCGAGACGCTCCAGCCACTGTTAGGGGGCTGATGTGCTGGTGGGATGGGAGGGGGCTGACCGGTATTGATGTCGAGATGGTGATTCGGAGCAAGATGCTCCGAAGACGGTACTGGAGCGAGACGCTCCAGCCACTGTTTATGATCCAGCCTCTGTTGGGTTGGATGCCGCTGCGCGGGAGGAGATGAGTTCACAGCGTGCCGTTCAGCAACAGTTCCCGCACCTTGGCGGGATCCGGCACTTCGATTTCGACATCGACGGGGATGGTCACCGGTACCACGCGATCCACCGTTTCGAAAATGAGCCGCGCCTCCTTTTTCCACTGCTGGACGGATTTGTCGTATCCGCTTTCTTTCAACTGCCGCCAGTGATAATCGGCCTCAAGGTCCGCATCCCGGATTCGAACATCCCGCAGCTGATAGTTGCCGAACAACGCCCCGCCGCCCATGCCGTTTCCACCCAACTGATTCGTCCACGAAAAGCCCGAGCGCGAGGGATCCTCCAGCCGGAAACGAACCCTCTCCCAACGGCGGCTGACACCGGAAAGCAGGGAAGGAGGGGAAAAGACTTTCCACGAGGTGTTGTAATCCTCCCGAACAGGCTTGGGGTCGAAGGCGCAGACGATACCACCTGCCCTGTGCGAGAAAGGTTGGTCGAGCGGCCCGCGGGCCAGTTCGCGGTAATCGATGCGGTTCATGGTGACATTGCCTTGGATCCTCAGCTTGCGCAGCGGGATCGCCGCGATGATTTCCATCTCCCGGGTATTCATGCCTGATGACATCCCGCCGTTCGATCCCGGCTGGCGGTCAAAAACGAAGAAATGGAGAACCAGATTCGATTTCAAAGTTTGGCCCTGCTGATCCACATAAAGTTTCATCGACGTATCCATCCCGAGCAGCGAGTTGTCGATGCCCACCGCCTGCAGGTCGGTGTCCGTGATTTCCCAATCATCGCCCCGGATGGCATCGCCGGATTGGAGTTCGATGGAAGTGGAAGCGAACTTGGCACCATATTTTTGCCCAGTGTTGCTTTCGATGGCCGTCGACAAACTTTGGGTAACGACGGGCAAAGTCGATGGTGTGCCGAACGGGGTTACCGGGAGTCCGCCAGGGATCGGAACGAAGGCGATCACAAGCACGGTGACAGCACCCAAGGCACCCATGGCAGGCAGGCTTTGTTCGCGATGTTTGTCGCGGATGAACTGCCAACATTTCCAGCCGAACCAGAAGTTGAGTGTGATCAACGTGATGAGGAAATTCCAACCCGCCTGCGCGGCACTCACAGCGTGTGAATCCAGCACGCGCTCCATGGGGCCGTTATTGATGGCAATGCACGCGATGATCACGCCGCCGAGGAAGCAGAGAAATCCGAAAAGCGCGCGGTTGCCGGGATGCGCCATGCAGCTCAGAGCCAGCAGATTTGTTAGTAAGCTCGCCCAAAGCATGATTTCCAGACCATTCCAGACTGTGGAAAATCCGACTCCGGCGATCCATCCGAGCAAGGTCATCAGAACGGCACAAGGCAAGGCGATGGCCAGCCATGCGAAGACGAGTTTCGTCCCAAACAAGGTGAACGCACGGATCGGGCGCGTGATCCAGAAATCCTGCGGATGCTTGAGGTCGTCGCGCTTGAACATGGTTGTGACCAGGAAAAACACGAGAAGCACCAACACGAGGACCCCGATGCTGCCGATCGCGTCACTGAAGGAATTGCGATCTACGAGCGGGCTGAACCACCATCGGGAGAATGACCAAACGATCATGCCGAGCACCAGCCACAGAACGAGAAGCAGCTTCAGGTTCTCGGCGAATTCGTTTTTCAGGCGATGGAGGAACATGGATGGAAAAGTGGGTGAGGGGTTCATGCGGTGGCGGCGGGTTTGCGCGGGCGGCGGCGTTGTTTTTTGTCCTTGGCGAGCACCAGATAGATTTCCCGCAGCGAGAGGGATTGGGATTCGTGCGCGGTGAGCGGGCCGAAAAATTCCTGGATGCGGGTGAGCGGGGCGGCGGGATCGTGGCGGGTTTCCACGAAGCTCCAGCGGGTCGGGTCGTGCCGCTCGACGAGGAGCCAGTCGGCGGGGAAGTCCTTGCGCTCGCAGGCGTCGGCGAGTTGGACGGAACATTTCCGGAAACGGGTCTGGAGGTCGTCGAGAGGTTCGCTGAGGACGACGCTGCCGTTTTCAATCACGGTCACCGCATCGCAGAGGCGTTCGACCTCGTGGATGTCGTGGGAGGAGAGGAGGAGCGTCCAGTTCCCGCCGTCCATGAGTTCGAGGATGCCGTCGATGAGTTCCTCGCGCACCAGTGGATCGAGGCCGCTGAAGGGTTCGTCTAACAGGAGTAGCTCCGGGCGATAGGCGAGTGAGGAAATGAGCGACGCCTTCATCTGCATGCCTCGCGACATGTGGCCGAGCTGGCGGTTGCGCGGGAGTTCGAAGTTTTCGATCAGCTCCTCGCAGAACGCGTCGTCCCAGGTGGGGTATTGGGGTTTCAGGTAGTCCAGGAGTCCCTGCAAGGTCCAACGCAGTGGCAGGCGCTGGTTTTCCGAGACGTAACCGAGTTTCTGAAAGAGGGAGGTGTCATCGCTGCCGAGCGGATATCCCAGCACGCTGCCTGTGCCGGAGCTGGCGCGGTAGATGTTGGTGAGGATGCGCAGGGTGGTGGTTTTGCCCGCGCCGTTTTCGCCGAGCAATGCCATCGCGCTGCCGCGCCGCACTTGCAGGTTCAGGCCGGATAATGCGGGGAAGGCCCCGAAGTTCATGCCGATGCCCCGCACGTCGATCACATGGTCGTTGGTTTCCGTGTTCATCTTGGTTTGTCGCTATCGAGTTTTTGCCACGCCTCGAGCACGGCTTTCTGGAAATCATCGAGGGGAAAGCCGATCCGGCGGGCTTCGATGACAAGGCTGTCGAGATCCTCGCGGATCATGGAGCGCTTCTGGTTCGCGCTGCGCCGGACGGGTGGAGCGATCCGGGTGCCGCGTCCCGGGATCACCTCAAGGGTGCCGTCCGCGACCAAGGCCTGGACGACCTTGTGCGCCGTGTTGGGATTGATTTTTGCCGCTTTTCCAAGGAACCGCACCGAGGGGAACGCGTCGCCTTCCAGCAGGATCCCTTTTGCGACCGCACGATGCACCGCGTGGATGACCTGCTCGTAGGCGGGGCTTCCGGGTTGGATCTCGATTTGGAATGGGAGGGAATCCATCGTGCGCGGTTGGTTTAGGTGTATTAGGACAACTAGGACAGCGGGTCAACACGAAATTGGAGTGTTTCGGCTATGGATTTCGAGGTGGTGATTCGGAGCAAGATGCTCCGAAGACGGCACTGGAGCGAGACGCTCCAGCCACTGTTAGGGGGTGGCTGATGTGCTGGTGGGATGGGAGGGGGCTGACCGGTATTGATGTCGAGATGGTGATTCGGAGCACGATGCTCCGAAGACGGTACTGGAGCGAGACGCTCCAGCCACTGTTAGGGGGTGGCTGATGTGCTGGTGGGATGGGAGGGGGCTGACCGGGATTGATGTCGAGATGGTGATTCGGAGCAAGATGCTCCGAAGACGGCACTGGAGCGAGACGCTCCAGCCACTGTTAGGGGGTGGCTGATGTGCTGGTGGGATGGGAGGGCGCCGC
>SYAP01000124.1 GCA_005787565.1 Verrucomicrobiaceae bacterium | reverse complement strand
GCCTTCGGCATCTACGGCCGCGATGTCCAACCCGCAGGCGACCCCGAAATTCCCAACGACGTCCGCGAAAAAATCCTCACCTTCTCCCGCTGCGCCCTCACCGTCGCCATCATGCGCGGCAAATCCTACCTCTCCATGGGCGGAACCTCCATGGGCATCGCCGGATCCATGGTCGATCCCTCACTCTGGGAAAAATGGCTCGGAATGCGCGTCGAAGCCATCGACATGACCGAATTCATCGGCCGCATGAACAAAAACCAATTCGATCCCGCCGAATTCGAAAAAGCACTCGCCTGGGTCAAACAACACTGCACCGAAGGCCACGACTACAACAGCCATGAAACCCGACGCTCCCGCACCACCCTCGATGCCGAATGGGAAACCAACGTCAAAATGGCCCTCATCGCCCGCGACCTCATGGTCGGAAATCCCAAACTGGACGAAATGGGCCTCCATGAACAAGCCCGCGGACACAACGCCATCGCCGCAGGATTCCAAGGCCAACGCCAATGGACCGACCACTTCCCTAACGGCGACTTCCTCGAAGCCATCCTCTGCTCATCCTTCGACTGGAACGGCAAACGCCCACCCTACATCGTCGCCACCGAAAACGACGCCCTCAACGGCGCAGGCATGCTCTTCGGCTCGCTCCTCACCAACACCGCACAAATCTTCGCCGACCTCCGCACCTACTGGAGCATCGATGCCATCCAACGCGCCAGCGGCACCCGCATCGACCACCCCCTCGTCACCGATGGCATCCTCCACCTCATCAACTCCGGCCCCGCCGCCCTCGACGGTACCGGCCAATGCTCCGATGAACATGGCAACCCCGTCATGAAACCCCACTGGGAAATCACCGACGACGAAATCAACAAATGCCTCAACGCCACCACCTGGCACCCCTCCATCACCGAATACTTCCCCGGCGGCGGCATGAGCACCCGCTACAAAACCCGCGGCGGCATGAAAGCCACCATGATCCGCCTCAACCTCGTCGACGGCCTCGGCCCCGCACTCCAAATCGCCGAAGGCCACACCATCGACCTCCCGGAAAACGTCCACAAAGCCCTCGACGAACGCACCAACCCCAGCTGGCCCACCACCTGGTTCGCACCCATCCTCACCGGCACCGGAGCCTTCCGCTCCGCCTACGACGTCATGAACCACTGGGGCGCCAACCACTGCGTCATGACCTGCGGCCACGTCGGCCACCTCTACCTCACCCTCGCCTCCATGCTCCGCATCCCAGTCTACATGCACAACGTCCCCCACGAACGCATCTTCCGCCCCAGCGCATGGACCGCCTTCGGCACCGCAGACTCCGAAGCCGCAGACTTCCGCGCCTGCCAAACCTACGGCCCCCTCTACGGCCGCAAATAAATCCGCCCCACCCAAAATCCTCCCACCAAACCACACCCCGTTTTTTCCGCCCTTCTCCTTGCCAAAGCCCCGCCCCGCCCGTAAACATCCCCCGCCCCACAAGCAAATGGTCCCGTGGTCCAATGGATAGGACGATGGCCTCCGAAGCCGTAGGTCCAGGTTCGATTCCTGGCGGGACCACCACTCTTTCCACCCTCGGAAATCAGTCATGACCTGATCCACCAAGCCACGACGAAATCCAATTCGTCCCGCTCTAAAAGCACCGCCCCATTCTGGTAGGTCATCCTCGGATTCCACCCTGCCGAAATCCCAGCGTCGCCTATTTCATCATCCTGAGGTTCGCCTCGGCAAACGCCTTGCCCATCTGCGCAAAGATCTTCGCGCTGCCGAAATAGTGGTAACCACCATTCGAAGCACCAGCGATTGCCTCCCGATCTTTTGGCGAAAAGACCTCCTCCAATGCGACATCGAGCTTCTTCTGGTCTGCTTCAGTGATTCCCTCAATCCACACATCAATCGCACCATAATGCTCTTTGGAATCAGGACCATATTGGTCATTTGCATAGACCGCCAAGACGTTCTCCCCCTTCTTCAAATGCTGGATCTGTTCTTCTCCAAGAACAATGGAACCATACTGCGGCTTATCCTGCCACCAGACGTAGGTGTGGATCTTTTGACCATTCAGAAAAACATGGAACCCTTGTCTCGCCAAAATGGCGAGACGATAAGCCTCGTAGTCAAGGTCTCCAACTTCAAAGGTGGTGCGCATCAGAAGGAATTCACCCTCCCCCCAAGTTGACGGGAATTTGTCCAGAGTGATCCCACTATGGTTCCAAACTCCTTTTCCGATCGGTGCCTTGCCAACCGTCCATTTGCCATCATCAAAACCCGGCATAGACCAATTCTCCATTCCGTCCGGCAGCGTGATATCTCGGAATCGCCGATCGGTATAGGATTCCAACTGGTCCTTCTTCTCGCTCGGATCCAGCGCAACGAAGCGCCAGTCGCGCTCTGCTGGCAACGGTTCGCCCAGTGGCTTCCAGAAAGAATCCCATTTCCGCTCCTTGTCGATGGTTCCATCCGTCTTCAATGTGCGGGCCGTCCCGACAATGTTGTTATACTCGCCCTGCTTGGTTTCCGCGGCGGCAATGTCATGATCCCAAAATGGAGCGGTCTCGACAGCAACCACATTGCCCTTGAACTCAGGCATGGCGGCCGGTGCGGCCATCGCCTTGCGGAAAATCTCATTCTCGCTCTCACCACCGACTCCAAGCACCCCGATCACAAACGGCATTTTCGGGGCCGAAAGATCTTTGCGGACATCGCGGATGAACTTGGCCAAAAGGTCCGAATAAAGATCATATTTCCCCGGCTCATCGGGGCCGGGGTAGGTCGTCCCATCGACCAGATCGTTGAAACCCTGAAGCCATACAAATCCAGCCAGTTCAAACCCATCCTTCTCGTTGTATTCCGGGCACACACGCTTTGGATCGGCGAGCACCTTTTTCACATGCTCGATCATCATGCGGTAAAAGACTCCCGTGGCGGCATCCTTCTCATCCTGCCACTTTTTCCGATCCTCAAGTTTGGGAATTCCGTGGGCACCCTGAGGATGTTGATCCCACAATTTTTGAATCTCCTTCGGCAGTTGATAGGGCCCGGCGCTCGGCGGTCGGAACTCGGTGTTGAGGGATCTGCCACCCCACGCGGTCTTGATGATCAAAATCGGCTCCTTCAGCTCTTTCTCCATGGAAATCCCGAAGGTGAACTCGGGACCGATCTTTCCGCCATCCTTCGTCGGTTGATCTCCACGCGCACCAAATCCGGCAGTCAATTTCCCCAGCCCCTCGCCATTGGCACTGCCATCATAAGGCCCGGTCAAATAGGACATCCAGACCTTGTCACAAACCCGTGGAGTCCCATCCGGATTCCGCATCTCTTTCAACAGGGGTGCCGTAAGCGGATCCTTGCCAATATAGTCAAAAGTCCGGACCTCGGCATGCCCCTCCATGTTGGACTGGCCCGCAAGGATGAAAACCTTCAGCGGCTTGGCAAAACAGACCGGCGGGAAAACACAGAACAATGCTGCTGCGAAAAATATACCCGATTTCGTTGTCATCGATTGATTCAAGCGAAACCTACGTTCCGGGACTGGTCTTTTATACATTTGCGTTGAGGTTCATGGGTTTCTCCCCCTCGGTTGACCCAACGATGGCGACGATCGCCTTATCAGGCCTTCCTTCAAATCTCTCCGATGGGCGGCTCCTTTCATTGCAATTCCAAGAGCTTCAAGCCATCGCACAGGCAGTCCGCCAAGCAAAAGGGCGATTCCCATTCCGCTCACAATCCACGTCGGCATCGACAGCAGTCACATGGATGCCCTCCTTCAGAAACCGGGTATGACCGCAGCCGACATCGCGTAGGCAATCACCCATCGTTGACGATCCCATCCCGCACTCGCCGACCAACTCCACTGGACCGCCGTCAAACTCAGCACGGTTGGCTCCGCCAAGAGAACTCCTTCGACATTTCCTACCGCACAATCGTCCGCTCTCTTCACCAACACCACCACGCCCGTCGCACTCCGCGCCCCATTCCGGAGCCGCCCGATACCGCCCTGAGGGCGTTGAAACGTAAAACCTGCGCCCCCAGAATCGCTCCCCTGTTAGCCGACCCGACCGCACGAGTTCTCTTTGGTGATGAAGCCGGTTTCGAAAGAGATCCACGCCCCCGCCACCGCTGGGCCAAACGCGGCAGCGGTCCCACCCAAGGCGATCACGGAGGCCACCTCCAGCAAAACATCGTCGAAGCCGTCAAGCCGTCAAGCCGACCAACGGCCAACTGGTCAACCTCATCGTCGCCCGCGGTGTTTTCACACGCAGGCGAATGAAGTGAAGCGCCCATTTCAATGCCTGCAACCATAACGTTCTAGATTCTGTTCGATTGATGGTCCGAGGGCTCGGATCAAGGCGGTCTCCTGTGCTCCGAAGGAGTGGATTCACTTTCACCTTTTCTCCAGATTCAAGATGCTTGTGAAAAAAGCGATCGCCTCAACAATGGATTCCTCGTTCATGACGTCGTGGCCGCGGTTGGGAACGAGCCGCAGCGTCATGGGAACTCCAGCTTTCTTCAACGATTCGGCAAATGCCACTGCCTGCCCGGGCGGCACGAGTTCGTCCTGCTGACCATGAACTATCAGTACCGGAGGGACTTCCGCATGGACATAGGAGGCTGGACTTGCCATGCGCGCGAATTCTCCGTCATAGCGCTTGTTTGGGAAAAACCCCCAAAGTGGAGCGCTAGCAGGATTGTGCATCATGGATGTTGAAGGCCATTTGCCGCGATCCCGATCAAGATCGGCGGGGATGGCCCAACAGACACTGGCTTGAACACGAAGAGATGCCTGCGGGTCGGATGTAAAACGTTTCTCATTTCCGGTGCAGGCCATCAGGGCCGCAAGGTGCGCACCGGCGGAGTGCCCGAGCGTGCCCACGCGATCGGGATCGATGCGGAAACGCTCCGCGCGATCACGAAGATATGCCAACGCTGCATTGCAATCTTCGATCTGCGCAGGAAAGGGTGAATCAGCGGTCAGACGGTAATTGATGGATGCCAAAGCAAAGCCTTTCGGAAGGAATTTCAGGGCGAGGTGAATGCCGGACTCCAGCTTGTCACCGCTATGCCAGCCGCCACCATGAATCCAAAAAACCAGTGGGAAAGGGCCTTTTCCGGGTGGAACATACAAGTCGAGGCTCTGTAATGAATTTGGTTTCTTGCCGGACTCAGTCCCGGAGACATACGCAATATTGAGATTGTGACTGCTACCGGCAGGCAGTTTCTCAATCCATTGTTGAATCTTGGGAGGCACGGACTCAGTGGCCTCGTGTCCATGCCTTGTCTGGCCGCTGGCAACCATTGAAAAACCAGCCAAAGCCAGAAGAATCATCCCGGTGGATGCTTTCATGGATACAATCTCAGTTGGCGTTTTGATTGAGGGGCTCGTCCACGACTTTGGAGGGCGGAAAATCAGCAGCCTTGTCACCGTCCCGGCTATGGAGGCGTTTGTCGTTGACGCCGCCTTTTGGCTGATTGAGAGGAATTTCCATGCCACCAAGCTCGCCCATCATTTGATAGAGTTCATTTTCCATGCGGCGGACTTCGGCAAGGTTTGATGGGTCGTTGATGAGGTTTTTCGATTCTTCCGGATCGGTGGCGAGATCATAAAACTCATCCGAGTCCCAAAGGCCGTAGTAGGTGATGTATTTCGCCTTCGGGGTACGCAGGGCGAAGGTGGTGGGAGTTTGCGGGAAGTTCTTTTCCCAATAGTAAACATAGAGGAAACGATCACGCCACGGAATGTTCTCGCCCTTGAGCAGCGGCAGGAAGCTCTTTCCATCCATGTGCGGCGGGGTTTGCAAACCCATCACCTCCATCACCGTGGGGCCGACGTCGAGATTGGCGATCATTTGATCGAGCACTGTGCCTTGTTTGATGAGTGCCGGGCATTGCACGAGCATCGGCACGCGCATGGAGGTTTCATAGGCCACGCGCTTGTCGATGAGACCGTGCTCCCCAAACATGAAACCGTTGTCTCCCATGTAAATCACAAGTGTCTCATCATGGATCCCCATGTCCTTGAGTTGCTGGAGCACGCGACCAATGCTGTCGTCCACCGAACGCAGAGTTTCACAGTAGCGCTTGTAGTAACGCTCGATGTCCAACTCGCTGTGATAGGGGAAATCCACACCGTGCCAGGAATTGCGTTGATCACGAAGCCAGCGCGGTTTCTGGAGATCGCGCGCGGTTTCCTGCTCGGATGCGGGGCGATGGAAAGGCCGCTCCTTGAGACTGTCCTCATACTTGTCTTCGGGAGTGAAGTTCGCATGCACCGCCTTGTGCGAGAGGTAGAGAAAAAACGGCTTCTCCGCAGGCTTCTGCTGCTTGAGCCAGTTGATCGCATAGTCGGTGAGTTCGTTGGTGATATAACCCTTCTGTTTCACCCGTTTGCCATCCACATTCAAAGTGTAGTCGGGGGTAGGTGGCAGGTATTCCCCTTGTCCGGCGAAGCTCACCCAGTGATCCCAACCAGGCTGCGGGCGGTCGCTTTCTCCGCCCATGTGCCACTTGCCGATGAAGCCGGTCGCGTATCCCGCCTTCTGCAGATACTGCGGGAAATAGACCGTGCCGGGCGGGATCGGGCGGTTGTTGTCGATGACACGGTGGCGGAAGGTGTAGAGTCCAGTTAGAATGGATGCGCGGCTCGGTGAGCAGAGCGCGGTGGTGACAAGCGCGTTCTTGATATAAGCTCCGTTTTTCGCTAGCGAATCCATCACGGGTGTCTTCGCGAACTGATGGCCAAGGAAGCTCATCGCATCGTAGCGGTGGTCATCGGAGAGGATGAAGACCACGTTGCGGGGTTTCGCGCCGGGAATCGGCACTGGCAGCACCTTTTCAGGCATCGGGGTCGCCGCTGACAACGCAGACGGAGCAAGAATCCAAAGAAGTTTCAGAAAGTGTTTCATGGGAATTCAATAAGATGGGATGAGGCTTCAATGAGGGCGACTCAAAGGCGAATCGATCACTTGTTTCAGCAGTCGGTTGAGTTCAGCGACGCGTTCAGGTTGGTTCTGATAGAGATTTTTCACCTCTGCCGGATCATCCCGCAAATTGTAGAGCTGGCCGGGCGGATCACCGGGCTGAGGTTTCTTGGACTGGGAGAATCCGCCGGAACCGGGACGGTCGATCAATTTCCAGTCGCCCGATCGGATCATCATGGCACCGCCGCTGCCGGACTGCATGACAAGCGGGCCACGCACAGGCTTGTCAAAAGGTTGGCGGCTTTCGAGAACGGGTAGCAGACTGAAACTGTCAGGACCTGCGGACGCGGGCAATTTCATATCTACCACATCCGCGAAGGTCGCCATGAGATCCGTAAAGCACACCGTCTGGTCGCTGCGGCTACCGGCTGCAACGCGTGCCGGCCAGCGCACCACGAACGGCATGCGATGCCCACCCTCCCATGCGTCGCCTTTGATCCCGCGCAAACCGCCGACGGCGTCATGGCCAAGTCGTTTGACATCACGAGGATACCAAACCGGACCGTTGTCCGAGGTGAAAATCAGCAGGGTGTTGCGGGCCATGCCTGCCGCCTCCAAAGCGGCACAAACACGACCAATCTCGTGGTCCACCATCATCACGAAATCACCATACAAACCGGCTCCGCTTTTGCCGCGAAAAACAGCGGCAGGTAGCCACGGAGTGTGTGGAGCGGGATAAGCAAGATAGAGCATCAGGGGTTTTGCCGATGGACGGCGTTTGATCACCTCAATGGCCTCGTCGGTGAATCGCGGCAGGACCTCATCCAGTTCCAAATCCGGAGCGATGCCGCCCGCGCGCCAAAACCCACCTTGAATGGGTGACCAACCATCGCTCCTGTTAGCTGCGATGTGTTTGCTCGGCGGACTCACGGCGCGGTCGCCGCGGATGTAAAAATAGGGCGGAATGTCGGTCGAGGCGCGAATGCCGAAAAACTGATCGAATCCACGATCCACAGGTCCGCCGGGCAGGGGCTTGTCGTAGCCGCTTTCCGCAAAACCAAGATGCCATTTACCAACCATGGCCGTGGCATAACCCGCCTCACGCAACAGCGAAGCGATCGTGACCTGGTCTTCATCAATCAGCGGCTGGGTGGGCCACTTCGAGACATCGGTCCGGAATGGATAACGGCCAGTCATCAGTCCGTAGCGCGATGGATGGCAGAGGGGACCAGCTGCGTGTGCATCAGTGAACCTCATGCCCTCCGCAGCAAGGTTGTCGATATGAGGCGTTGGGATTTTCGAATCTGGATTATAACAACCCGGGTCGCCATAGCCCATATCATCCACCACGATCACAACCACATGCGGATGCGCGAGCTTCGGTGACGCGGCGGCATGCCCGAAGAAACCGGAGATGACCGACAGTCCGAGTAAAATGTAAAGTTGATGGAACATGATGGTTCGGAAATCATTCCCCCAGAAGGGATCGGCCATTGGCAGGCTGCCATGGAGTGGCTCCGCCGCGCTGGATCTGAAGGCGGAGGGCCGCGGCGAGTTCCTCAAATTTTTCACGATGGACTGTCGCGAGGTTGGTGGTTTCCTGCGGGTCTTTTTTGAGATGATATAATTCGTAGGGGCTGAAAGGATCGTTGCGCAGGATTTTCCAATCGCCTCGAATAAGCGCCTCGTAGCTGTTGCCGCCATATTTGAAACCACCCTCGCGGCGGACGAAATACAGGTCGCGCGGTTGATTGATTTCGCCGCCTTCAAAAACGGTTCGCAAGCTCCTTGCATCGAGATCCGCAAAGGGGCGCTGGCCGGCGAGTTCGGCAAAGGTGGGAAACAAATCGAACAACAAGCCCGCATAGTCGCTACGGGAGCCCGGTTTGATCCCCGCAGGCCAGCGAACCATGAACGGAACGCGCAAGCCGCCGTCATAATGCTCCTGCTTGCCACCGCGCCAGGGGGCATTGTTTTGCGCATGTGGCAGCGAGCCGCCGTTGTCAGCGGTGAAGACGACCACGGTGTTCTGCGCGAGCCCCGAGTCATCAAGGGCGGCAAGCACGCGCCCGATGCCGGCGTCGAGATGCTCGACGAAGGCGACATTGCTCGCGCGGTCCTCCTTCATGCCGGGATGACGATGTTTAACTTTTTCGAGCCAATCGGCGGGAGGCTCGATCGGAAAATGCGGCGCGTTGTAAGCGAGATAAAGAAAGAACGGCTCGCCCGCCACCTTTGCCCGCCCCCGCAGATACTCCGCGGCCCAGTCGGAAAACAGGTCGGTGGCGTGGCCCTTGGGCGTGATTACTTCCTTGTCATGCCGCATGTAGTTTTTGCCGTGACGGAGGTGTTTTGTATAACTGTCCATCATGTCCCCGAGGAAACCATGGAAATGATCGAAACCACGTTCGTTCGGTGTGTTCGGCGATTCGAGACCGAGATGCCACTTGCCGATGATCGCGGTGTGATAGCCTGCGCCGCGAAGCAGATCGGCGAGAGTCGGCACTTTCGGATCAAAGTATCCCCACGAATCCTGCGGGTTGGTGCGGATCACCCCCGGCACGCCGACACAGTCTGCGTAGCGGCCGGTGAGCAGCGCGGCTCGTGTGGGTGAGCAAACGGTGCAGTTCGCACGCATGGCGGTGAAAAGCATGCCTTCGTTGGCGATGCGGTCGATATGCGGTGTCCGCACATCCGACGCGCCATAAGTCGAGACATCGCCGTAGCCGTGATCGTCTGTTAGAATGAGAAGAAAGTTCGGCCGGACCGGAGCGGCGACCGCGCAGATCGCCAACATCGCAACGCAAAGCGGTATACAGTGCAACAGGGCTGATGCACGGGTGGATGGAAGTTTTGATCTCTCGCGCTTCATTTGCTTGATAATGCAAATCGCTTCAAATAATCGGCACCCGCCTTGCGGAGTTCAGTGGCGATTTCGGGATGCTTTGTGATGAGGTTCTCTTGCTCGAGAGGATCATCGATCAGATTGAATAGCGATTCCTCGATCATGGAGGTTTTGGTTTCACCCCGTCCTCCGTCTTGGCCGGGACGGATGACATCGCGGTATCCGTGAGGCAGGTGGAGTTTCCATTTACCGTCGGCGCTCATGACGGCTTCGAGGTCCCAGCCGGTCGAGATGAAGTAATGATCATGTGGATTCTTCGCCCCTTCATCGCCGCGCATGAGCGGCCAGACATTTTTGCCATCGGTGTCCTTCTCCTGCAAAGGGACTCCGGTAAGCGCGGCAAGGGTCGGATAGAGATCGATGGAACCGAAGGCGCGATCGTTCACCGTGCCAGGCTTGAGTTCGCGCGGAAATCGAACAGTCAGAGCGGAGCGGACGCCCCCCTCGAAGCTGGTGCCCTTGTGTTCGCGAAACGGTGTTTTACCCGCGTGATTACCGAATTCCTCCCAAGGGCCGTTGTCCGAGGTGAGAAGGACGATGGTATCTTTTTCCACTGCGGTCTCGCGAAGGGCGGTCATGATTTCACCCACCGACCAGTCGATTTCCGTGATGACATCGCCGTAAAGACCCGCGCCGGATTTGCCTTTGAATTCATCACGACAATAAAGCGGGACGTGCGGCATCGAGTGGGCGACATAGAGGAAAAACGGGTGTTTTCGCGCCTGTGAGCGGATGAAGCGTGTGGCAGCTTCGGTGGCCCAGGCGGTGAGATGCTTTTGATCATCGGGGCTTACATCTGGGATCTTGATCGCGCCGTCTTCCCAGTATGGAAGTGGGCCGTCACCGACCCGTTTCATCCACGCGGGATTGTGGCGCCACATGTCATTGGAAACGAGGAGACCCGCGTATTGGTCAAAGCCGCGGGCCATGGGGCGCGTTGAGGGGATGTCGCCCAGATGCCATTTGCCAAAATGAGCGGTGGCATAACCGTGCTGTTTGAGCGTTTCAGCGATGATGGGGTGCTCGGGGCTCAGTCCTGGTCTTCCCGGAGCGATGGCATTGACGACGCGGTTACGGTGTGGATAGCGACCGGTGAGTAGAGCCGCGCGGGACGCCGAACAAACGGCCTGTGGCACATGAAAGCGGGTGTATCGCACTCCCTCGGCGGCGAGGCGCTCCACATTCGGAGTAGCGTAGGGTGGTTTTCCGAAGGGGCGAAAATCCGAGTAGGCAGCGTCGTCGAGGAAAATGAGGACGATGTTGGGACGCTCGGCAGCAAGCGCGTGTATGGCCAAACACAGTAAAATGAGAAATGGTTTCATCGTTTGGGTAGTTCGCTTGTGAATGGAGCCTCTCCCCTCACCCGTCGTGTCGCCTCACCGACCAACCACAGGTAGTGGTCCGTGGGAAGGCCGTCATGAGTCAGGAAGCGACTGTCACCCACAGGCGGGTTATTGGTGGACTTGAAGATGTGAGTTCCTTCGTCGAGCTCATCAAACATGGCCTGATAGACCATCGTTGCGCCGGCAGTCCGGACGAGCGAATCGTATTGCGACCAGAGGAATCGGCCACCCTCCCGATCAATGAAAGCATCGGGATTTTCCTTGGTGCCTTTCTTCAAATTTGACCAGGAAAAGCCGGGGAAAACCACCGGCATGTGTTCCTTCTTGTGAGCCACACACCATTCGTGATCGGACTTGGCGATCTCGGAGGCGTATCGCTGTGCAGCATCGATTCCACCGAAGCGTCCGACCGTCCATGGCGAAATGATATCAGCGGCAAGATAGATCTTTTCCCAATCCGAAAACGGACCGGCATCACGATCACCGGCGCGCCAGTGGGTGGGCACTCCGAGCATGACGGTCATGCCACCGCATTCAGGATCATTCTTGAGGAAATCCAACAGAGGTCCGATCTGGTCCGGACCATAAGCGCGCCTGTTGAAACCCACACCCCACAGTGCGACCACAGGGCGGCCGGCATGTTTCTGATAGACGGCGTCCTTGAGAATACCCATTTCCTTCACAAGGAAACGCCAGTCATCTTTCACGGCAGCGATGCGTGCGGCAGACATGCTGGTGAGGTCATACATCACCGCATAGGTCCTTCCATGCTGTTCAGCACCGGCGCGGCAATGCTCCAGCACGCGGTTGACGGAGCGGGACTCCTTGTTGTCGGCCCGTCCGCCACCGGGAGCGGTCACCTCGGTGGCGAAGCGCTGCACAAACACACCATCGATACCGTATTCCCTCATCCATTTGAAATGGCGGAAGACCGTATCGCGAACTGCCGAGCTGAAGACCTGGGCGACACTTCCATCGGCATGGCGGAACGCGGTGTCGAAGCGCTCATGCTCGGCAAGCTCCGACATGTCCGGCCAGAACTCGATGCCTGCCTCGCCGGGCTTGAATTCGCCGCTCGTTTGGTTGCGGTAATGTTTCCAGTTCAGCCCTTCGCCATCATTAGGCGAGCGGAACCATCCCTGGTAACCACACATCACCTGGCCGGTGAGCGTCGACGCGTCGACACGCACCACTTGGTTCTCTGCGCGCTCGGATGATGGCTTTTGGCATGCAACCATGGCGAGAATGCAGATAAACGCCATCATTGCGTCAATGACTTTGCTCGGCGTTCGTTTCATGGAATGATTCATAGAGATTCCCTTTGGGTTGATGACGGAACCAGAAAAACCAAATCGCAGCGAAGGACCCAATGCAGATGGCGGACGCAGCGGCGAAGCCCTGCCAGTTGTGAATGATGAAAAGCATGGGCGCGAGGAAAAGCGTCGTCTGCCAAACCAGTGCTAAGGGCAACGCGATGAGGTCCTGGCGGTGTTCGCGCGAGGTTTTGGCACGCTGCTCCGAAGACAGCGTGTTTTTCAAATGTCCCCACACTCCAAAGGGGCGAGTTTCTAGGTACATCTTGCGCAGCACCTTTGGATCGGTGGGTTCCGTGAGCAGTGCCACGGTGACCGAACTGACAAAACCAACAGTCAATACGAACACAAACTGCCAGACCTCGTTGAGATCAGGCCAAAGCAATCGCTGGACGATGGCCGCCACGATTCCGATCAGCGTACCGATCGCACTGGCGGTGCCATTGAAACGCCACCAATAGAGACGCAAGAATGCCGGCACGAGGAAGCCTGCGCCAAATCCCATCATCATCCATCCCCAGATGTCATTGATGCTGTCCAGAGTTAGCGAAAACAGGAAGCTGCATGTCACAATCCCCAGCACCGTTCCCCAACTGGCGAAGATCAACTCGCGAGTCTGGGCCTGTGGGCGGACCCATATCTTATAGAAATCATTCACAAACTGTCCGGTTGCCAAATTTACCCAACTGCCAAAAGTGGAAAGTGCGGCGGCGATCAATGCAATCACCAGCACGCCGCGCATGCCCTCCGCCACCGACATCATCAGCACCGCTGACAGTATTTTCTCCGGATTCACGGTTCCCTCATAACTTAGCAGGTTTAACTTCTCCGCCCACTTGTCCTCGCCGAGCAGGGATTTCAACGAGCGCACCAACGCGGGGTCTTGCTTGCCGGGCGTGTTGGCAATCGAGGAAATGAGCGTGCCCCATTGAGGCTTGGCGGTTTCTGGGTGGGCGTCATGGATCAACGCTGCCGCTTGCTTGAGCTTTGCTTGCTCCGGCAGCAAGTCATTCACCAGATAGAGCCCCATCACGGCGATGCCGATCATCATCGGCCAGCGCACGGTCATCAGGACAGTCCACAGCATCGAGAGCTTGCCGCACTCGCGGTCGTTCTTCGCGCCGAAGTAGCGCGGGTCCGCACCGGTGCCGAGTCCGGCGACGATGGTCCGGAGCAGATAAAACGAAGCAAAGATGAGCAGGTGTTTATATACTTCATATCCTTCGGGCACATGGACATTCCATTGTGGCGCGGCGTTGATCCAGTCAGGGCTGCCGGTCACCTTCATGGCGATCTGCGAGATTTCTTCGGCATCGCTCACCCCGTTGAAGGCTTTAACGGAAACATAGATCACCGCCACGAGGATGATGGCGACTTGGAAGAGATCGGTGAAAATCACGCCATAGAATCCGGACATCATCGTGTAGAGCGTGGCCATCACCAGCAAAGTCAGCGAACAGGCCTCGGGCGAAAATGGCAGGAAGGTCGAGAGGAAGATCCCCGCACCGATGATCAGGTAGGCGAGCATGCCGATGGTCGTGAGGACCGTGGCGATCACGCCCATCAATTGAGAAGCCCGGCCGCCCCAGCAATCGCCGAATCGATAGATGTTCCATTGGGCACCAGTGAGACAACCGGAACGGCGGTGCCATTTGCCGGTCCACAGCATCATGAACGGAAGCACCAGCACCGCGCCGCCGCGAAACTCAACGAACAAGCCCTTGGGCCCCATCAGGAAAAGAAAGGAGACAATCACGGCAGTGCCGGCGAGATCAAGGAAGCTCGCCATGCCCGATACGCCCATCGCCCACCACGGAATGTTTTTCCCGCCGCAGATATAGTTATCAAGACTGCGTGAAGCGAGGCGCTTGAGATAGAATCCGAGGAAAATCAAGACGAGGACATAGAGCCCCATGAAGACATAGTCGATGATTCCGAAGTAGCTTGTGAGTGTCATTTGGATTTAGCGGGTGAACTCTCCGAAAGGCCTGTCCGGAAAAGTGATGAGGTGCTTCCTGAGGCTGGCTTTGAGATCGGCGACCACTTCGGGATGGCAATCAATGAGATTGGTTTTTTCCCGAGGATCGTTTTCAAGATCGTAGAGTTGATCCTTCTGGAAATAGTTCGGGTTGTGGCGTGAGCTGTGATATCCGAGGTATTTGTTGGCCACCAGATAGGGGATTGGATTCGGCGGAGCATCACCGAAGGCTGGGAACTTTTCGCCAGAGTCGATGCGGCGCTGGATTTCCTGCGGATAGCGCACGGCGATGTATTTCCACTTCGATGTCTTCACGGCGCGTGCGAAGCCAATCTCGTGGAAGGTTTCCTCGCGCAAGGGGCCGGATTTTTCGCCGTACAGCACAGGGGCCAATGATAGACCATCGAGCTTGTAGGTATCAGGCAACTTGACTCCGGCGAGATCGAAGAGGGTGGCGGCGTAGTCCGTGTTGAGAACGAGATGAGGGTAACTTGAACCCGGGCGTATTCCGGCAGGCCAACGCATCACGAGCGGCACCTTGAGGCCGCCATCATAAAGCGTCGTCTTGCCGTATCGCCAGGTGCCGTGGTCGGAGGTAACGATCACCAGCGTGTGACGCGCGAGTCCGCGCTCATCGAGTTTGCGCAGGATCGCGCCGATCGAGTGGTCGAACCACGTCAGCCATGCGTGTTTCATATCGAAGCCAGCTGCGGCGACTTCTTTCTTGATCGACGCGCGTGAAGGCATGAATGAGTAGTCGAGATCGATTCGATAGCCTTCTCCGGTGTAGCTGGGATCGGAGTCCAGAGCGTTGGTAAAACCTGCTTTTGATTTCTCACATGGATTGGGGCCGTGCGGGATGGTGGTGCCGTAATAGAGGAAAAAGGGCGGCTCGCCATCTGGAGAACGCGTGTTGAGGAAATCAAGCACCGAGCGGGTGGTCCATTCGACGTTGTGGACATTGGACTGCTTGTTGAAAAGTTCGAGTAGGTTGCCCGGATAGACAGCGCCTACCCAATCGAAGCCCTCTTTGCGAATGCGAGAACGCCACCACTGCTGGTTGTCGCGCATTGCGTGGTTGGTCTTCGGGTCGGTTCTTGGGTCGCTTTCAAGGGGATAACAGTTCAAGCCCGGCGCGACAGGGGTGCCCCAGAGTATGGTTTTTTCGAGGATTTCCTGATCGAGAATAAGGCATTTTCCGACCCATGCGGTCGTATAACCCGCGGCTTGAAGCAGGCGTGGCAGGCTCGCTTCGTCTTTGCCGAGTTCCACGTTGTTTTCCGGGCGCGCCATTGTGCCGATGGGAAACAAGCGCTTGAATGCCGCTCCCTGACTCCTCTTCGCGAAGCGGCCTGTCAGGGTGGTGTAGCGGGAGGGAGAGCAATCGGGACACGATACATTCGCATTGGTCATCACCATTCCCTCGCGCGCCAAACGATCGATGTGCGGCGTGAGCGCCCGGTCGCCACCAAAGCCGAAGCCCGACGGCGAACCCAGTTTGGGATACTCCGGCGTCGGCGGATTGCGAGGGCTCTGGTCATCGGTGATGATAAGAATGATGTTGAGGTGGTGGGCAGCAAAGGAAGACAGCGCCAACCCAAAAAGCACTAGCAACAGTCCACTAAGTCTTACATGACAAAGGCTGCTAGATTCAGGCGGAATGCCCGACATTCCGTCAGAGGTGAAACGTTTTCTCTTCAAGGCACAGTCAGGTGATTGAGATTGAAATCCGCAGTTAGCGATGGGCGACCGACTCTCTGGAGACCAACCGAGTCGGTTGCACCTGATGGACGACGGGTTTATCGGGATGGGCGAGGCGGTCGAGCACGAGGCCTGCGCTCACCGCCCCGATATCGCGTTTCTTCAGACTGACGGTGGTCAATGGCGGCCGTGCGCGAACGGCCATCGGATCGTCGTCGAAGCCAACGATGGAAACGTCGTCCGGTATGGACCGCCCGGCTTGCTCGATGGCATCCATCAGATTCAAAGCCATCGTATCGTTCACCGCGAAGACGGCGGTTGGCGGGTTCTGGGAGTTGAGACGCGCTAGAAGCTCGTTGGCCGCCTCCTTGTCATTATCCACCCGGATGAGGGAATCCGCCTCACTGGCTTCGATACCGCAGGCCCGCAACCCGGAAAAGAATCCCGCGATGCGCTGCTCGATGTTATAGAGTGGATTTCGGTAGGCAATCATCACGACCTTGCGGTGACCATATTGGTAGAGGTGCTCCGCCACCTGCTGGCCACCGCCGAAACCATCAGTGGTCAACGAATCAGCATCGAACGAACGGACACAGCCATCCACGATGCAGAGCGGCACCGGACAGTGACGCAATGTCTCGTAATCGGCTGCGGTGAACACGCCGGCCAATACCACAAGAGCATCGACCTTGCCTTGGCGAATCACTGAGGGCATTCCGTCGGCGTCCCTGCGGTTGCCGAGCACCAGATCGAGGCCGGCCTCGCCGAAGGTTTCCGACAAGCCTTCCATGATGCGGGCGTAGAAGACGTTGCCGAACAGTTCGGCGAACGACGGGGCGTAGATCACTCCAACGGCATCGGTCCGCTGCAGGCGCAGGCTGCGTCCTGCGGAATTCGGTACAAAATTCAACTCGGCACACTTGTCGAGGATCTGCTTCCGCATGTCCGCGCTGATCCTACCACGGCCGTTGATGGCGTTGGAGACTGTGGCAACCGAGCAACCGAGCAGTTCGGCGATATCACGGAGTTTCGCACCACCGTTGGCAATCGACATGCGCGGAGCTTGTGAATCCGCAGGCAATTTGACCAGTCTGGAATGAGGACGACGGAGCAACATGACGATTCAAAAGAGTTCGGGCGCTCCAATGGAGTGGCGGAACTTGCGGACAGATCCGCCTTTTTCCCTTCGACAGGCTTGGTTTTTTTTGTTAGAAACTGGCACGAGGTTGAGGGTTGCGGAACCGATGAAACTGCGGCATTTGGCAAATAGGCGGATGATGACAAATTGGATAGAATGCACGCCACTTTTCTGGCCGGTCGGTTCGATTGCCTCAGGGGTGCCTCATTTCGCCGGGACGCCTCCCATTCGACATCAAGGAGGACCGATCAGGGAATTTGTGTCACTTTGAGGCGGGCGAATTTTTTCACCGGCGTACCCGGTGTGAAGGTGTAGGAGATCGTGGCACCTGGAACCACAGGCTCCTCGATCCAGGAATCGCCGGCAAGGGTCTCAGACGTTTCTATCACCCAGGAAACGTCGCCATTGGCAATCGCATCGGCACCCTTGGTGTAGGTGATCGTATTTCCGGAAAGCGTGCCTGGGGGCTGGCTGGAAACCCGTGGGTCGAGGCCGAGGGCGTATTCGACGATGTTGGCGATGCCGTCGTTGTCGAAGTCGCCGTTGGCCGGTTCGCCAGGGATGTTGCCTTTCAGCGGATCGTTGGCCCATGAAGCGAAGTTGGACGAACCTGCGCCCACGGTCAGCGTTCCGTCGCCGGTGATCTGGGAGATACCGATGATTGGTGAGGCCGAACCCATTTTCCCGTAGATTCCGGCCGGCTGCTCGGTGTTACCGATGACCAGTTTGTCCACGGTGTCGGTGCCGGCATAGGTGAGATCGAGAGTCGCTCCGCTCGCGGCGATGGTGACGGTGGAGGAGTCGTTCGCAGTGTTGGAGTTGTCGGAGATCCGGACCGTGCCAGTGTTGATGGTGAGGTTGCAGGCATAAGTGTTCGCGCCGCTAAGGATCATGGGGGATGTCGCGCTGTTCTGCGTAATGCCGGTGACATTCGATCCGATGACCGCTCCGATGTTGGTGTTTCCGGTGGCCGTGCCTTGCAGGGTGAGGCTGCCGGTGTGGTTGATGGCGGTAGTCGTGATATTGAAAACGTTGGCGGACAGGCCGTTGTTGTTGAGAACCACATTACCGGTGCCTGTGATGCCTCCGGTGATCCCTCCGGTGGCCACGACCCCCGGATTGGCCGGATTGTTGAATGTCTGGATCGTGAGATCGCCATTCAGGGAAATTCCACCCGACAGGCTGTAACCCGAGCCGTTGCCGTTCGCGCCGATCACAACGGAGCCGCTGTCGGGAGCGTTCACCGTGATGGGATTGGCGATCGCCCTGCCGGTGATGAAGGTTGCCCCGGTGGAGCCGTTGCCGCCCAAGATAACCGTGCCCGTGCCGAGTGCGGTGTTGTTTGTGATCGCGTTGATGGTGCCGTTCCTGAGGGTGACGCCACCTTCGAATGTGTTCGCGCCTGCTAGAGAAAGTTGCCCAGGTCCGTTTTTCACCAAACTGCCACTGCCGGTAAGAATTCCCGTCAGGGTGATTGCACCCGGTGTTCCGGCTCCACCCCCAATCTGGACGCCCAAGCTGCCGCTGAGGGTGATATCACTGGCCAAACTGAGTGACTGCGTGGCGACATCGTCGAAGTTGAAGGTCACACTTCCGGAAGTCGGCAGAGTGACGTTGCTGAGGGTCGCCGCTTGACGCAGTGACAGATTCGCCCCGGATGCGAGCGTGACAGTTTGGCTGAAGGCGGGGTTGCCGCTTGCGCTCAGAACGAAGGAGGCACCGTTGTTGACAGTGACCGCGGTATTGGGGGAGAACGCGGCGCCATTGGTGATGAACAGGCGGTTCTGGTTGATAGTGGTGGCTCCGCTGTAGGAGTTGTTTCCGCTCAGGGTGAAATCTGTGGCACCGGTCTTGACCAAAGCCAGAGTGCCGGCCGAGTTCATGATCGTCCCAGAGAAATTGCCGCCAGCGCCCGCGCCTACGGCCAAGGTGGAAGTGGTGGCGGCGGCGGAGTTGTCCACCAAACCATTACCGCCCAAGGCATTGATGGTTTCCGAAAAGCCGTTGAGGTCGAAGATCCCGTTGACCATGAGATTGCCCGAACCAACACCGTCCGGCAGGAGATCCGAGGAGCCGAGATTGAGCGTGGCAGCGGCAGCCACCATGACCGGCGCGGGACCGACGATCTTGTTGGTGCCTTGCAGCGTGTATGTACCACTGCTGAATTCCACCGACTGAGGCATCACATCCGCTCCAGTGATTTCCACGGTTTTGTTGATGGCGGTATCGTCAAAGAACACTGCAAGGCCGTCCGCATAATCAGTCGGATTGCCATCCAGATTCCAGTTTTTGGATCCGGCGATGATGGCTGTGCTCCACTCGCTGCTTTGCGCACCGGTCCAAGTATAAGCGCTCGAGACAGACAACTGCAGGGCACTACCAGTATCGATCAAAGTATAGGACTTGCCTGCGGGCGCACTACCGAGGGCGTAAGCACTGAAGCCGCTGCCTTGCAGCGTGCCGCTGTAACCCATTAATGTGTAAGTGCCGTTGGCGGGTGCCGTGCCGGTGATGTTGATGGTGATCGATCCGGGCGCGCCGCTGTTGGTCACTCCGTCCGTGCCGCTGACCGTCAGGATGTGGCCGTCGGCAACATTGAAACTGAGCGTTCCTGTGCCGACGAAGGTGAGATTGGGAACGATGCTAGAACTGCTGCTGAGCGCCAGTCCCGCGCCGTTCGCGATGGTGAGGGAACTGGAGCTACTGACGGCATTGACCTTACCGAGATCGAGTGTCCCGGCGTTGACGGTGGTTGCACCTGTGAAGGTGTTGTTACCACCACCGGAAAGGACGAGTGTGCCGGCACCGGTCTTGGTGAGGGTTCCTGTGCCTTCATCGTCAGAGAGAACGCCGGAGAGGGTGATGTTCTGCGCCGTGCCGCTACTATTTGCGGCTCGGATGGTGGCGGCACCGAGTTTCATATCCAAGGAGGACGACCAGGTTCCCGAAGCGCCAAGCGTGCCGTCCTGGAGTTGGATGATCACCGGCAGGGTGCTGGCACTGGAGCCACGTGTAATCCCTTGTGCACCGACATAGAGATTGCCGCCGCTGAGAGCCAACGTGGCGGAAGAGGCGGCATTGTAGGTGCCGGTGTCGCCGCCGAATTGGATTCCATTGGCCGTCACCGTGCCGTCGGACTGGATCATCGTGGCGGCAAAGCCGCTACTCGAGCCGTTCTTGAAGAAATAGATCTTGTTGGCAGCGGGCACGCCGGCGGCGATGGTGAGCGCACCGCCCTGCACATCCAATTTTCCGTTGGAGGTGGCCGAACCTGAGATCTGAAGTTCTCCATACTTGCCGTTGCCAATGCTGACTGTACCGCCGGTTTGAACCGTCAACTTGGCTTCACTGACACCCGTATCACCATTGCCCAGACGCAGCCAACTGGGGCCGGAACCAGTGCCGGAAGTGGTGTTGTTATTGACCGTCAGATTACCGGTTCCGGATACCGTGTAACTGACGTTCTGGCCGGCTGCATTGCCGATACTCGCTCCGTTGTTGTTGCCAGGAGTAATCGCATGGGTTCCACCGATCAGGTTGATCGCGGCGGCATTGAAGTTACCGATGTTGTTAGTGTACGTTCCGGCGGAAAGATTGAGGGTGCCAGCGCCGCTCAGTTGCCATTGGGGGTTGTTGCTTGCCGTGGTGCCACCGCCGAGATTGAGAGTGCCGCCTGATCCGACGCTCACGTTAGCGCCGTTGTTGTGTGCATAGCGAAGGATTGAGTTGATGGTGGCCGTCTTGCCGGCGGCCACTGTGATGGCCCCGTTCGAGATGGGCGCTGTCGGCGACACGATCAGCGCCAGCGTGCTTCCGGTGATCTGGTACCCGCTGGAGTTGAAGGTGAGAGATTCGGCGGCCACTTGCGTGCCGAGAGTGACCACATACTGGTTAAGAGCGCCATCCGCCCCGGCAAAGGTGGCAGTGTTGCTGCCGTCGGTGGTGCTGGTCTGGCTCCAGATGACATTCGGCGTGGCACCATCATTCCAGACCGTGTTTCCTGCGGTGAGATTCCAATTCCCGCTGCCTGAAGTGACAGCGGCGCCATCGTCAGACGTTGTGTCCCACGTCAAGTTCGCGGCCGAGACTGGAGTCACGAACCAAGTGAAGAATGAAGATGCAGCGAAAGCTTTGAACAGTGATGTGAATCTGGGTTTCATTGTGGAATGGTTCTAGTTTGCTTGCTTGGGAAATCAGCGCAAATCGGGGTTCTAAGGGGACGAATTGTGGATGGATGGGTTCAGGATTCGTATCCGGGATCGGAGGTTGTTCGTATCGATTGGATTTGGCAGCAGTCGTGGAACAACTCAGCAGGCGCGTGTACCAACTCTGCAGACAAGCGCATGCCTTACTCGAAAGAACGTTTAACCATTCAAATCCTGAGCACAAGAATTTTTATCAAATTTATTCAATGCAAAAAACTCGTGCCGAAGCTTCGAATCCACCCCTCAAAATCACTCAAATCGACCAAATTACGTCATTTGTGATTTATCGTTTACTCAACTGAACAACCATGCCACTTTCGCCGGGTTCGCAAGCGCTTCGCCGCGGACCATCGTCAATCCGGCTCCAACCTCCCATGCCCAGAACCGTCGTCCACCTCATCGCCAACGCGCACCTTGATCCCATCTGGCTTTGGAACTGGCAGGCCGGAGCCGATGAAGCGCTCGCCACGTTCCGTTCGGCGGTCGATCGCTGCCATGAGTATCCCGAATTCCGCTACACCCGGGGCGAGGCGTGGCTTTACCAGTGGGTCGAAGATCTTGATCCGGGGCTTTTCGCGGCGGTCAGGGACCTAGTAAAGGCAGGCCGCTGGTCAATTGCTGGCGGGCAGTGGATCCAACCGGATGCGAACCTCCCGACGGCGGCAGGTTGGCGCAAGCAGATCGAACTGGGGCAGCGCTATTTCAAGGACCGCTTCGGCGTCAGTCCAACGGTCGGATACAACGTGGACACGTTCGGACACCCTGCCACCTTGCCGGACCTGCTCCATGAATTCGGATACCGAGGCTATGTGTTTCACCGTCCGAACGAAAGCCAGGTGAGTCTGCCCGCCCAAACCTTCCGCTGGAAGGGGGCCGGCAACGCGGAGGTGATCGGCTACCGCATCTCCCCCTGTTACGTGACGCGCAGTGATGATCTTCACGGCCAAATCGACCTCTCGATAAAGGCCGCGGATCCGGCATTTGGCCACACGATGATGTTCTATGGATTGGGCAATCATGGCGGAGGTCCGACCAAGGCCACCATCGAGTGGCTGCTTGAGCACCGCAATGCTTTCGATGGAATCGAATTGCGGTTCAGCACCGTGGATGAATTCTTCACTGAAGCCGATGCCCGGCGGGATGACATGCCGGTCGTGGACTACGAACTGCAGAAAACCTTTCCGGGTTGCTACAGTGTGATGCATGACATCAAACAATTGCAGCATCGTGGCGAACGTTTATTGGAGCAGGCGGAGGAGTTTGCACAAGTTTTCATTACTGACGAGAGAGCTAAGTCCGTCTCCATCGCGCGCATCAACGAGGCATGGAAGGACCTCGCATTCACCCAGTTTCACGACATTCTAGCGGGCACCAGCGTCCCCTCGTCCTACATTTCCACCCGCCACATGCAAGGCCGGGCCTGCATCGCAGGCGAGGAGGAATTGGTGCGCATCAGCCGCCGCCACGCCCGCACCGCCCTGCCCGGCGAGAATGCGCAAAGACTGGTGTTTCTCAATGGCTCGGCACATGATTTTCAAGGGCACATCGAGTGCGAACCGTTCATTGATTTCGACGACTGGCGCGACCGTTGGTTCGCTGATGAAAACGGACAACCTATTCCATTCCAGCTTGTCACCTCCGAGCCAAATGCCGGCTCAATGGTACACCGCGTTGTACTTCCGGTGAGCATTCCCGCCTGCGGTCAGCGGGTGATAAAGCTTCTCGACGAAGCCCCCTCCCCTTACCCGCAGCCAGCCAATCCGACAAACGTCTTCGTTCAGACCATCACCAGTGGGGAACTTGCCGTGGAAGCGGGACCAAACGGAATCAAATCAATCCGCTGGAAAGGGCGCGATTTGTTAGGCACGAATGGGCTTTCCCTGCATCTCCGCGAAGAACACGGTGACACATGGGTGTTCCACCAAACCGGATTCAACGAGGACATCACCGATCGCCTTGGGAATCTCGAATGGATCATCGAGGATTCGGGTCCGTTGCGCGCACGACTCTTTGCCGATCGAGCCCTCGGTGGCTCGAATATCCGACTCGGGATCACCCTCTACGCCGATAAACCCGAAATTCATCTGAACCTTCAGGTGGTTTTCACCGAGCGGCACAAAATGCTGCAGATGCCTATCCACCTCGCCAACTCACCGTCCGGTTGGACCAGTGGGTTGGCCGGCGGGCATTTCGGCCGCAAGCCAGGCCCCGACGAAATGCCGTTCTGCGGCTGGGACAGCGTACAGGCCGAAAACCACAGCCTAAGCCTGCATACCCCCGATGCCTACAGTTCGAGGCTTCACGGTGACATCTGGCAATTTTCGCTTCTGCGTTCCCCACTCATGGCGTGGACCGGTGACAGCGCACTGACTCCCGCTTTCTCTCGTCGCCACTCGGATCAAGGGTGGCACGATTTCCACTTCATCCTGCGCGTAGATGAGTCGCTAAATCCAGTCCTTCGTGAACAGCTTTCTGATCATCAAGCCAAGCCACCGGTCGTCTTCGATCACTATGTCGGCATGAATCGCCCTGCTTGGGGCAACTCGCCGCCACGTCGCCTATGGACGCCCGATATCCCTCACGCCCGAAGCCTTGGCTACATGAAGCACTTAGATGCCATCGCAACCCATGGTAGGAACTGGGAGGAATCGCCGCAATAAGCGCAAGTCATCACTTTAGGCGAATATGATTCTTGCGGGAGACTTCGGCGGGACGATTGTAAAGCTTGGCCTCATGGATCACGGCGCGCTGAGGAAGCAGAGCCGATTTCCCTCGCCGGCGCGATCAGAATCGCAGGACTGGCTGCCGGAGATCAAGGAGCGCGCCGATGACCTTTGCCGATCAGCGGGCGTGAGGTTGACGGATCTCGAAGGCATGGTCTGGGCCCTTCCGATGGTGATTGACCCCGGCCTTCGGCGGGCAGGTTGGTCGTTCGGAAAATTCGCCGACGCCAAAAACGAAAATTTTGGCACCATGGTGAAGTCTCTGTTCAGCCTTCCGCTGTTATTGGAGAACGATGCTAGGGCAGCAGCAATCGGTGAATGGCAGGCCGGAGCCGGACGCGGAATCGATGACCTGGTAATGATCACTCTCGGCACCGGAATTGGAACCGGGGTGATTCAGGAAGGGCGTCCACTGCGCGGACGCGGCGGCATGGCGGGCAACCTCGGAGGACTCTCCATCACCCACCTTGGAACGGAGGTCTCGGAAAATGTCGCTCCTGGTTGCATCGAAGGGTTGGTGGCGTCCTGGGCGCTTCCCATGAGGGCGGAACAGATGCCAGGCTTCGCCTCCAGCACGCTCGTCATGGCAAATCCACTCGATTACCAAGCGGTCTTCACGCATGCTGCAGCCGGTGATCCGCTGGCAAAGCAGTTGTGCGACCGGGCGATCGAGGCATGGGCGGCCCTGACCGTGAATCTGATCCAGCACTTCGATCCAGAGTGCGTGATTCTAGGAGGTGGAATCATGGCATCCGCAGACGTCATCCTTCCGAAGGTTCGAGGTTTTGTGAATCGTCATGCTGTGCAAAGCAGTGGCCCAGTGGACATCATCAACGCCAAGCTGGGCGATGATGCCGCCTTGTTCGGCTGCGGGTGGATTTGGAACCAGAGAAGCTTCAGCCATTCTTGAGAGGCATTTCTAATCCGCATACCATTTGAGGCGACGGGGCGATGATGATCCGGCTACCCCCCTCGGCGGATTCATCCACTGAGTTGCAACAGGAGAATGAATGTCGGCAGCAGAAGTAGAAGCGGGCGGAGAGTGATGGGAAAGGTCGATTGGAGTGCCCTCCGCAATGAAATCAATCCGCGACGGACACTGGCGCCAAATACTCATCAACCGCCTGATAGGTCAGTCGTCCGGTTTTGCTGCGGTAGAAAAACACGTAGCACCGGCTGTTGTTCCGATGGGGCCAACGGGTATTGGCGAAGGGGCGCGCCTTGCTGTTTTCTGGCTGATAGAAAGTAACTTGATAAAATGGTTTGGCGCCGCTTGGTGGAGGCTTGGCGAAGACCGCAACACGCGGTTTGATGAGGAACTTGTTCGTGCCAAGAGCCGCTCCAAGGATGGTGTCCGATGCGTTGAAAAACAGAATGGAGTCCGCGCCGAATCGGGACTCGCGGCTATCGACGACATGCACCTTGTAATCCTCCTTGGCTGGTTCCAGCAGGAGGATGAAATCCTTGCCTTGCTCTGGCAAAGTCACTTTGCCAACGGAACGATAGCCCGACTCCTGATTGGCGTCAGGGATCGCGAGGGAAAACTCGCGGCTGAAGGGTTTGAAGGACTCACTCAAGCCCCGCGCGCCGACCTGCACTGCTTCGCCCACTTTTTCACCGGACATCGGGTGGAGTTTCACAATCGGCCCGCCGGGCACAAGCAGCAAGGCCCTAACATCAAGCCCGGAAGACTCCGCGCCGAAAGCGAGGCCGACCGAGGAAATTACGACTGTTAGATGGGCTTTCAAGTTGTGAAACATGGCTCAGGTGGTTGGTGCGTTCGGTGGTTTCAGAGGATTTCCTGGGGATGAATGTAACGGAAAGAGACGATGTTGAAGCGGCGCCCGAAAGCTAGGTTCATATTGGATTTAGGGACTCGCTCGTGAGCTTGGTCCGAAGGATCTACGAAGTCCGGCACACGCTGGACCACGGCTTCGCACCAAGAACGGGCCAACACCTTGTTGCCCGTGGCATCACGTGCCTCGCCATAGCCGCGAATCACGAAGGTGTCGCCTCGCACGTTGATCATGGGACCGAGCGGAGTTAATAGATCCCCTTGCTTCACATAACCCGGAGCACAGACCGCCTTGGCACCCGCTTCCGCCTCGGGAAAGGGAAAACCCTGGGCAGCGGCCTCGGCTACACTGAGGGAGCGCCCCCCATCGCGGTAGGCCTCATTGATGGAAACCTCCTTGTCATCAAGCGCGCTTTGAAGCGGACCGGACAAGGCGAGATCCTTGTCGTTGCCCGGACGCCGGTTGATGAAGTCCGCGATGGAAAGGAAGGGGCCGCGGAGTCGCACTTGCTTGACGACTGCCTTGGCGAGTTCCTCAATTTGTCCATCATCAAGACTGCGGAAACCAAGCCACTGGTCACGATCCGCAGAGTCTGCGAGCGCGGTGGAGTCGATCTCTCCGGCAGCCGGCCTGAGCAGCGACGCGACCGGTTTTTTTTCCGTGTCCACCAAATCCGCATCCTTGTTGAGGTCTGGAGTTGAACTGATCGGCACCTTGGCTCCCTTGAGACCTGATAGAAAACCCTGCCATGCGGCGACCGAGGTGGAATTGACGTTGAACATGCCATCTACCATCAGGAAGGAAGCGATGCGGTCGGCGGCATCGTTGGCAGGTTTGGAGGAGGGGAAAATCGCGCTGACGGCTGCCGCAGGGTTGCTGGTCCACGGCTTCATCCGCTCGTTGGGCAGTGATTTGTAGTTGGGACCACTGCCGACGAGGAAATTCTCCAGACGCGCTTTCTGTTCCTGATAGGCGGTAGTGGGGTTTCTATGGGCGGAGGTTGAGCGCGGTTTGATCGAAGAGTAAAAGTAAGTATCCCATAGTGCTAGATTTGCTAGGTAGGAGTGATCCGCCGCATCCCGCCGGGCAAGCTGGCCGCGCACTTCGGATGGCGAGAAGCAAGATGGCGCGAACGAGTTGGAGATCGCATGGCTGATGGACGGCTGCATGAACCACGAGCGCTCGCCCCGCGCCTGGCCAAATCGCGCTCCCTCGGCGGCGGCGTGCTGAAGGGCACCAAGCGAATGGATGGGCTCCCGCGGAATCGAACGGGTGACGACATAGGAAACGCCGCCGGCAGCTCCATACTCCGCGCCATAATAACCCAGGCCGTTTGCGTCGCACTCGATGATCGGGCTGTTGAGGCTGTTGACCCGCCGCATACCGACTTGCAGGGGCGAGGTGCGCAGGATGTCCGGCGAGAGATTGTAGAGGTCCTGGGCCACGGAGGTTTCGTTGGCACGCAGCATGGCGCGGCCGGTAAAGCGGGTACCGGGTGTCTGGCCGTCTTCGAAGATGGGATCCGATTCTGTCCGCAATCCGTATGTGAACACACAGATCGGCCATTTGTTGTTTTCTAACTGGGCGATGGTATTTCCCGCCGAGGGGTCAAGCGGCAAGGTCGGAAAAACATTCGGAAACGCATTCGCCGATATCGCCGTCTCGCCCGGAAGGCGGGAATAAACCAGATCGATGTTGAAACTGCCTACATACTTCGTGGCTCCGGAGTTATCCACCAATTCGCCGATGTTATAACTCCATAGAAACATTCCGGCATCACTCTTGACTGCGTTGGGAGTCATCGAATAGGTGATCCTCTGCGAGCCGTCCATCAGCAAGGGATTCGTTTCATAAGGAATGGGATAGGCATAACCCGAGGCGAACTCCCAGCCGAGTTTGCCGTCGAACTGCCAGGCACCCTTGCCCGGGTTCTTGATGCTGTCACCGAATCCTTGGGCGATGACTTGCACCTCGCCGGGCCGCAACACGAGATTTTGCCCGCGTCCCAGTTGACCGTAGAAGAAAAACAGCCGATCGTTTGAAAGTTGTTTGATGGATCGGTTGAACGAGGTCTTGCTGCCCGGCGGGCCGTTTTCCAGTTTCATGTTCAAATCGTAGGGAATGGCCCAGCTTTTGAAGGTGGCAAAGGCGGAAGCGGGCACATGAAGGCAGACATCGAAGGGATTCCAGATGGTGAACACCGGATCAGCGACGAGAAAGAGATCATATATCTTCTTGCCGTTGACCATCCGGCTTTTGCTGATCAGCGAGTAGAGCAAGGTGAGCTGGAGTCTGGGCAAGTGTTTGTAGAGCAGAAACGAGTCATTTTTTTCCGCAGTGCATACTAGGAAGGGCATACCGGAGGGAATCGTCCCGCCATCGGCATGAGTGGGTGGACTGGATGGATATTCAAGCTCTGCCCAGATATTGTGATCGACCCATAATTCGCCCAAATTGATGCCCGCGGTGGAACCCGCAGTGTAGAGCGGGGCGACTTCCGGCGTATTGGGCTGCGGCTTGGGCGTTTCCATCAGAAAATTGAGATCCTTGCGGAATCCACCGGCACGCACATTGGTCAGCAGGCCGAGCGAGTCCGCCGTAGTATCATGAAACAGCGGTTTCACCGACGGATCCAAGAGTTCAGCGCTTCGCGTGGATGCCAAACGATCCAGTTGCGGCGCATCGGCGGCGATCGCGGCATTGCCAAAGAAGACCTCGTGCGCGGCACGAGGAGCGGACTGCAACCGATCGGTGGCCGCGATGGCATCAGGGGCAGGTTTCACGGATCCGCCTATCTTGGCTTTCATGTTCTGGTCTCCCACCCACCAGGCACAGGCCCCGTTGGAAGTGGTTACAAGTCCGGCTTCCACTGCATTGTGATTCGCATCCGCGGCCACCAGCGGAACTTTGTTTGCGGAAGGCGATGATGTTTTGGCAGAAGAGATATTGGTAACCACACTTTCATCTCCGGAGATGAGCCAGCGGCGAAAGGTTGGCGAAGGGCGTGTTTCGTTCTCGGCCGGCCAAGCGTTGTAAACCCCGGTCCATTGAGCTCCGGCGGACTTGTCGCCCTCCTCGAGTTGCTGGCCGCCCGGCGCGGAGACCCGTTGGTCCGGCCCAAGCTCCTTTTGGAGCTCACCAAGGGCAAGCATCAGGCCGAGACGGGCGTTGGCGCGGGCAATTGACAGCGCTTCGCCTTGAGAGCTGGAGCGAAGTGATATCGACGACAAAGTCAACAAGCCGACTGCCACAATTGTCAGGAGCACCATCAAGGACAACGTAACGACCATGGCAAAACCGCGATGCTTTCGGCATGCAGGGATGCACATTGGGTGGGTTACGGCGAACGTCATGATTTTTCTAACAGGGGCAAGGTGAAAACTTGAGGCACCACTTGGACAACGGAGCAGAGGAAGCGCTTGAAGTTGGGTTCACGAACTGCCTCACGGTTGCCCGCTTGGTGGATTGACCATTTCAGCACGAATGAACTGATGCGCGGCTCCGCTCACGGGTGTCGTGCTGCGGAAAAGAAGGTGATTTTGCTCGTCTTCAACGACCACGCAATGAGGCGGACCGCTTTGCCATCCAGAGGAGAGATCAGGAGAAACAGAGCCAAGGAATTGCAAGCCGCGGCGGCGGTCGCGGGGCAAGCGGTATTCGAGGAAAGGTCCGCCAATGCCGGATCCCATCCTCAGTTCCGGTCGGGCGACTGATGTGCCTGACCGCGGATCGGTGCCATACGCATATTCCCAAAGGGTGGACTCGCCATCGCCGTCGGCATCGTTTGACCACGCACTGACAGTCTGGCTCAGTGAGGGATCGACGTCGCCGAAGGTCCGGTAACGCCACGACTCGGGAGCGAGCAGGTCTTCATTGACCCCGCTGTCGCCCGCCACGTTGTAGCTGGCGACTTCGAGCACGATGTCCTCTGTGCCGGGATCGAGCGCGACCTGGGTGGTGGTCGCACCGGAAGGCAACTCGCCAACGATGACTGGAACACCGCCGTTGACGGCCTTGCGGACGACGTATCCCAGCTCGCTGTTAGCAGGATCGGTCCAGTTGAGTTGAACCGAGTTCGGATTGAGGAACTTCATCTGGACCGCAGCGGGTGCGGCAGGCGCGGAGATCGGCGATGGCGAGAACTCGGTCGACGCATCGTTGAACTGCCGGAACGGTCTACCGGGTATGCCACCGATGTAATTTGCGAGCCGTTTCTTGAGATCGTAGGCGGTGGCGGGGTCCTGGCCGTAGAGGTTGGTGTTCTCGTTCGGATCGGTGGTCAGGTTGTAGAGCTGGTCCTCGTCGAAGTAGGTCGGATTGGTTAGAGCGACACCCGCTCCGAGACCGCTGTTGTTAATGTAATAGGGCCGCGCGATGGTTCCACCCGTGAGCTGCGAACTCGCATTGTATTCCGGCCACTGAAAGCCGCTCGCGATCTGGGCATAAACCGTGGGCGTGTAGCGCAAGGCGATGTATTTGCGGTTCTTGGTGCGAACACCACGGGCGTAGCCGATCTCGCAGAATACGTCATCGCGCACTGCGGCATTCCCGCCGTTGAGCACCGGAACCAGGCTCACCCCGTCCACCGGACGGGTCGGTAGGCCGGAGGCACCGGTCAGGGCGAGCATTGTGGGAGCGATGTCGACATGACTGACAATTTCGTTGTAGGTCCTGCCTTGCGAAGTGATGCCGTTTGGCCAATTCATCACGAGCGGGACTTTCATCCCGAGGTCATAGAGGGAGGACTTCCCCCAAACGAGCGGGCCGTAGAGCGTTTTCTCGCCGTGGTCGGAGGTGAAGATGATGAGGGTGTCGTTGCGGATACCGTGCTGGTTGAGCTTGTTGATGATGGCTTGGATAGAGTAGTCGAGCCAAGTTTCTCGGGCGGAGATCAGGTCCTTGCCGGCGGCGTTCACTTCGTTGATGATCGCCTGGCGCGTCGGCATGAACGAGTAGTCCTCGTTGGGCAGATAGCCGGCGCTGGTATAGGCCTTGTTGGCACGCAGCGTGTAGTCGAGGTTGTTGTTCACCGGGCCGTGGTTGATGGTGGGCGCCATGTAGAGAAAGAATCGCCCGTCGTGGTTTTCCTCGATGAAACGAAGCGCGCGGCTGGTGATCCACTCCTGGTTGTGGACGTTCAGTTTATCGCTGTACAGTTCCTTGAGGTTGGCGTGATAGAAACCATCGACAAAATCGAAGCCGTGTTCGCGCATCATCTGGCAGACGACACGGTGGTTGTGTTTCATGGCCGCATTGACCGTGGCATTGGCGGCCGGATCGACGGTTTTCCCATAAGTGAGCAGACCCTTGGAGGTCCATTTGGTGGTATCTTTCAATTCATCATCGAGCACGTGGGATTTACCCACAAAGCCGGTGCGGTAGCCGGCCTGTTGCAGCCAGGCTCCGATGTTTTGCCCATCGTGCTCCAGATCGGTGTCCGATACTCCGAATCGTCCGAGGGTTCCGAGCGGATAGAGCGAGGTGAAATTTTCACTGGTGTTGCGCGACGGCCAGCGGCTGGTGAGCAGCGAGTAGCGCGAGGGCCCGCAGACGGTCGAGGCGGCGAATGCGGAAGTGAAACGAATGCCCGTGGATGCCAGCGTGTCGAGGGTCGGCGTGAGACAACTCCTGCCATCGAAGCCAAAGTGCTGGCCACCGGCCATGTCGTCCACATTGATGAGGATGATGTTCGGCCCGATGGCGGCGGTCTGGGCCATCACCTCGTAGTAGAGCGAGGTGGCGGTGGCCACCAATTCGAGCCGGCGGTTTGCAGGCAGGGCGAAGTTGCGGGTCCGGAGTCCCGCGGTGCTGCCGGAGAACGAGCCAAAGTTCGCCAACACGAAACGGTCGCCAATGTTATAGGATCCTGTGTGATTCGAACCATCAAGAATCCACTCAGAGCCCAGGTCGAGAACCAGCCTGGCTGTGCCGAGTTCAAGCGGTTTGCTGCCACCTGCGTCCGGCTTGGTTTCCAGCGTGCCGGCGGAGCCCACCGCGAACTCGTCGGTGGCGGATGAGCCGGTGTAGCCGAAAAACAGGCCCGAGCCGTCGATCACGAGCCGAGAGGTTTTGGTGAGTTCGCGGCCGATGGTCATCGAGCGCATCGACACCGTTCCGCTACCGGCGACCGTGAGCGAGCCATTGATGAGCCGGAGTTCGTCCGGGCTGGCGGGCGCCGCGCTGTTGAGGATCACGTTGTAACCATCAATGATCGCATTGGAGGGCGCGGCCGGCACGCCGTCCGGGTTCCAGTTCGTGGCGTTGGTCCAGAGATTGTTTCCCGCGCCGTTATCAAATCCTTCGGAACCGGGAGGCGGTGTGGAAGTGGATACCGGGGTGAAGCTGAAGCCAGCGATGCCTGCGCCTGTGGTCGCTCCCATTCCGGAAATTTCCTTGAAGGTGAGGGATTCGCCATGGCCAAGCGGCAGGTCGGAGATGACAAGTGTTCCCGTGGCATCGGTCATGTTGGGGAAGTCGCTGTTTGTTGTTCCGTTCGAGATCCGGATGTCCCCGCCGGCACCTTCGATGTAGGACCAGCTTTTGAAAACCAACCCCAGTCCAACCGGCGCGTTGAGCGTCCAAGTTAAGGTTTCCGGGGTGGATGTGGTGTCACCCGCGCCGTAGTTCAGACCATCGACCCGGTTGGAATTTTCGCCCTGAATCCCGATTCCGCCGCCGCCAAGCTCGCTGATGGCCAGGCCCCCGGTTCCTCCTGATGCACTACCGATCAGCGTAAACGATTTTCCCAACAACGAAGGATCCGACACCGAACCGACAACGGCCTCGTCCCATTCGTTCACTGTGGCAGCAAACGTTCCGTTGCCGCTGGTGGTGGAGGCATTGAGGGATACGATTCCGGCGTTGTTGATCGAGAAAGCCAGAGTGATGGTCGCGGAGCCGCTCCCAGCCAGAACAAAGGGCGGGGTCGGTCCGAATCCATTCCCGCTGTTGGCGAAACTCACAACAGTGTCCGAAACAAACAAAGGCAGGCCTGTCAGATCGAAAGACAAGCCGCTGAGCACGAATCCTTGGGCATCCGCGTCGGTCGCTGAGTTGATGGTGAAGGTTCCGGTGACCTCTTGAGCGGATACGTCAAGTGTGCCACTGGAGCCGGTCAGGGTGTAGGCGCTTCCCGCCACATTCATCTCGGTGCCCGCCGTGGTCGTGGCGTTCGCATAGTTTATTTCCAGCAGTTTGAAATCCGATCCAGCCGCCAGGACGGTAGCGGTGATTTCCTCGTTGAGGAAGTCCAAGCGCTCCGCATTGCCGCCCTGGACGGAAAGCCCAGTGCCGCTGTTGCTGACGCGTAGGCTCCCGCTGCCCGAAGACGACAAGACGATGGTGAAGCTCTGCCCCCACATCGCCGGATCGCTGATTGTGCCCACCGGGCCGTCGAACTCATTGACGTAGGCCGCCGGGTCCGGATCGGCGCAGGACGCATCGAGAGTCACGTTCCCCGAACCATCCACCGTGAACACCAAGGTAATGTCACCTGTGTTCTGGATGGGAGCAGTCGATCCAGTGTAGGAATGGCTGAAATCCACGTCAACCACCGCAAACGCGGAGGCAACACAGACCAACCAACAAACGACGGCGGCCTTAAGCCTTTGAATTGGGCGAAGGAGAATGCAAGGCCGCCGTATGCGGTCACAGAACGGTGAGCGTTTTTTAGTATTGGGTGACATTGGTTGTCGAATCAGTCACTGAAGATTAACATTCCATCCTTGGCGCGTGCTAGCAGGGCCGGATCGCAAGGAGACGGAGCTATGATTTGGCGAGATGAGCAGAGGTAACGACTGCGGGCGAAGCCTAGCTCTGCTTCGCCCACAGGCACCGATTCGCCCCCTCAGACCCGGCGGCGGCGCAACAGAGCAAGCATTCCGATCGAACTTAGCAGGACTGCGCCAGCCTCGGGAACAGCAACTGGATTGACGAAGGTGGCGAAAAACTTGAGATCACCGGTCCCCTGAACAGCAAAGTTGTCAGCAAGCGCATTGCCACCAGCATAGGGATTTAAGGTACTGTTGCGAAAACCGACACCGATGTCGTTCACGGTGGTTCCCGAGTTACTAGAAGAAATCACGGCAAAATACGTGGTGCTGTAATTCAATGTCAGATTGTTGAATGTCCATACCAGTTGCGTGCCGGTAGGCGCATTCGAAATCGGGTTCAAATCAATGAAGTTGCTCGAACTGCCAACGAGATTGGCCGCACCAGAGGGGTTGGCGTCGTAGATTAGCAGATAGGTAGTGTCTCTTCCTGTAGTTGCCGAAGCACCACCGTTGGACCAAAGCGAGAAACTGGTCAGATCGATGGTTACGGTCGATGAGCCGGGATCATCCACCATCCCGACACTCGGCGTAAACGACTGCCCAGTTCCGGCATTTCCTTGAGAAGTAGGCTCATTTGGCTGGCTTATGACATAGGCCCCATGCGCAGACGATGCGGCAAGCAGAATGAATAGAGCGAGTTTGCTAGGGTTCATGAATTCAGGATTTGGTTTTAGTCTAGATCGACGAATCGGGACTGGAACGCAATCGCGCGCCGATCCGGTAAAACGTTTTACCTAGGCAAGTCGGTTCTGTCAATCAGGAAATTCGATTACCTTCGTTTTTTACACTCAGCTCGTTGACGAGAGTTTCATAGTGAGTGCATTTGACCACCTGATGCCCCTTTATCAGTCTCAGAGCATCAGTTGGTTTTCCTTGTGAGGCTGAGCCTCTTCAGTTCATGGTCCACGATCGAAAAAGTGGCCATGCAGGCAACTTTGCACACCGAATGCATTCGGTCACTCTAATTCGCAAGGTCTAATAAAATGCCGCAGGACTCCATCACTCATCTAACTAACTGACAAACCAACTCAACTGAACCCTCTCCCCAAAAAAACCTCACGCGTAACTCCGGATCGACGGCTTCACGCTCTCAAACACCAACGCCTCCTTATGCAACGTCGGTGCCTTGCCCGGCCCGTGATATTCCCAAGCCGAAACATGCGAGAAATGCTCGTCGTGGCGCTTCGCCTCACCCACCTGCGTCTTCCCGGACTGCACATCCGGATCCGCTTCGGTAAACTGATGCTCCGCACGGAAATGACCACCACACGACTCTTCCCGCTCCAGCGCGTCATAACACATCACCTCGCCGAACTCCAGAAAGTCCGCCACCCGTCCCGCCTTCTCCAACTCCATGTTTGCCGTCTCGCCCGAACCAGGAATCCGCACATTCGCCCAGAACTCCTCACGAATCTGAGGAATCTTCCGCAACGCCTCCTGCAACCCCTCACGCGAACGCTCCATCCCGCACTTGTCCCACATAGTCATCCCGAGCTCCCGATGGAACGAATCCACCGTCCGCTTGCCATTGATCGAAATCAGCTTGTTAACACGCCCACGCGTCTCCTCCTCCACCTGCTTGAACTCCGGCGCGGACGTCGTCACCGCTCCCGGTTTCTGCGTCGCCAGATAGTTCGCAATCGTCGTCGGAATCACGAAGTACCCGTCTGCCAACCCCTGCATCAGCGCAGAGGCACCCAATCGGTTCGCCCCGTGATCCGAGAAATTCGCCTCTCCGAGCACATGCAACCCGGGAACGTTCGACATCAGATTGTAATCCACCCACAACCCACCCATCGTATAATGCACCGCCGGATAGATCATCATCGGACCCTTGTAAGGATCCTCACCCGCGATCTTCTCATACATCTGGAAAAGATTCCCATATCTCGCACGGATCGTCGACTCACCCAAACGCGCCGTCGCATCACGGAAATCAAGATAAACACCCAGCCCCGTCGGTGCCACACCACGCCCGTCATCACACGCCTCCTTAGCCGCTCGCGATGAGATATCACGCGGCGAAAGATTGCCGAACGACGGATATTTCCGCTCAAGATAATAGTCCCGATCGCCCTCCGCCACATCGTTGGGGCTCATCTGCTTCTTGCGCAGCTTCTCCGCCACCTCCTTGCTCTTCGGAACCCAGATCCGCCCGTCGTTCCGCAACGACTCGGACATCAGCGTCAGCTTCGATTGATAGTCCCCGGAAACCGGAATGCACGTCGGATGGATCTGCGTGAAACATGGATTCGCGAATAAAGCCCCGCGCCGCGCCGCACGCCACGCCGCAGTCACGTTGCAACCCATCGCGTTCGTCGAAAGGAAAAACACGTTGCCATAACCACCCGTCGCTAGAATCACCGCGTCCGCCGCATAAGAGGAAATCTTCCCGTTCGTTAGATCCCTCACCACGATCCCCTTCGCGTGCCCGTCCACCAGCACCAGATCCAACATCTCCGTCCGCGGAAACATCTTCACCCCACCCTTGTGGATCTCCTTCTCCAACGCCTGATAACACCCGATCAGCAACTGCTGCCCGGTCTGACCACGCGCATAAAACGTCCGGGAAACCTGCGCCCCACCAAACGACCGGTTGTCCAGCAACCCGCCATACTCCCGGGCGAACGGAACACCCTGCGCCACACACTGATCAATGATGTGATTCGAAACCTCCGCCAAACGGTGCACATTCGCCTCACGAGCACGGAAATCCCCACCCTTGATCGTATCGTAAAACAACCGGCGCACCGAGTCCCCGTCATTCTGATAGTTCTTCGCCGCATTGATCCCACCCTGCGCCGCGATCGAGTGCGCGCGCCTCGGTGAATCCTGATAACAGAAACACTTCACCTGATACCCCAGCTCCGCCAACGTCGCCGCCGCCGCACCCCCTGCCAACCCGGAACCGACCACAATGATCGAAAACTTCCGCTTGTTCGCCGGATTGATGAGCTTCGAGTCCATCTTGTGCTTGGACCATTTTTGCTCTAACGGGCCGGACGGGATCTTGCTGTCGAGGACGATGGACATGGTGGGAATGGGATGAATGGAAATCAGTTAAATAGGGAACTCACTTGACGAGACCCAGCATGATGGCAACCGGAATGGAAACAAACCCAACCCAGATCGCGATGCTGTAGCCCCACGAAATTTTGTGAATCAGGCTCTTCGCCTTCTTCGACCGCAGCCCGAGAGTCTGGAAAATCGACGCGACACCGTGCGAAAGATGCGAACACAACATCGTCATCGCGATGATATAAAACAACGAGACGAACACATTCTTGAAGCCCAGCACCACCATCGCATGCGGGTTCGTCTCACCAAGTTTCGCCAAATCCGAATCCACCCGCACCGTATAATGCAGAATGTGAAAAATCACGAACGCAAGGATCGTCAGACCGCTCATGATCATCCACCGCGACGAACGCGAAGCCTGGATTGTCGCCTGATACTGATACGGCTGCCGCGCCGCCCGGTTCTGCCTCGTCAATGCAATCGTCGCCCAAATGTGCAAACCCACCGTCACCAGCAAAACAATCCGCGCCACCCACACACCCATCCCGTGCCCCATCGAGTGCAACAACTCCGCATACTCATTGAACGCCTTCTCACCCACGAAAATCAACAGATTGCCCGTCAGGTGACCGGCCAGGAACAACACCAGCAACAACCCCGTAAGGGCGACGACGATTTTTTTCCCGATGGAGGATTGCCAGTAGGTGGAGAGGCTGCGGGTAAGGGCGTTCATGACGAAAACGGAAAGGGCGGAAGGTGCCGCGCCAGAAATAGGCACACGCCCCAACCATTTCAAGGGCAACAGTGGAGAAGATTCTCACCCCGCCTCTAACCGCCACGCCACAGGCAAAGATTCGAAACAATTCCCCCCTCGGAGACGTTCTCCCCGCCGTGATTCGTTTGTTCATTCTCTCATTGCTAGCCGCCCCACTCGCCCATTCCTCCACTCCACAGGAGGAAATCGCAGCCAAAGTCCCCGCCGCCCGCGCCATCCTCGACGCATGGCAGGACAAGGACCCCGTCAAAGCCGAGCGCAAACTCCACGTCATCCTCTGGACCCCCAACGACCGCGATCCCGCCCCTCGCTTCCGCGAACGCCTCACCGCCGCACTCCTCGACATCCGCAACTTCTACGCCTCCGAAATGCAGCGCCTCGGCTTCGGCCCGCGCACCCTCCGCTTCGACCACGCCGACGACGGGCTCCTCCGCATCCACCTCGTCCGCGGCCGCCACCCCTACGCCCACTACAACGGCGATAGCGGCCACGAAATCCGCGCAGAATCCCTCCCCACCCTCCGCGCCGCCGGCATCGACCCCGATAACGAAACCCTCGTCATCTTCTGCAACATGGCCAACTGGGATCCCGAAAAATCAACCATCACCCAGAACAGCCCCTACTACGCTGGCGGCACCCACCGCAACGGCACCGCATGGCAAGTCGACTCACCCATCCTCGACCTCGCCCTCCTCGACAAAAAACAACCCATGGTCCGCGACGGCCAATACGGAAACATATCCGTCGGCCGCTACAACTCCATCTTCATCGGCGGCATCTGCCACGAACTCGGCCATGCCCTCGGCCTCCCCCACAACCGCGAACGCCCCGACGAAGCCAAAGCCTTCGGCACCGCCCTCATGGGCAGCGGCAACCGCACCTACGGCGAACAGCTCCGCGGCGAAGGCCCCGGCTCCTTCCTCACCCTCGCCCACGGCCTCCGCCTCGCCTCACACCCCATCTTCTCCGGCTCATTCAAAGGCGCCGACCTCCAACCCACCGCCAGCCCCACCGACCTCGCCATCCGCAAAGACGGAAAGAACTTCATCTTCTCCGGAAAAGTCACCGCAGACCCGCCCGTCTACGGCGTCGTCGCCTACATGGACCCCGAAGGCGGCGGCGATTACGACGCCACCACCGCCACCGCCGTCCCGGATGCCCAAGGCCGCTTCACCCTCCACTGCAACGCCCTCGCCCCCGGCAAAAACTCACTCCTCCGCGTCGTCTTCCTCCAGGCAAACGGCGTCGCCTCAGGCTTCCTCAGCGCCACACCCTTCCGCTACCCCTACTCCGTCGCCCCTGATGGCACCGCAAACATCAACCTCATCCAAACATCCCTCACCCTCAAACCACTCATCGCCGCCCTCAACACCAACCAGATCGACCAAGCCAAACAACTCGCCCAAACCGCACCCATCCAGGCCGACCCCAAAATCTCACAAATCGCCCAACGCCTCATCAACGCCACAGCCCCGCGCCCCGCACCACCCGCGGACGCCAAAACCCTCCCCCTCTCCGACCTCCCGCCCGCCACCGTCAAAGTCGGCTACGGCCGACCCATCCGCGATCGCCTCCCGGACCAAAACGCCCTCCTCGTCAGCGGCGGCCAACTCTTCACCCACGGCTTCTACGCCCACGCCCACGCCCGCCACGAATGGAACCTCGACGGTACCTGGAAAACCCTCACCGGAACCGCCGGCGTCGCCGAAGGATACGACGGCTCCGTCCGCTTCACCATCCAGGCAGACGGCAAAACCCTCTGGCAATCCCCCGTCACAAAGTCCGACAAAAACCACCCCTTCACCATCGACCTCACCGGCGTCAAATCCCTCATCCTCTCCACCGACGACGCCGGAGACGGCCCCAGTTCCGACTGGGCACTCTGGCTCGAACCCACCCTCACCCGCTGAAAAAAATCCCCCAAAAACACCCAAAACCCCCAAGAAATGCCTTTACATCCCGGGGCCGACCGCTAGTTTTCGCGCCCCGGTGCAACCGCTACCGGTTCATTTCAAACCACTTCGCGCCATGAAAGTTCTCTCATCCCTTGCCTCCGCCAAGCGCCGCCACGCCGACTGCCAAGTCGTGAAACGCAAGGGCACCGTCTACGTCATCTGCAAATCCAACCCCAAATTCAAAGCCCGCCAAGGTGCCACCGTCGGCACCCGCCTCGGCAAAAAAGGCGTCAAATAACCGCCCCCATCGCCACCCGGCGATCCCAACCACCCCCAACGAACCAAGCGGCCCAAAAAGCCGCTTTTTTCGTGCCCAAATCCCTCCCCCTCAAGTAGCGAAATTCGTAAGAATTTCGGCTGTCAACGCGCCACCCCACCTCTTCACCAAAATCAACTCAGAACAACCCCACCTCACTCCGCTCCCTCCGCAGATTTCAACCCACCCAAAGCCTCCAAGATCTTCTCAAGCATCGCAGGGGCCGTCTCATGGGTCAGCCCGCAAATCTCATACTGTTTGTTTTCGCCCGAAGTCCCCAATTCATCGGTCGTCACATGAATCACAGCCGGCAGTTTCTGAATCTCCTCCTGTGCCTCATAACGCTTGGATTCATCCGTAGACGGAATCATTCCGTGATCCGTCCAAACCGTAACAGACTTCACCGAATCCTTCCTGATCGCAAAAGTCCACGGCAAAGCCCCTTTCCCAAAGTCACGGAAACCGGAAATGATGATCCAATCCGCCGTCTCCCGGAAAGTCGGCTGCTGAGCCTCCGCCACACTCGAAGCGACCAACGTGATCAACATTCCAAAGCAGGCAAACAACGCACGGATCGATTTCATACGTGGTAGAAGGGTCTCGATAAATCGGATCGAAGAACGCCATCTTCGCCAATTCAGCATCAGCAGTCCATCCTCCACCCTTCCCTTTGGCAAGATTTTTGACACCCTCTCGCCGGACATCCCGGAACCCATTTGCCAAGTAGTAAATGCCTCGCCGGACGCCCCGAAACCCCAAATCCTAGAAAAACTACGTATTCACTACTACAATCTTCCCCCCGCCAACCTCTCCAGCATCCTCCCCGCCGCCACCAACCCGAACGCCGCCGTCACATGCGTCGCCGTCCCATAGCCGGACTCACAACTCAACCTCAGCTCCGCCCCCTCCGGCCGCTCCGTCGATACCGTCCCGTCGCACTGCGGAAACAGCGCCTTCTCATCCGAATACACCGCATCGATCCCTAACAACTCCGGATCCGTCCCCATCTTCGTCTTCGGAAACCCATACTGCTCCCGCAACCGCCGCCGCAACTGCTGCAACATCGGATCCTTCCCGCTCCGCGCCAAATCCGTCACCCGGATCCGCGTCGCATCCCTCCGCCCCCCAGCCGCCCCACACAGCACCAACGGAATCCCCCGCCGCCGGCACTCCGCCGTCAACAGCGCCTTATGCCCCAGCGAATCAATCGCATCGATCACCCCGTCAAAACCCATCCCCAGAATCTCCTCCGCCGACCGCTCATTGAAAAACCCCTGCACCACCGAAACCTCGCACCCCGGATGAATCGCCCGCGCCCGCTCCGCCATCGCCTCCGTCTTCTGCCTCCCGATCTGCCCGTCCATCGCATGCAACTGCCGGTTCACATTCGTCACACAAATCTCATCCAAATCCACCAACACCAACTTCCCGATCCCCGACCTAGCCAAAGCCTCCACCGCCCACGACCCCACCCCACCAATCCCGATCACCCCCACCCGCGCACCCAAAAACCGCTCCAACGCCGCACGGCCATACAACCGCGCTATCCCGCCAAACCTAAACTCCAAATCTCCCGGATCTCTTGAATCTCCCGAATCGCTCACGCCCCCACCTTGCAACACCAACACCACCTTCCAATACGAAAAAACCCCGCCTTGTTCAGGCGGGGTCGTTTCTCGAATGGGATGGCGGAGCGGACGGGGCTCGAAACCGCGTCCTCCAACGTGACAGGCTGGCGCTCTAACCAACTGAGCTACCGCTCCATCCCGTTCGGGTGGCGCGGACGCTAGGGGCCAGCCCCCGCCCACGCAACACCTTTTTTCGCGAAAAACGAATTTTTATCACACCCCTTTTCACCCTCAGAAAAGTGCCTCCACCGCCTGCTCCAAAGACGCCAGATCCTCGATCGAATGCACCGTCGCATCCTTGTCGATCTTGCCCACCAAACCCGCGATCACCTTCCCAGGCCCAAGCTCCACAAACGTCCGGTGACCCATCCCGATCAACGCCTGGATCGACTCCATCCAACGCACCGATCCCGTCACCTGCCGCTCCAACATCGACCGGATCTCCCCCGCCTCCGAAACCGCACGCGCCTCGAAATTACACACCACCGGAATCCCCGGCGTCTCCATCGCAACCCCCACCAACTCCGCCGCCAGCTGATCCTGCGCACTCTGCATCAACCGCGAATGATACGCCCCCGCCACGTTCAACTTGATCGCCCGCCGGATCCCGAAATCCTTCGCCCGCGCCACCGCATCGTCGATCCCCGCCACCGCCCCGGACAACACAATCTGCCCCGGCGCATTCAAATTCGCCACATCCACCCCCGCGCTCTCCGCCAGCGCTCGCACCTGCGCCTCATCCCCCCCGATCAACGCCGCCATCGCACCCGTCGTCGCCTCACACGCCTCCTCCATGAACGTCCCCCGCCGCGAAACCAACTTCAGCCCGTCCTCAAACGAAAACGTCCCCGCCGCCGCATGCGCCGTAAACTCCCCCAGCGACAACCCCGCCGCCGCCACCGGCCGCAAATTCGGCAACCGCTCCCGCAACAACGCCAATCCCATCAACCCATGCAAATACAACGCCGGCTGGCACCGCGAAGTCCGCGTCAACTCATCCTCCGGCCCCTCAAACATCACCTCCGAAAGCCCATACCCCAACACATCATCCGCCCGCCTCACCATCCCCAGCGCCGTCGCGGAATGCTCCACCCAATCCTTGCCCATGCCCACTTTCTGGGCCCCTTGTCCGGAAAACAAAATCACTACGTCACTCATGCGGCACCCAGACTAGTGACAGACATCGTCACCTGAAAAGGGAAATGCTGACAGAATCCGGACCTCGACGAACCCACCATCCACAGCCATCCTCCACCATGCCCTGCCGAATGATCCACGCGCTCACCCTCCTGCTGGCATCCCTCGCCGCCACCTCCTGCGCCACCATCGACTTCTACACCCAGGCCGTCTCCGGCCAGATGGAAATCATCCGCAAAAGCAAACCCAGCACACCCATCATCGCCAACCCTAACACCGACCCCACCCTCCGCCAAAAACTCCGCACCATCGAAAACATCCGCCAGTTCGCCACCGACCACCTCGCCCTCCCCGGCCACTCCAGCTACGACCGCTACGCCGACCTCGGCCGCGACCACGTCGTCTGGGTCCTCCACGCCGCCGAGGAATTCTCCCTCAAACCCAAAACCTGGCGCTACCCCCTCCTCGGCGAGCTCGACTACCGCGGCTACTTCAAAAAAGAAGACACCCTCGCCCTCGCCACCCAACTCCGCGAACAAGGATACGACGTCCACAGTGGCGGCGTCACCGCCTACTCCACCCTCGGCTGGTTCCACGATCCCGTCCTCAACACCTTTGTTAGAGACGCCGATACCGACCTCGCCGAACTCCTCTTCCACGAACTCACCCACCGCCGCCTCTTCCGCCGCGGCCAAACCATGTTCAACGAATCCATGGCCAACGCCATCGCCGAAGAAGGCGTCAAACGCTGGCTCGCCCACCAGGGCCGCACCACCGAACTCAAAAACTACGAAGCCCGCCTCGTCCGCCGAATGCAGTTCTATCAGCAAATCGACACCACCCGCAAACGCCTCGACGCCCTCTATCAGTCCTCCATCCCCGATCCCGAAAAACGCCGCCGCAAAGCCGCCATCTTCGCCGACCTCAAATCCAGCTTCCTCGACCTCCGCCGCCAATGGGGAGGACGCGGCCTCGAATCATGGATCCACGGCGATCTCAACAACGCCCATCTCGTCGCCACCCTCACCTACCACGAACACATCCCCACCTTCAAATCCCTCCTCGCCGAATGCGATGGCGACTTCGAACAATTCTTCCGCAAAGCCAAACACTTCAAACTCCCCGAAAACCCCTGACCCCATGAAACACCTCTGCACCATTCTCCTCATGGTTCTCCTAACAGGCTGCTCCAAACCGAAGCCGCCTAACCAAAACCGCGTGCACTGGCAGGAATCCTCATGGACCTTCGCCGACGGCACTCTCATCACCCCCACCTCGCTCGCCCAACGCCGCAGCCACACGCTCGAAATTCAGAAAACCACCCAAGGCACCATCGCCGATGCCGCACCCTGGATCGAGGACCTCAAAAACGGCTGGAAATCCATTCGCCTCAACAACGCACCCGCCATTCCCCTCAACCCCACCCCATCTCCGGACAACACAGCCCTCATGCTGGAAATCGCCGACTCCCGCGTCCACGGACTCATCAACACCGCCACTCCTAACAGCTTCTCCCTCGATCCCGGACAGGAAATCGAACAACTCACCGCCGCCCTCAAACACGCCGGAAATCCCGCTGGCTCCTGCCTCATCGTCCTGCCGGATGAAAACGCCTCCTTCTCCACCTTCATCCAGCTTCTCAAGCTTTCCCAAATCCCCTCGCCACGCCCCGTTTCTTTCCTCCGCGATCCAAACCGATCCCTTCTAGCAGATGTCAAAATTGATCCGCCGCCAAGGCCCCCTCGCGCGAATCCCAAACACGGCATCCTCCTCCGCATCACCGCCGATGGAAAAACCTTCCTCGGAGATCTTCCGCTCGAAGGAGACGCCCTCTCCCAACTCCTCCACCGCTTCGCAGCCATCGAACCCAAAGCCCATCTCCGACTCCACGGAGAAAAGGACGTCATATTCAAAAACTCCCGCGCCCTCATCCGCACCGCCGCCGAAGCAGGCATCTCCAACGTCGTCTTCGTCACCCACCCCGATGGCTCCGGTGATTCTTGCGAAAAATGCAAAAGCCGGAACCTCCCAGACTCAGTCGTCAAAGCACTTCAGGCAACCGTGGAGCAAACCATACGCCCCCGCGAAAAAGACCTCAAACTCTCACTCCCCAAACCCGACAACGATCCCAACACCATCGACCTCCTGGTCAAACTCTCCAAAGACGGAAAAATCCTCTCCCAAGGCATGGAACTCGACATGGAAGGCTTCATCAAAAGCCTGAAAACTCTCCAACAGCAAAAACTCAAACCCAACATCCAGCTCCACGCGGAAAACGAAACGCCACAAACCGAAGTCATCAAACTCCTCGACGCCCTCGCCGGCATTGGCATCGGATCAGTCACCTTCGTCGATGCAGCCGACTGATCCCATCCAAAAAAACCAGGCGCAGCCCCCGAAAGGACCGCGCCTGATTCAAATCGAACGTTTTCTAGCAGATCACTCCACCACCGCCAGCGGCTTCGTCGTCTTCCAGCCGCCACGCGTGAAGTCCGGGAAATCCTGCGGCATCCCGTCCTCCTTGTTGGACTTCTCGCTCAACGGCGCCACTGCGGACCAGAAGCAACCCTCGTAAACATTCTGATCCAACGGCTCGCCCTTCCGCAGGCACTCGATGATCCGGAACAACATCAGGAAATCCATCCCGCCGTGTCCGCCCATCTTCTTCGCCAGCTCACCCATCCGCTTGAACAACGGATGCTCATACTTCTCCGCAATCGCGTTGAACTCCTCACTGCTCGTCCAGTCATGATAACTCTTCGTCATCCCCTCGATCGCCATTCCATTAGGGAAACCCTTCAGCGTCCCCTTCGTCCCTTGGATCAGGTTGTGCCGCGAATACGGCCGCGGCGATGTCTCATCCCACTGCACCATCACCGTCCGCCCGAGCGCCGTCTTGATGATCGAAGTATTCATGTCGCCGCACTGGTAATCCAGCGTCTTGAACTCCGGCTTCGTCAGGTTCGTGGACTTCTCAGCCCACAACTTGCGTCCCTTCGCCGGCGATGAGAACGAAACCAAACGACGGAACGTGTCCTCGCCGCGCGCAAGATTCATATACTGCGCCACCGGTCCCAATCCATGGCACGGATAGAGATTCCCATTCCGGTTCGCATAATGAAGCGTCCGCCACGATCCCGTGCTGTCTCCACCATTCATCTGCCCGCGCAGCTCATGAATGTAAGCCGCCTCACCGTGCAGCAACTCGCCGATCACGCCCTGCCTCACCATGTTCAGATAAAGCAGCTCCTCACGCCCGTAGTTGACGTTCTCCATCAGCATGCAGTGCCGACCCGTCGCCTCGGACGTGTTCACGATGTCCCACATCTCCTCAATCGTCAGCGCGATCGGAATCTCAACAAAAGCATGCGCACCGGCCTTCATCGCCGCCACCGCCTGCGGTCCGTGCAGTTCCCACGGCGTCGCGATGAACACCGCATCCGGCTTCACCTCCTCCAACATCTTCTTCCAGGCATTCTCATCCCCGGAATAAACCTTCGGCGAATGCCCCTTGCCCTTCACGTTCGCCTCGGAACCCTTCGCACGGCCTTCATTCAAATCACAAATCCCCACAATCTCAGTCCCCTCGATCGTCGCCAGCTGCGAAATGTGACCGGACCCGCGAGCCCCCACACCAATGATCGCAATCTTCACCTTCTCCAGCTTCGGAGCGGCGAAATCACCCATGTACTTCGCACCACTCGGACGCGGAGCCGCCCCTTGGGCGGTTTGGGCGGCAGCAAGCGCAGGCAGCGAGGCAAGGCCGGCAGTGAGACCGCCAAGGGCTTTCAAAAAGCTGCGGCGCGGATTCGGGATCGATTCGTTTGGATTCATGTCTGTCTGTATTCGGAAGTTACGCGGAAGTTACGCGCCAAACCTGAATCGCTGTCAGCCGATTTGCAAATAACGAAATCACACAACCCATCCACCCACACCCTTGCACCTTCCACACCACAAGCTATCATCCCCGCCAACCATGAGCACCACCACTCCCAAAATCACCGCCTACCTCAAAACCTTCTGCGGCTGGAGCGAAGGCGTCCGCGCCATCATGCGCAAATACGACCTCCCCTACGAGGAAAAGGACATCATCAAAAACCCCGCATTCCGCTGGGAAATGGAACAACGCAGCGGCCAACCCCTCTCCCCATGCGTCGAAATCGACGGCCACATGCTCGCGGACATCAGCGGCGAGGAAGTCGAAAAATGGCTCACCGAAAACCACTACCTCGAAAAATCCGACGCCCCCGCAGACGCCCCCACCAACTCCGCCTGCACCGACGAACAACACGAAGCCATGGCCCGCGGAACCTTCCGCATGCCCGGCAAAATCAAATTCCTCGACTGATCCCCCATTTCCTCCCCTATCCCAACCCTTCCGCCCCGGCCCGGAAGATTTTGCAGACAAATCACACGAACCGGGGCATTTTCCCTTCGGATGGCATCATCACCCGCAACAGTCTGGAAAGAATGGCTCGCCCAAAACGGCCCGCGCCTCCTCCTCTTCGCTCGCGGATGGAGCCAATGCCAACACGACGCCGAAGACCTCGTCCAGGAAGCCATCATCCGCCTCTGGAACTACCAGGCCGACAAAGGCGCAACCCCGCCAGACCTCCCCCTCGCCTTCTCAACCATCCGCTTCTGCGGCCTCAACCTCCACCGCAGCGAATCCCGCCGCAAAAAACGCGAGGAATCCATCATCTACCTCAATGACTTCCAGGACGTCTGGCTCGACCCAGTCCTCGAAGAAGACGAAGAAGCACTCATCCTCCGCGACGCCGTCCAAAACCTCAGCCCCAAACTCCGCGAAGTCGTCGTCATGAAAACCTGGGGCGGCCTCACCTTCGCTCAAATCTCCGAAACCCTCGCCATCTCCCAAAACACCGCCGCCTCACGCTACCGCTACGCCCTCGAACAACTCTCCCACGAACTCCGCCGCATCAAACAATCCCGCCATGCAAGCGCCTGACCCCATCGAAGCAGCTCTCGCCCGCTTGATGCCCGTCGCCTTCAGCGACTCGGGACTCCGTGCCATCGAGCAATCGCTCGACGAACTCGCCGACCTCAACGAGTCCCTCCCCACCCAACAAACCACCACCCTCCCCGGCCCAACCGCAGCCCCACGGAAGCTCCGCTTCCTCATCCCCTCAACCATCGCCGCCTCCATCGCCACACTCCTCGCACTCCTCCCCGGCTCCGGCCCCACCACCCGCGAAAACACCGCCACCGATACCCCTTCCACCCCCCAAGGCCTCATCCTCGTCAGCGAATCCGAACGCATCGAATCCATGACAGACGAAGGCTGGCTCTCCGATCCCGACGGCTCCGCCATGCAAGCCGTCCGCATCCGCACCATCGGCGAAAATCAACTCCGCGACGAAGAAACCGGCATCGAATTCCGCGTCACCGAACCCCGTGAGGAAATCCTCCTCATGCCCGTCAGCTCCTTCTGACCTTCTGATATGAAATCCATCGTCAGAAACCTCTTCCTCCTCGCCTCCGCCTGCGCCGCCCTTGCCGACCCAGCGCCTCCCGCCCCCGCGCCCACTGTTCCCACCATCCTTCCCCAAACCGGCCCCATCCCACCCCCTCCAGCCATCCAAAAATCCGGCATCCCCTGGCTCGGCTTCGACCTCTCAAAACCCGACGAAACCACCACCGCACAACTCCCTTCCCTCCCCAAAGGCATCGGATTCGTCGTCAAATCCATCGACACCGACAGCCCCGCCGCCACCTCCGGCATCCAACCCCTCGACGTCATCTGGAAATTCGGCGACCAACTCCTCGTCAACGAAGGCCAACTCATCACCCTCCTCCGCCTCCACAAACCCGGAGAAACCGTTAAACTCTCCCTCTTCCGAGCCGGCAAACACGTCGAATCCGAACTCATCCTCGGCGAACTCCCACTCGGCCGCCGCCACCCCCAGAACGAACTCATCGACGCAGCCATCATGCCCGGCGGCGGAGCCCGAATGATCAACCTCGCCAACCGCACCGCCACCTTCTCCAACGACGAAGGCCGCGCCGTCCTCCGCCGCAGCGAAGACGGAAAATCCTACGAACTCACCATCCACGACCCCGAAGACAAACTCGTCTTCGAAGGAAACGTCGACGAACACGGCGATGCCGAAGGCATCCCCACCGAATGGCGCCGCCGCGTCTGCGCACTCCGCCGCGGCCTCGACCACGCACTCGAAGGCCGCATGGTCCCCGTCCGCCAACCTCGCCCACGCGTCGTCCCGGCTCCCCTCCCCACCGACAAATAATCCCCTCAAAGGCGGATTTATACAGGGAATGCCTTGCGTTTTATCGCACCCCTTCCCATCTTCCGCCCCATGCATCCTGACGTGGCGAAATTGGTAGAAGCTGGCCGAATCCCGAAGACCCTCGCCGAACGACTCACACAACTCTCCCCCGGCAGCTTCTGCCTCCACAAATCCTTCGGCGCCGGCAAAGTCACCGACTGGGACCTCCCCGGAAAAAAAGTCGTCATCGACTTCGAAAAATCCTCCGGCCAGTCCATGGAACTCCAATTCGCACTCCAAAAAACCGAATGGATCCCCGCTGATGACTTCCGCGCCAAAAAAATCGAACAACTCGAAGAACTCCGCGCACTCTCCAAAAAAGACCCCGTCGAACTCGTCGTCCACCTCCTCCAAAGCCACGGCGGTTCCATGTCCGGCGACGCCCTCGAAAAAGAACTCTCCGGCGCCGTCATCGCCCCCGAAACCTTCAAAAAATGGTGGGACGCCACCAAAAAATCCCTCCGCGAAAGCCGCCGCGTCGTCGTCCCCCAAAAACGCACCGAAGCCCTCGTCCTCCGCACCGGAGAACGAACCCCTGCCCAAGCCCTCGTCGCCGACTTCGAAGCCGCTCGCGACATCAAAGGCATGATCCGCGCCCTCGAATCCATCACCGCTGACATCGGCGCCTTCGAAAACGACCACGACGCCCTCGCCCAACTCCTCAAAGACATCGACGAAGGAGCCAAAAAAGCCGCTCGCGTCTCCCTCTCCCAAGCACTCCAACTCGTCGCCGCTCGCGACGAAGTCATCGGCTCCTCAAAATCCCTCGAAATGGACTCCGAAGGCGTCAAACTCGCAGACCTCGTCCGCACCGCCGACCCCATCAAACTCGCCGAAGAAACCAGCACCCTCCCCTCCGCACGCCAACGCGCCGTCTTCGAAGCCTTCCCCGCCGCCTTCGGCGAAAATTGGGTCGCTCGCATCGTCAAAGTCTTCGACCGCGTCGGCGCACGCGGCGTCACAGAAATCGCCCGCATCCTCGGCGAACAAGGCGAAATGAACGCACTCACCCACCACCTCCGCTCCGCCATCGCTCGCCGCGACCTCGGAACCGACGCCCTCATCTGGGTCTGCCGCGAACGCAAAGCCGCAGCCGCAGAAGTCTTCTCCACCGACGTCGGCGCATCCGCCCTCAACCTCCTCGAAAGCGACCACCTCTCCGACGGCCCGCGCAAAACCTCTCGCCTCCAATCCCTCTTCAGCGACGACAAGGCCCTCCTCATCGACCTCGTCGACATCATGGACGCCAACGAAGCACGCAACTTCGCTCGCCGCCTCCTCGACTGCCCCGTCTTCGCGGACCTCGAGAAAAAATCCCTCATGGCCCGCATCATCAAGGCCCGCCCAGACACCGCCGAACTCGTCAACGGCGAAGGCTCCAAAAAACGCGAGGAAGCACTCCTCGTCTCATGGGAAAGCCTCGAACGCAAAAAACAGGAACTCGACGAACTCATCCGAGTCCGCATCCCGCAAAACACCAAAGACATCTCCATCGCACGCTCCTACGGCGACCTCCGCGAAAACTTCGAATACAAATCCGCCAAAGACCTCCAGAAATACCTCATGCACCGCAAGAGCGAACTCGAAAAAGACATCGCTCGCGCCCGCGGAACCGACTTCAAAGGCTCCAACGCCACCACCGTCAACATCGGCACCATCGTCACCCTCACAGACTCCTCCGGCGCTACCGTCGAAATGACCGTCCTCGGCGCTTGGGACTCAGACCCCGACAAAAAACTCGTCTCCTACCTCTCCGAAGTCGGCAAAGCACTCTTCAACCGCTCCCCCGGAGAAACCGTCCAAATCCGCGACGAGCAAACCGAAGTCTTCCAAACCCTCACCATCCAATCCATCCGCCCCTTCAACCCCTGATCCGGCAACCTTCCCCTTCTTACACACAACCACCATGGACTATACCACCATCGTTGAAATCCGCGGCCGCGAAGTCATTGACTCCCGTGGCAATCCCACCGTCGAAGTCGACGTCCACCTCGAAGGCGGCGCCATCGGCCGCGCCGCTGTTCCCTCCG
>SYAP01000123.1 GCA_005787565.1 Verrucomicrobiaceae bacterium | reverse complement strand
CGCGCAGAGGATTAACCGAAACGGAAGTGATCGCACAGATCCGGCACCGACACCGAAAGAGACAAGAGGATCTGGACCGACGAAAGAATCACCGAACAGGACTCCCTCACTCAACCACCTGATTTAACTAAGTAGAACTAGACCGCTTGCCAAAAGTCCTTTCCGAAACGAGAAAGATGGGACTTTGGGTTGGATGCCGCTGCGCGGGAGGAAATTCCAAGTTCCGGCCTGTAGAAGTTGATTGCTGAGTTGTTCTTCCTCCTTAGCCCCCTGTGGGCTACGGCGGAGAAGTCAGTTGCGGATGTCTAACCGCGCCTTCATCACGCCTTGAACTCAACTTCCAGAGGCTCGGCGTTTCGGAAATCACATTTGCCAAAAGGTCCAACCGTCATTCGACGGTCACGCTTTTGGCGAGGTTGCGGGGTTGATCGATTTCGCAACCGCGAAGGCGGGCGACATGATAGGCGAAGAGCTGGAGTGCGACGACTGCGGGGATGGTGGCGATGAGCGGGTGGGCGCGTGGGATGGTGATGAAGTCGTCCATGAATTCGGCGGCCTCGTGATCGCCTTCGGTGATGATGCCGAGGATTCGGGCACCGCGGGCGCGGCATTCCTCGATGTTGCCGAGGGTTTTGTCTTTGCCGGGGATGTCGCAAGCGAGGGCGATGACGGGAGTTCCGGGTTGGAGGAGGGCGATGGGGCCGTGCTTGAGTTCCGCGGCGTGATAGCCTTCGGCGTGGAGGTAGGAGATTTCCTTGAGTTTGAGCGCTCCTTCGAGGGCGACGGGATACATGGGGCCGCGGCCGATGAAGAAGGCGTGTTCGTTTTTCTGATAGGTGGCTGCGATGGTTGCGATGGAGTCCGATTGGTCGACGACGCGGGCGACGAGTGAGGGGAGGGATTCGATTTCGCGGGCGAAGCGGATGCCGTCCTCGCGTGAGAAGCGGCGTCCTCGTCCGAGTTTGAGGGCCATCATGAGGAGGACGGCGACCTGGCAGGTGAAGGCCTTGGTGGAGGCGACGGAGATTTCCGGTCCGGCATGGAGGTAGACTCCGCGTCCGGTTTCGCGGGCGATGGTGGAGCCGACGACGTTGCAAAGGCTCATGACGAAAGCGCCTTTCTGGTTTGCCTCGCGGACGGCTGCGAGGGTGTCTGCGGTTTCGCCGGATTGGGAGATGGCGACGACGAGATCGCGGCTGCCGAGGATGGGGTTGCGGTAGCGGAATTCGGCGGCTTGTTGGACTTCCGAGTGGACGTCGGCGAGGTCTTCGAAGGCGTATTCGCCGACGAGTCCGGCGTGGAGGGAGGTGCCGCAACCGACGAGGACGACGCGGGAGATTTCCGCCAGGTCGCGAGGTGAGGTTCCCGTGCCTGCGAGGACGGAAGTGCCGAGCGAGTGATCGAGGCGGCCACGGATGGCGTTGGCGAGGCAGTCGGGTTGCTCGTGGATCTCCTTGAGCATGAAGTGATCGAATCCTCCTTTCTCGGCGGCCTCGGCATCGAGGCCGAGTTCCGCGATCTCGCGGGTGACGGGGACGTTGTGAAGGTCGCGGATTTCGATGGAATCGGCGGTGACGATGGCGATGTCGTTATCGTCCAGATAGATGACGCGTTGGGTGTGTGAGAGGATGGCGGAGGCGTCCGAGGCGATGATGGTTTCACCCTCGCCGACGCCAATGACGATGGGGCTGCCACGGCGTGCGGTGATGATGCGGTGAGGGTCGCGAGCTGATAGAACCGCGATGCCGAAGGTGCCTTCGACCTGGTGGAGTGCGTCGCAGATGGCTTGGAAGAGGTCGCCTTTGTGGCAGTCTCCGATGAGATGGGCGAGGACTTCGGTGTCGGTTTCGGATAGAAAGAGGTGGCCCTTGGCTTCGAGTCGCGAGCGGAGGGCGCGGTAGTTTTCGATGATGCCGTTGTGGACGAGGGCGATGTCGCCGGATTGGTCGAGGTGCGGATGGGCATTGACCTCGGTGGGTGGACCGTGGGTGGCCCAGCGGGTGTGTGCGATGCCGGTGGTGGCGCGGGAGAAGCGTTCGGCAGGCCATTCGGCGCGGGCGCGGTCGTTGAGGGCGGCGACTTTTCCGGGAGATTTGGCGATGGCGATTCGGCCGTCGTCCATGATGGCGACACCCGCGGAATCATAGCCACGGTATTCGAGCCGGCGTAGGCCGTTGATGAGGACGGACGTTGCGTCCGCTTTTCCGATGTATCCGACGATGCCACACATGAGTTCGATGAAGGGGATTGGGGTGAATGGGATGATCCACCGGTTGGCGGATCGTGAAGGGGCGGGGCCGGGGCCGAACGATGGCCGGGCGCGCCGCAAAAGGACCGAAGCAAACAAACCGCAGGCGGAGGATGGCAGCGGGAGAGGGGTTGGGCAAGCTTTGTTGTGCGGGTGTTTCCCGATGGCCACAGAACCGGGTGATTTGTCACTCGGGCGAGAAGGGCGGACAAAGATTATTGGGTTGATCGGTTTTCAAAAGAGTATCAATTCCCGGGAATAAGTGGCGCTGCTGAACTTTTAGTGGGTAGCCGGGGGGCAATCCGCGCCCAAAATGGGTTGCGGGATCGCTTGGTGCCGGGTCCCAAGCCCCCTGAAACCCCGCCTCGCCCCCTCAAGGTTAGGCGGGCCAGAGGGCCACGGAT
>SYAP01000122.1 GCA_005787565.1 Verrucomicrobiaceae bacterium | reverse complement strand
GTTAAATCCGATTTAGCGGCAATCAAATCAAACCCTAAACTCGTGAGGTCCTTCTTCCATGCTCCAAGTGTAGCCTATGCTAAGGACTAGTCAGTAAACGCGAGACCTCCAGGTGTACTGTAATCGATCTCAAAGTGTTTCCCTTGAGTTCTCCCAAATAGGCGAAAGGCCAGTCTCAGATTATCCTTAAGGCGGATCCGTGCTGGCCTCGTCCTAACCTCTCCCTTATCTGTGATGAAAGGCTCCACATCCCGCAAAGCCAGAATCTCTGATTCAGAGAAGAAGTCTGGTTGGTCGATCGTCAAAAGTAGGGCTGATGACTTAAGGTGACTGATGTATGCCTCAATCATTGAGAATATTGTCCGATAAAGGCAACGTCTTGAAAAATCGGTTGGCTCTACATCGCCACCAAATGTCTTATTATACGATGCCAATTCTTCGCCAATAAGATCATGGAGAGATTGGAGGCGAGCTACCTCGTTATGGAAGGCGCTGATCATGATTTCTTCGGCTAAAATCGAAGTGCTCTCACACCTACCCGGTGGCGAGGCTTCGACTGTGGGTTAAAGATTGAATTGTCATGATGGATTGAACTCGCGGCGGGCCAGGTGTTGAGAGCGACGCCTTGTTACCCTTTAGGTGACCCTCCGGTAGGTGCGACCAATCAGCAAGTTCTTCACCTGGGTCTCGTTGAGAGCTCCGATCTTGTTTGTGATTTCAAGGATTGACTCTCCCATCGAGTACCGATGGCGCGCCTCTCTGATCTGCTCTAAGCTTAAGGTATTGTTGCGGGCGTTGATGACCCTCCAGTAAAACACATCGTCAGTCCATAAATCTGACAGGTATTGATGGGAATTCGGGTCTCGCTCGCAGAACTCCGCCACTGCTCGTTCCCTATCATCAAGGCTCAGGTCTTGACGGTCGATTACGCGGAGTCTGTGGAGGTAGGCCAAGCCCTTCTTCCCACCTGGGATCATATTCAGCCCTTTAGGATGAAGAGTGTATTCATCTACGAACCACTCCTCCCACTGCATTGCCTCCTCTTCGGGCAGATTCAGGTCAAGCAGCTCCGAACCATAGCTGACCTGGTCAAGCCCTAGGCTGCCTCTCCACCTCTCGTGAAACAGCTTTCGGCTACCGCCACGGACCTCCCCGAGGTGTTCGCTCAAGCGCTGAAGCCAATTCCTGCGAGTGATCCCGGCATAGGATAGCTCTCCGTCTGATATGCCTATTGTGTGCAAGTAGCACATGTAACCCTCCCGAGCATCGCCCCAATGCTTCAGCAGAACCTGGAGAGGAACCTTGTAGCCCCATCTGGTGCCATCAGTATAGGTCGTCCAAAATTGGACGACTACCCTCTGATCCGACTCCGGTCTTCGGAGATCGGGGTGCTTGTAATAGGGCTTCACCTGAAACTCCAAGCGATCCTTTCTCTCGTCGTATTCTAGCCCAATGTCAGCGTCATACTTCAACAGTCTCTTACTGAGTCCGCCCCTCTGGCTCTGGCTCATCCTCATCAGGCGGGTAATTAGACCCTTCTCTTCGTGGCTTGAATCGACTCTCCGAAGAAATCGGTCGAACTCCCCAAGTCTCCTTGAGATGATCTCGTCGGGCGGGAGGATACTCCGACAGTTCTTCAGACTCAGGAACTCGAGGTTCATTTCATTCGGCTAACGTAAAGCGCACGTGCACGGACTCATAATCATATATGACTATACAAACCAAACCAACGCTAACGGAGGGCAAAGACTACGACAAACTGGAGGCTGAGTCCGCGTTACGTGACGCGGCTTGTTGTGCTCTTCTTGTTTTCGAGGAAGTGAGGTCATGCGATCAATTCTGGGTTATCCTTGAGGTAATAGTAAATCCAATCTTCCAAGACATGAGGAGGAAGGAATTGGTTGCCAGTGCCGCTGGTAGCTCCCACGTAATTGAAGGGTTGAGAAATCCACTTCCGCGAGCTAAACAGGACGACGGTCATATCACGAGGGTCCAAGCCCAAGGATTTAGTTTCAGCCTCCAAGTATCGGCGCATCAACTCGCGCTCTGGTGGAGTCAAACGCTTGAGGACTTCGAACTTGGAGTTCTTCGCGTTCCTGTCTCGTATGTAATCCCGCCCGAAAAACACGAGATCGCTCAAAAGCATGGAAGCGGACAAAATAAAAATGACCTTCACGGCAGCACCGAAGTAAGAATTACTTTTGTCCGCCGCGTCCCCAACGATCACAAGCTTTGGGAGAAGCCAGAGAAAGCCAGACGCAAGGAAAAGGCCAAGCCATACCTTCGTCGTCTGCTGGATAAATTTACCGAGTTCAGAGAGCCAGTTCATTTCGGTGTTTCATTTCTGCACAACAGTAGCCTTGGCATACCCTCCCCGTTTGATATCCAGCAAGAGCCTGCAGGGAGCATTTCTTCCAATTCATTGAAGCACAAGGATCTTTTTACGACACGTGCGTAGATCAGCGCTGGAACGCCTGAGAGATCCGGCCCGGCGGGAAGGTGGGGATATTAGCATGGGGCTACCGCCCACCGCAAAAAACATCATGCCCCCCCGTTTCCAGGCGAGGCATTTTTGGGGCTCCCGGCAGGGGCTGTGCGATGGCGGGGCTTCGTTTGCCTTCCGCTTGCCGGGGGGCGGGGCATCACGCGGCAGGGCCGATGGTGATGACTTGTTCCGGGCTCATCTCGCTGGGTTCCCGGCTGTTTCCGACGTCCGTCCTCACCCGCACGATCTGCCCTTCCGTGAACGGGCCGATATCGATCTCACAGCCATCCTATCAGCTCATGCAGACATGCAGTCGGCCCGCGGAGGCGAGTGGATTTTCAGTGCAAACCCCTTGATTCCAATGGATTGATTCAAAATCCGGTCAACCCACCCCCATTTCCACCGGCAGAAACCACATCCGCCCCAACTTCCTGCCACCGACTGAACCTTGAGAGGAGATTGGAACTGCAAATGAAGGTAATCACATTCACCCGAAAAAAGAGTCCGCGCCGTGGTTCGAGGAGTTGGTGATCAGAAAATGATTCGTGTCCATTGGCGTTCATTCGCGGTTTGCCTCCCCTTTTATCTCACCGGAAACAACCCACTCACTGCCCACATCTCCCAACCCCATCAATCACTTAGCTGGACTTTCGCCAGATGATCCCGAGGGATTTGATTTGCCAAGTTTTTTCCCGGGATGATATCCAGCTTCGATTTCCGGGAAGATATCGGTTTTTTCCTTACTCGTGCTTTTTATCACACCCGCAGCCGTGGCCGCAGTGGCCGGATTTTTTGGGGCGGGCGAAGCGGATGAGGAAGATGAGCAGGGTGAGGGTGACGATGGCGATGGCGGTGTAGGTTTGCCAGGACATGATGGGAGATGGTTAGATAATCAGAAGCCGAGGAGGCGGCCGGTTTGATAGACGGCTAGGGAGGCGAAGTAGGCGAAGCCGGACATGAAGAGAAATTGGCCGATGGCCCATTTCCACGAGCCGGCTTCGCGGGCGACGACGGCGGACGTCGGCAGGCACTGGAGGGCGTAGATGTAGAAGACGAGCAGGGAGATGAGGGAAAGGGGCGTAAAGAGCGGTGTGCCATCGGGGCGTTTGGCGGCGGCCACGCGATCGCGGATAAGGCTGCGGGTTTTGACATCGTCGTCGGTTTCCTCAACGCGGAAGAGGATGGCCATGGAGGAATTGAAGACCTCGCGGGCGGCGAAGGAGGTGAGGATGGCGGTGCCGGTGCGTCCATCGAAGCCGAGGGGCTGGACGACAGGTTCGATGACCGCACCGATGCGGCCGATGGCGCTATGGGCGAGGGCTTCGGAGGGATCGTCGCCGTCGTGTTTGGGATAGGTGCTGAGGGCCCAGAGGAGGATGCTGAGGCCGAGGATGAGGGTGCCGGCGTTTTTGACGAAGGACCAGGATCGGTCGGTGACGTGACGGAGGATGTAGGACCACTGGGGCGGGCGATAGGGCGGCATTTCCAGCATGAAGTGGGAGCCGGCATCGGGTCCGAGACGTTTGCGAAGCACCTTGGCGACGAGGAAGGCGGTGAGGGTGCCGAGGGCGTAGATGGCGAAGAGGACGAGAGCTTGTTTCCATGAGCCTTCCTGTTCGTGGAGGAGCATGGGCACGATGAGGAAATAGACGGGAAGGCGCGCGGAACAGCTCATCCACGGGGCGATGAAAATGGTGACGAGTCGTTCTTTGGCGGAGCCGATGGTGCGGGTGGCCATGACGCCGGGGATGGCGCAGGCGTAGGAGCTGAAAAGCGGCAGGAAGGCTTTGCCGGAAAGGCCGGCGCGGGCCATGACGCCATCCATAAGAAAGGCGGCGCGGGCCATGTAGCCGGAGCTTTCAAGGAGGCCTATGAAGAGGAACAGGAGGATGATCTGGGGAAGGAAAATGATGACACCGCCAACACCGGCGATGACGCCATCGACGATGAGGGAGCGGAGGTCGCCCTCGGCCATGGAATTTTCGACCCATCCGGCGAGCAGTCCTTGAAGGGACTCGATCCAACCCATGGGGACGGAAGCGAAGGAAAAGATTGCCCAGAAGACGACAAACATGACGCCGAGGAAGATGATCCAGCCGTAAATGGGGTGCAGCAGAAGCGCGTCGAGGCGATCGGAGGTGGTCTGCTGGTGGACATCGGGCCGCCGGGCGGCGAGGGCGCAGAGGTCGCGGATGAAGGCTTGGCGGCTGGCGTCGGGATCGGCGTCGGGGGTTTTCCAGACGGGCTCGGCGGCGTTGGGAAACGGGTGGCGCAGGGCTTGTTTGAGCTGGACGATGCCTTTTCCCGCGTTGGCCTGGATGGGGACGACGGGGATGCCGAGTTCTTCGGAGAGTTTCTGGGGATCGAGGCGGAGGCCGGATTTCTCGGCGGCATCGACCATATTCAGGGCGAGGACGCAGGGAAATCCGCGTTCGATGACCTGGAGGACAAGCGAGAGGTGGCGTTCGAGGTTCGAGGCATCTGCGACGCAGACGACGAGGTCGGGCTTGGCATGGCCGGGGATGCGGCCTTCAAGGGCGTCGATGGTGACTTGTTCGTCGGGGGAGCTGGCGCGGAGGGAGTAACAACCGGGGAGGTCGAGGACGCGGAGTTTTTTCCCGTGAGGGGTAAAGGTTTCGCCTGCGGTGAGGGAAACGGTGACGCCGGAGTAGTTTCCGACCTGCTGGTTGGAGCCGGTGAGGGCGTTGAAAAGGGTGGTTTTCCCGGCGTTCGGGTTCCCGACGAGGGCAATGGTGCTTGGCGCTTCGTGAGGCATGATGCGGCGGTGTGGCGTCCTCAACCGACGGCGGAGACCAGCACTTGTTCGGCAAGTTCACGGCTGATCGCGAGGCGGGTGCCGCAGACGGAACAGAGGAGGTTGCGACCGCCGGCAAGCTTTCGCACACGCATTTGCTCGCAGAATCCGAGGTCGCGCAGGCGTTCGCAGCCGGGACCACTGAGCATGCTGATGGTGACATCGCATCCGACGGCGACCTGATTCAAGGTCATCGTGCTGTCGATCTCAAGATCCGCTGCCAGTAAGCTCCGCATCGCAGGTGATGATCGACTATTGAGACTCGGTTGCAACAAGAAATCGTAGGGATTTTACAGAGGACTGCCGGGTGCGGAATCAGACGCCGGGTTTCAACCAGTAAAGAATGGCCATGCGGACCGCGATGCCGTTTTCAACCTGGTCGTTGATGAGGGAGCGCTCGTAGTCCATGACGGCGTCGCAAAGCTCGACGCCTCGGTTCACTGGGCCGGGGTGCATGAGATAGAGGCCGCGGTCGCTGATGTCGGCGAGGCGGGCGTCGGTGATGCCGTAGAGCTTGTGGTATTCGCGCAGGCTTGGGAAATACTGGACGTCCTGGCGCTCCATCTGAACGCGCAGGAGATAGACGACATCGGGCGACCACGCCATGGCTTCCTTGTAGTCGGTGAAGCGCCGGATGTTCTCGGGGCCGGTTTTCGGAACGAGCGATCCCGGGCCGAGGTAGGCGACCTCAACGCCGAGCTTTTTCAGAATGGTGCTGGTGGAGCGGGCAACACGGGAGTGGAGGATATCGCCAACGATGAGGACTTTTTTCCCACTGGGGTCGGGGAATTTTTCCTTGATGGTAAACGCATCTAACAGCGCCTGCGTGGGATGAGCATGGGCACCGTCGCCGGCATTGATCACCGACGCGCGGGTGAGTCGGGCGATGGTCCCCGGCAAACCGGATGCCTTGTGGCGGACGATGACATAGTCAGTACGCATCGCCTGGAGGGTTTCGATGGTTTCTCTAACGGACTCGCCTTTGGTGATGGAGGAGTGGGCGACATCAAAATTCGTGACATCGGCGGAGAGACGTTTCGCAGCGACCTCGAACGAGGAGTGGGTGCGTGTGCTGGGTTCGTAGAAAAGCATCAGCACGGACTTGCCCTTGAGCGCCGGAACCTTCTTCACCGAGCGGGTGAAAAGCTCCTTGAACGGCGCGGCTTGGTCGAGCAGCAGGTCGATTTCCTCGCGGTCGAGCGAGACGATGTCGAGAAGGTCTTTACGGGGCATCCGGGTCTTCGGCTGGGGTTTCTTCTTCGTCGGGAGGAGGGGTGGCGTCAGGCGCTGGCGCTTCGCCATCGGCAGGCGGCGGCGTCGGAAATGGAGGCTCGGGCGGTAGTTCGGGCGTGGTGGGCTCGATGTCCGGGAACTCGTCGGGCACCAGTTTGGTGCGTTCCTTCAATTCAAGAATCAGCGCCTTCTCTTCATCCGTTAGAGAGGAATAACCGTCGTCCACGGATAGCGATTCGATGATCCTATTTGAATCTTCAACCACCGGCTCATCCTCAACTTCGCTCGGAAAATGATGGATCGCACCAAACACCACAGTCAACATCGCGATCAGGAAAATGAAGCCTGCATGATGGCGGGAAATGGGCTTTCTCAAGGCAATCCACGCGGCAACCAACAATGCCACTCCCACGCAAACGCCTCCGGGCACCGGACTGAACAACCTCCAGGCACAAACAGCACCAGCGAGAGCGACGAGATAACCAGCGCCGATCAAAAACGGCGACGCGGCCAAACTCAGGATATGCTGGGCCGGCGATTGGGCGGCTAACAGATCGCGCCTCCGCATTTCCATGATCTCATCCTCACTATGGCGCCGCATCGGGATCTTCGCATCGGCAGGCGTTGCGGACCGATCCCTAGGCATCACCGGACCCTGCTCGGATTTCCTGAGCGAACGCACCGTCTTCACCCGGCGTGGCTCTTGCGCAAAAGGCTCAAGCACCTGCCCGGAAACATCAAGAATCGGAACAGGTGCCAACTGCGCCGCTTCTCCTTCCAAAATCTCCGTAGGCTGTTCCTGGATCGCCACATCGGGTTCCATCGGCGGAGCAAAAACCTCGGGCGTGGCAGCCGGCAACTCCAACTCAATGGAAGGCGCTGGAACCTCAACCGGCGGAACCTCAACAGGAACCTCAACCGGCGACGGCGGAATCCCCAGACTCTCGCGAAGCTTCGCGATTTCCTCGGCGGTCTTCTTTCGCTGTGGCAGCGGATTCATCAGGGTTCCTTGGCGACGACGCGAACTTGATCAATCCCATCGGTTCCTTCCAGCGAAACCAGCACATGATCAAGGCGGGATGTTTCCAGCGTGATTCCAACATAGTCCGGCTGAATCGGCACTTCCCGGTGCCCGCGATCGATCAAAACCGCAAGCTCAACCCTGCCCGGACGCCCGTAATCGGAAAGCGCATCCAGCGCGGCACGGATCGTCCGCCCGGTGAACAACACATCATCCACTAAAATGATATGCGCTCCTTCCACCGCGAAAGGGATATCGCTTTCCTGCAACTTCGGGTTCTCATGGAGATGCTCGAAATCATCCCGATAAAGAGAAATGTCGAGAATGCCGAACTCCAACTCGCGATCATCCTCCGCGAGCAAATTCAGCACGCGCTCCGCAACCTCGTCGCCACGACTGCGGATTCCGACAAGCGCGATTGGCCGGCCATCAGTCCTCGCTCGGATCGCCTCGGCTAAACGTTGGACGCCTTCCGCGATCTCTTCGGCATTGAGGGTGTGTTCCATGATTTATGTTAGATCAGTCGAAATTCAGAATGCCAATGTCCCGGCGGCGTTGCGCTCCATCGAATTGAATCAGATCGGCCGCCGCATGCGCTTTCTCCACCGCCTCCATCCTTGTGGCGCCACCTGCCACCACCGCCAACACACGCCCTCCATGCGTTTCCCACCCACCTTGGCCATCGCGCCGCGTGCCAGCATGATAAACCCGGAAATCTCCCGACTTCTCCAATCCATCAATCCCATCCCCCGATCTCGACGATTCCGGATACCCAGCCGATGCCAAGATCACACAAACGCTCCACCCATCATCAAAACTCAACAGATACTCCCGCAACTCACCCATCGCCCCTGCCAGACAGAACCCCGCCAAATCCCCATGCACCAGCGGCATCACCGCCTGGCACTCCGGATCCCCAAACCGGCAGTTATACTCGATCACCTTCGGCCCCTCAGGCGTCAACATCAACCCGAAATACAGGAAACCTCGATACGGCAACCCCTCACGACCCAACCCGCACACCGTCGGCACCACAATCTCGTGCTCGATCACATCTAACAAATCTGCATCCACCAAACCCCGGCTCGCCACTGCACCCATCCCACCCGTGTTAGGCCCGACATCGCCATCCCCAATCCGCTTGTAATCTCTCGCCGGCGTGAAAATCAAATATCGGTCGTCAATGATCGCCGCGAAAATCGAAACCTCAGGCCCCGTTAGATACTGCTCCACCAGCACCCGCCCCGCACCAAACCGGCGCTGCGTGAACACCTCATCCAGAAACACCATCGCCTCAGCCTCATCCGCGCACACCGCCACACCCTTGCCCGCCGCCAACCCGTCAAACTTCAACACCGTCGGATACTCCCCACCGATCGCCGCCACCGCCTCATCCAAAGTCGCCGTCGCCGTCGCCCGTGCCGTCGGAATCCCATTCCGAATCAAAAACTCCTTCGCAAACTCCTTGCTCGCCTCCAACTGCGCCGACTCCTTCGGCGGCCCCCAACACGGAATCCCCTCCTTCGCACAAAGATTCGCCAACCCTGCCCCCTTCACCAGATAGCTCTCCTCCCCCGCCACGCACAAATCCACCGCGTTCGCCTTCATCCACGCCACCAGCGACTCCAACCCGTCCGCATCCACCGGCTTCGCGATCTCGAAAATCGCATCGCTCCCCGGAAAACAAAACACCTCCGGGCTACCCGGCGATTCCGCCAATGCCCGCACCAACGCATGTTCGCGCCCGCCCTTGCCAACAACCAGAATTCTCATCCGCGCCGCTTGTCGCGGAAACCGACCCGCCAGACAACGACGAATTCTTCTCCTCACCCATCCATCTCCCCAAACACCCGGATTTTCCTTGGCCCAGCCCGCCCATTATGGTCTGTCATTCCGGTATCTCCATGGCATGACAACCGCTACATGCCTCAGGAAAAACCGTCGAAATCCCCGACCATGACCTCCTCCCGCCTGCTTCTCGCCGCCCTTTGCCTGACCCTCCACACCCTCCCCTCGCAGGCCTCCATCATCGTCATGGATCAAATCCTCGACCCCACCTCTTACAACCCCGCCGCCACCCTCGGCATCAACGCCAGCCAAATCTACTCCGACTTCCCAACCTACGACGCCCTCGCGCTCGACGACTTCACCGTCACCTCCGGCGAACTCAGCCTCTCCAATCTCACCACCCTCATGGCCGCCGCCAACGGCTTCCCCGCCTTCAACACCGTCACCGGCTACCGCGTCAGCATCTTCTCATCACCCACCGCCGCACAAAACACCCTCATCGGAGACATCGCCAGCCTCCTCATCCTCCGCGAAAACGCCCTCGTCTCCCAAATCAACGGCGGCCCCCTCGGTCTCGTCAGCCTAGATGTCCAAATCGACCTCCCCAACGAAGGCACCTACTGGCTCGGCATCGCCACCGTCGCCAGCACCATCCAGTCCGGCCAATTCTTCCTCCGTGACAACGGCCCCAACGGACTCCCATTTCCGGGCGGAAACAACGGCGTCCTCGCCAACCCAGGCCAAGGCTTCGCCCTCGGCAAAATCATCACCGCCAACACCGACTACGCCTACCAAATCACCGCCGTCCCCGAACCCACCTCCTCAGCCATCGCACTCGTCGGCCTCCTCGCCTGCGCACGCCGCCGCCGCTGACGCCTCACCTCCGCCACATTCCGCTTGCCAAGCGGCCCCCGCGACCGATCACTCACCGCGCCCACGGTCCAGATCCAACGCCATGCCCAACCGCATCGACTCACTCTTCGCACGCCTCCGCGCCTCCGGCCAAAAAGCCTTCGTCGCCTACATCGCCGCCGGCGATCCGGACTTCGACCGCTCCCTTGAAATCATGAAAACCCTCGCCGACACCGGCGCGGACCTCATCGAACTCGGCCTCCCCTTCTCAGACCCCCTCGCCGATGGCATCGTCAACCAAATGGCCGCAGACCGCGCCCTCAAATCCGGCATGACCACCGCCCGCGCCATCGACCTCATCCGCCGCTTCCGCGAAACCCACCAAACCCCCATCGTCCTCTTCACCTACCTCAATCCCATCTTCACCTACGGCTTCGAGGCCTTCCATCAAGACGCCGCCGATGCCGGAGCCGATGGCATCCTCCTCCTCGACCTCCCGCCCGACGAAGCCTCCCTCGATCCCCACCTCGCCGGAAACCTCGGCCTCAAAACCATCCGCCTCATCGCCCCCACCACCCCACCCGATCGCGTCAAACTCCTCGCCCAAAAAGCCCAAGGCTTCATCTACGCCCTCTCCCGCACCGGCGTCACCGGCGCCCACGGCGCCCCCTCCGCAGACATCGCCGCCTTCGTCGCCTCCATCAAAGCCCACACCGACACCCCAGTCTGCGTCGGCTTCGGCATCACCACCCCCGAACAAGCCGCCATGGTCGCCGCCGCCGCAGACGGCGTCATCGTCGGCTCCGCCATCGTCAAACAAGTCGAACTCAACCCCCAAAACGCCCCAGCCGCCGTCGGAAAATTCATCGCCCCACTCATCGCAGCCATCCGCGCATGAGCCCGAAACCCTGAAAACTGAACACTGAAAACGAACAACTTACTCCCATGCTCCTCCACTTCTACAAAATGAACGGTGCCGGAAATGACTTCATCGTCATCGACAACCGCGACCTCTCCTCCTCCCTCGACAAAGACACCATCGAAGCCCTCTGCGATCGCCACCGCGGCATCGGAGCCGATGGACTCCTCGCCGTCGAACCCGCCCAACACGGCGCCGACTTCCGCTTCCGCTACTACAACGCCGACGGCGGCGAAGCCGAAATGTGCGGCAACGGCGCCCGCTGCTTCGGCCGCTTCACCGCCCACCTCGGCGAAAAAATCGCCGACCGCGTCACCTTCGAAACCATCGCCGGCACCCTCGCCGCAGAAATCATTGGCGAAAACGTCCGCATCGCCATGTCCGACCCCAAAGACCTCGCCCTCGAAACAGGCGTCGCCCTCCCCGGACTCAACTCCTCCATCCACTTCGTCAACACCGGCGTCCCCCACGCCGTCACCTTCGTCCCCGGCGGCGACTCCTTCGAAAACCTCGACGTCTACTCCCTCGGCAAACAAATCCGCGAACACACCCACTTCGCCCCCGCCGGAACCAACGCCAACTTCGCCACCGTCCTCTCCCCGGGCCACATCGAAATCCGCACCTACGAACGCGGCGTCGAAGACGAAACCCTCGCCTGCGGCACCGGAATGGTCGCCTGCGCCCTCCTCCACCACCTCCTCACCGGCGCACCCTCCCCCATCAAAGTCGACGTCGCCGGCGGCGACACCCTCGAAATCGGCTTCGCCAAATCCCCCGACGGCACCTTCTCCAAAGTCACCCTCACCGGCCCCGCCGACTTCGTCTTCGAAGGAGACATCGACCTCGGCGACTGATCCGCCCCCCACGCACGCATGCCCACCCTCATCCTCATCGCCGGCCCCAACGGCGCAGGCAAAACCACATTCGCCCGTGAGATCCTCACCACGGATCTCAAAGGCATGCGCTTCCTCAATGCGGACGAAATCGCCCGCGGCCTATCACCCTTCGATCCCGCTTCCGTCGCCTTCAAAGCCGGGCGCCTCCTCATCCGGGAAATCAAGGAAATGATCGGAAACCAAAGCTCCTTCGCACTCGAATCCACTATCTCCGGCACCGCCCAAGCCGGCATCCTGAAACAGGCAAAACAAGCTGGCTATCACATCGTCATGCATTTCCTCTGGCTATCCAGCCCATTGGAATCCATCGCACGCGTCCGCCAACGCGTCAAAAAAGGTGGCCACTTCGTCCCCGCAAAAGACATCCGCCGCCGCTACCCGCGCCTCATCCACAACCTCATCCACCTCTACCTTCCCTTGGCAGACGAATGGATCTTCTGGAACAGCTGCGGATTCCCACCTGTACCCTTGGCAAGCTCCCAAACCCATGGTATCTCAGACCTCGATCGCTTCGTGAATCACCCATGATCGCGCCACAATACAAACCACTGCGCCCCCTCAAACCCTCGGAACTCTCCGAGCACGGCCAGATAGCCCTCCGCGCCCACCACCGCGCTGCACGCAAACTCCGCGCCGAACACCGCCGCCTCGGCCTCCCCATCATCGTCTGGGAAAATGGCAAAGTCGTCGAAAAACAACCCTAACCGGTCCTACTTCCACCTCTCCATCGCGGCGTCATCCCCCACCCACGCCCCCACATAAGGCCACTCCGCCCCCTCCCGCCAGAGGAACACAAAAAACGGACGGTCATAGTGAAAATCCCGCGCCACCACCGACGGGGGATCATATGGAATCTGCATCACTGGACCAAACGGCACAGAATCCAAACGCAAAGTCCAACAATCAAACAACGGCGGCCTACAACTCGGCAACTGCCTCGCTTAAGAAGATGGACGATCATTACTCCCGCCTCCAATCCACCATCATCGGATCACCCTCCATGAAACTCATTCTCTCCCTCACCGCCCTCCTCATCGGACTGGCCACCGCAGACCCTCGCCCACCCAACATCGTCCTCATCCTTGCCGACGACCTCGGATACGGCGACCTCCACTCCTACAACCCAGACTCCAAAATCCCCACCCCACACCTCGACCAACTCGCAGCACAAGGCATCCGCTTCACCGATGCCCACAGCCCCTCAACCGTCTGCACCCCCACCCGCTACAGCATCCTCACCGGCCGCATGGCCTTCCGCACCGGAAACCGATCCATCTTCACCGGAGCCGGCGGCCCCAACATGATCGAACAAGGCCGACTCACCCTCCCCCAAATGCTCCGCAACCAAGGCTACACCACCGCCCTCATCGGCAAATGGCACGTCGGCCTCACCTTCCTCGACTCCGCTGGAAAACCCATCCACGACGACAGCCCCGATGCCATCAAACGCATCGACTACTCACGCCCCATCCCAGACGCCCCCATCCACCGCGGCTTCGACCACTTCTTCGGCACCGCCTGCTGCCCCACCACCGATTGGCTCTACGCCTTCATCCAAAACGACCGCATCCCCAACCCACCCACCCGCCCTCTCGACAAATCCAACTTCCCCAAAAACCCCTACACCCAAGACTTCCGCCCTGGCCTCATCGCCCCAGACTTCGACATCCAGGAAATCGATATGATCTTCCTTAACAAATCCCTGAAATTCCTCGAAACCCACCACACCCAAAACCCCGGAAAACCCTTCTTCCTCTTCCACTCCGCCCAAGCCGTCCACCTCCCCTCCATCCCCGGCAAAGACTTCCAAGGCAAAACCAACGCCGGCCCCCACGGCGACTTCATCGCCCAATTCGACCACATCGTCGGCACCATCGTCAAAAAAATCGACGACCTCGGCCTCACCCAAAACACCCTCATCCTCCTCACCAGCGACAACGGCCCCGAAGTCCCCACCGTCATCCAAATGCGCAAAGACCACCAACACGACGGAGCCAAACCCTGGCGCGGCATGAAACGCGACCAATGGGAAGGCGGCCACCGCGTCCCGCTCATCGCCCGCTGGCCCGGAACAATCGCTCCTAACCTTGTCCACCAAACCATCTCTCTAACCGACCTCATGGCCACCGCCGCCGCCATCACCGGAGCCGATCTCCCCCGCAACGCCGCCGAAGACAGCTTCAACCTCCTCCCCCTCCTCCTCGGAGAATCCGACAAACCCATCCGCCCATTCACCCTCCACCAAACCTGGACCCTCGACCTCGCCATCCGCCGCGGCCATTGGAAATACCTCGACCACCCTGGCTCCGGCGGCAACCGCTACCTCCCCAACTCCCCCCTCGCCCCCTACATCCTCCCCGAAACCGCCCCCGATGCGCCCAGCCAGCTTTACAACCTCCAAAAAGACCCCGGCGAAACCCAAAACCTCTACCATCAACACCCAGAAATCGTCATCCAACTCAAAACCCTCCTCGACCAAACCAAATCCTCCGGCCGCAGCACCCCCTAACACCCAAATCCCCCATTCACCCAGCCTCCCTGACAGCGGCACAGGCCCTTTGACAACGGGACAGGCCTTTTATTACTTGCCCCCAATGACCCGGGACAGGACTTCAGGGACAGTCCCTTTACTAATTCTACTTGAGGGACAGTCCCTTTACTACTTGTCACCCCGACCCCCTTGCCACTCCACCCACCCCATCCCCAAAGACCCCACCGCCAACACTTGCCAAATCCTCCTCCCCCGACGAACCATCGGCCCCTCCAATGCCCCTTCCCGTCCACGAAATCAGCGACGCACTCCGCCAAGCCGTCGCCTCCACCGATCGCCCCCGCGTCCTCCTCAAAGCCCCCACCGGCTCCGGCAAATCCACCGCCGTCCCTGGCATGCTCATCGATGCCGGAATCGAAGGCCGCATCCTCGTCGTCGAACCCCGCCGCATGGCCGCACGCCTCCTCGCCGGATGGGTCGCCAAACTCCGCAAAACCCAAGTCGGCCACGAAGTCGGATACGCCGTCCGCCACGACACCAAATACAACCGCGACACCCGCATCCTCTTCCTCACCGACGGCGTCTTCCAACGCTGGCTCCAGGACGAACCCACCCTCCCCGGCATCGGCGCCGTCATCTTCGATGAGTTCCACGAACGCCGCCTCCCCGTCGATGTCGCCCTCGCCCGCTGCCTCGATCTCCAGGACACCACACGCCCGGACCTCCGCGTCGTCGTCATGTCCGCCACCCTCGAAACCGCCGGCCTCGCCGACTACCTCGCCCACGCCGTCACCCTCGAAGCCGGTGGCCGCACCCACCCCGTCGACGTCCTCTACCGCCCGGCCCGCCCCCAACAAAACGACCGCCGCGGCGGCCCACCCACCGAAACACCCCTCTGGGAACGCGTCGCCGATGTCTGCCGCGAAGCCCTCACCATGCCCGATTCCGGCGACGTCCTCATATTCCTCCCCGGCACCCACGAGATCCGCCGCACCATCGACCTCCTGGAAAACTCCTCCTTCACCAAAAACCACGACATCTTCCCCCTCTACAGCATCCTCCCCCCAGCAGCCCAGGAACAAGCCATCGCCCCCGGCCCTCGCCCCAAAATCATCGTCGCCACCAACGTCGCCGAACCCTCCCTCACCATCGAAGGCGTCCGCACCGTCATCGACTCCGGCCTCGCCCGCGTCGCCGCCTTCGAGTCCCGCCGCGGCATCAACACCCTTCTCATCAAGAAAATCGCCCGCGCCGCCGCCGAACAACGCGCAGGCCGCGCCGGCCGCACCGCCCCAGGCCGCTGCTTCCGCCTCTGGAGCGAGACCGACCACTCACGCCGCCCACCCTTCGAAACCCCGGAAGTCCACCGCATCGATCTATCAGAAGCCGTCCTCCTCCTCAAAACCGGCGGCGTCGAAAACATCCGCGCCTTCCGCTGGCTTGACGCCCCCACCGAAGACGCACTCCTCCGCGCCGAACGCCTCCTCCACGACCTCGGCGCGCTCGATTCCCACGGCCACCCCACCGACGAAGGCCGCAAAATGGCAAGCCTCCCGTTAGAGCCGCGCTTCTCCCGCCTCATGCTCGCCGGCCACGAACACGGCTGCGTCGCCGAGACCGCCTTCATCGCCGCCGCTGTCCAAGGCGAAGGCATCTTCTCCGCAAAAAAAGGCACCGTCTCCAAAAAGGACTTCCTAACAGGAAATGAAGGCACCGACTTCGCAGCCGAATGGAGCGCCTTCGATTCCGCCGCCGCCATGGACTTCGACCCACGCCGCTGCGCCCCCCTCGGCATCCACGGCCGCGGCGCGCGCGAAGTCGCCCTCGGCTTCGACCGCCTCGGCCAACTCGCCCGCCGCTTCGGCTGGGAATGGCATCCCATCGACTTTGCCGCCCATCGCGACGCCGTCGGCCGCGCCATGCTCGCCGCCGTCAGCGACCAACTCGCCATCCGCTTCAACCAAGGCACCCTCGCCTGCCGCCTCGTCGGCAACCGCCGCGGAAAACTCGACGACGAATCCTGCGTCAAAAACGCCCCCGCCTTCGTCGCCGCAGAAATCACCGAAGTCGAAGCCCGTGAAGTCATCGTCCACCTCCGACGTGCCACCGCAATCGACCCCGCATGGCTCGCCGATCTCTTCCCCGACGACCTAACAAAAACCGACGGCGCAGCCTGGGACGAGCCTCGGAAACGCGTCGTCGCCCGCAAGGAAACCCGCTTCCGCGACCTCGTCATCGAGTCCAGAGAAAGCGACCACGGCGTCAACCTCGACCAAGCCGCCGAACTCCTCGCCGCCCGCGTCGTCTCCGGCGAACTGCTCCTCAAAAACTGGAACGACACCGTCACTCAATGGACCGCCCGCCTCGCATGCCTCGGCCAATGGATGCCCGAACTCGGCCTCCCCGGCTGGTCCGAGCAGGACCGCATCGATGCCATTGCCCAGATCTGCCACGGCTCCATCGCCTACAAGGACATCAAGGATGCCGACGTCTGGAACGTCCTCCGCGAATGGCTCAGCCACACCCAACGCCAGATGTTAGACACCTGCTGCCCGGAACGCGTGCCCATCCCTAACGGACAAACCGCAAAAGTCACCTACGAGGAAGGCAAAGACCCGTGGATCGCCGTCCGCGTCTCCCACCTCTTCGGCCTCTGGGAAACTCCCATGATCTGCCACGGCCGCGTTCCCCTCCTCGTCCATATTCTAACACCCGGCCAGCGCCCATGGCAGATGACCAAGGACCTCAAAGGCTTCTGGTCCTCAGGCTACTTCCAAATGAAAAAGGAAGTCGCCGGCCGCTACCCCCGCCACCCCTGGCCGGACGACCCCAAATCCTGGATCCGCACGGAAAAAAAGTGAGCCCGGAATTCAAAGATTCTACTTCTTGGCAGCTTCCGAACACCGGATGAAAACCTCCACGATCTCCCCATCCTTCTCATAAACCAACGCTCCCTTCTCATCAGGAAACGGCATCCACACATCGTGGCGAAACAGCCGATCCAACTTGCTTTGCTCCCGGATCCGAACCCTCAAAATCGGTTCATCCCCATCTTCATCCTGCCAGAAATCAAAATGCAGGAACCTCGATGCCATCTCCCATCCACGATTCCCAACCCCAACAGGCATGCTCAATTCAGCCATATCCTTCTCACCCTTCCTGAACCCAGCTACTACACGTCCCGTAACAACTCCATCCCCATCCTTTCGAACCAGCTCGATCTGTGAAGCGCTCTTGAAATCACCCGCATGTTTCCCCGCCATCGACGCAGGGCCGATCTCTGCCACCACCTTGTCCCGGTCCGTCTCACACACCACATACCTTCCTGCCCCCTGCCATTCCTGCATGCTCTCGAATCCATAAGGATTCACATCGCCAGTCTTGAAAGCGGGAAATGTCACACCAAACATCAGCAGCTTTTCCTCGACCATCCCATCAAAGCGAATCAACCACGGCGAAGGCGTCACAGCACCGACACCCAAACTCAATTCCCCGCAAAAACCACCACTGCTCATCTGATAGATCGGTGTTTTGGTCACATTCAGCACCTCACCCTCCGGGTTGAGTCGAAACACCGTGATCACCCACGGATCGGATGCCTTCTGTGGTACAGCAGCATCCTCAACCTCCGCCCGAACATGGACCGGACACATCAGCATCACGCAGGCGAGACTTGCGAAAAATGGCTTCATCATGGCTAATTCTGTTAGATAAAAGAAACGGCGGAGAACGACCCCCCATCAGACGCAAAGGCAACAAGCCCTATTCGACGAAAATTTCGCACCTCACCCCGGATATTCCCGTGGCGTTTCCATCCCCGTTTGCAATAGGTTCGGCGCACAATGATCTGGCGCGTGATGTTTCTCGTATCCGTCGTCCCCATCGCGGTCGCCCTCCTCGCCCGCTGGTGGTTCGGCATCCGCGTCCTCGGCGCGGAAGGCCGCCGGATCTGCCGATGCGATGCCGCCCGCTGGGCGAAACTTCCCGGCTCGGAAAAAGAACCGCCACCCACCGAAGCCCCAGCCCGCGAACACGCCGCCCGCCTCCGCACCGCCGCCCTCGCCGCATGGAGCGAGCGCGCCCCGAAACTCGCCGCCTCCCGCGAAGGCTCAAAACGCTTCGGAATGGCCGTCCCTCCCCTCACCGTCATGGTCGCCGTCTTCGCCATCCTCCTCGCCAAAGTCCCAGTGATGGGCGGCATCTCGATCATCCTCGCATCCATCGCCATCTCCGCAACGCTCCGCCTGTTAGGCCTGGGCTCCGAACTCCGCGCCGTCGCCGCCCAAGTCAACGCCATGCGCGAATCCCGCGTCTTCCCCCGCCTCGACGACGAAGACGCCGTCGCCGCCTGCACCGCCGCCGAAGCCTGGAACGACTCCGTCCCCCCCGTGCTGAAATTCCTCCAGCCATAGATTCAAACGGACTGCTGGAAGTTTTCACCACCGACTGGCAGTCCCCCAAGTATCCCGACCTCAACAAACAGAGTCAAAATCGGTTGTTCCACCATGACACCACGAGACATTTCGAGGGGACCCGGGCCGAGAGTGGTAGCCTTACTAGGATTCGAACCTAGAATAACGGAATCAAAATCCGGGGTGTTACCATTACACTATAAGGCTCTTTGTGCCGGGGCGGGCGGAAATTAAACGCCACTCCATGGGTTTGGCAATAGGGAAATCCGACGAAATCTGCACCCCACCCGAACCCCGCAAATCGCCCAGTTTCACAGGCCCACACAGCAACCACCCGCATCCGCTCAACAAAAAGCCCGGGCAAAAACCCTCTCCAAAACAAAATCGAATCCCGCTCACCAAACCCGGTTCACACCGTATTTCTCAACCATCTCATCCTTGCTCACGATCACGCAGTCGTCCTCCAGCGCTTGGGCAATCAGCATTCGATCAAACGGATCCCTGTGGAGATCAGGCAAATCCTGAATCCGCCGGCAATGAAGCGGCGTGATCTCCCTCATCACCACAGCCATGCCATCCAAATACTCGGGAATCACCCGCTCCCAATCCTCCGGCGAAACGAACTCCCGATACCCGACCATGCTCTTCTTGATCGCGATTTCCCACAGATTGACGATGGAATAGGCCAACCGGCTATCCGGATCAGTCAGAATTTGCCTCGCCGCCTTGCCAAGCCACTCCGGGCGAAAACACATCCAGAGCACCGTCATCGTATCCAACAGAAACGGTCGCGTCGTCATGGCTGCTTCCAATTGTCCGAGTCTGCGGAACCTTCAAAGTCCCGAATGATCTCCTCCTCCAATTCCGGATCATCAAATCCATCGATCATGAACGGTAAATGAGCCAAGCCGCCCAAGAGCCGCACGGGCTTTTCCACCGTTTCACGAACCAGTCGCACCACCGGCTTGTCCCGCCGGGCGATCACCACCTCCTCTCCCCTCTCAACGGCCGCAATCAGCTTCGAAAGATGCGTCTTCGCCTCATGGATCGTCACCTGCATGCTCTCAACTTAGTCAACTTGGTCAACTTGGTCAACTTCGTCAACCCACCACCCCCCTCAAAACCGGAAACTCAACCCTCGATCCGGATCGCCCTCTCCACCATCGCCTCCGCCATGTCGAAATCCACCGCCGTCCGCGCATGAATCCGGCACACCGGCTGACCGTGGTGAATGCTCTCGCCCACCTTCACCAATCGGTCGAATCCAACCGAAAAATCCACACCATCCGTCGCACGCGCCCGCCCGGCACCCAACTGCAACGATGCCTGCCCAATCAGCCCCGCATCCACTCGCGTCACCACCCCACCCGCCGGCGCATGAACCTCTCGGATGATCGGTGCCCGGTGAATCTCCAATAGCCGCGAAAGATCCGCAGGATCCCCTCCCTGCGCGGCGACCAATTCATCAAATTTCCGCCTCGCACTCCCATCATCGATCAACCCCTCAAGCTCCACCCGCGAAACCCCGGCGATCGGTTCCGCCAAATCGAGCACAATCTTCCGCAAATCCTCAGGCCCGCCACCATCCAGGCATTCGATCGCCTCAGTCACCTCCAGCGCATTCCCCACCGCACGACCCGTCGGCTCGCTCATCGGGTTGATCAGCGCGTGAACCTCCACATTCATCTCACGCCCCACCGCGATCATCGCCTCTGCCAACACCTCAGCATCCCCACGCGTCTGCATGAAAGCCCCGCTGCCGAACTTCACATCCAACACCAACTTCTCCGGCGCCTCCGCCAACTTCTTCGACATGATCGAAGCCGTGATCAGCGGAATCGATGGCACCGTCCCCGTCACATCCCGCAACGAGTAAAGCTTCTTGTCCGCCGGACAAAAATGATCGGTCTGCCCCATCATCACCACACCCAGCGCCTTCAACTGCGCCGCCGCCTCATCCAATGTGAGACGGACGTTGAACCCGGGAATCGACTCCAACTTGTCCAGCGTCCCACCCGTGATCCCAAGCCCCCTTCCGGAAACCATCGGCACCCAACAACCCGCCGCCGCAACCAAGGGAGCCAGAATCAACGAAACCTTGTCGCCAATCCCGCCGGTCG
>SYAP01000121.1 GCA_005787565.1 Verrucomicrobiaceae bacterium | reverse complement strand
GGTGCGGACCCTGCAAAATGATCGGCCCGGTCCTCGACCAGGTTTCCGACGAAGTTGGCGCGCAAGCCAAGGTCGGCAAGGTCAACGTCGACGAAGCGCGCGAGCTCGCTGTGAAGTATGGCGTGCGTTCGATTCCGCTGCTTCTGTTTTTCAAGAACGGCGAAGTGAAGGATCAAATCGTCGGCGCGAATGTGACCAAGGACCAGCTGAAGTCGAAGCTGCTGGCGTTGGCTTGATTTGACTCAACGAGGTTTTTTTTGACGGATCTGGTGCCTGATGGTGCCGGGTCCGTTTTTTGTTAGGTGAGATGGGAGATGGGAAAGGCGGATCATTCCGCGGGTTCGGGGAGGGGGACTTGGGATTGGGTCGTGAGGTAGGCGATGAGGTCGGCGGTTTGGGATGGGGTGAGGGATTCCAAGAGGCCTTCTGGCATGAGGGATTGGGTGGAGGATTCGAGGGAGGTGATTTGGTCGCGGGGGAGGGTGAGGGTTTCCGACAGGGTTCTGAGGGTGATGGCGCGGTCGGTTTTGGTGGTGATGAAGCCGTTGAGAGTGCGGCCGTCGGCGAGCTTGATGATGGTGAGGGTGAAGTCCGCGGTGACGACGGCGGCGGGGTCGATGGTGTTTTGGAGGAGGTAGTCGAGGTCATGGCGGCCGGAGCCTGTTAGGTCGGGGCCGAGGTTTCCGCCGGAGCCGTAGAGGGTGTGGCAGGCGGCGCAGAGGGAGTTGAAGATTTGGCGGCCTTGGCGGGGATCGGCGGAGGTGAGGCGTTGAGGGGTGAGTTGGGAGCGGAGGGTGGCGATGGTTTGTTTTTTCTCGGTGTCGCCATCGCGGATGGTGCCCCAGGTTTCGGCGAGTTGGCGGGTGATGGTTTCGTCTTCGAAGCTGCGGATCTGGCGGGCGTGGAAGGGGGTGATGTCTGATTTGGAGATTTGGCCGGCAGCGATTTTTTCGAGTAGGGCGGTGGCGAAGGAGGGGCGTGAGGCGAGGACGTCGATGAGTGCGCCGCGTTCGGAGGGGTGGAAGGAGGGGTAGCTGGCGGCGAGGTTTTGGCCGATGGCGGGGTCGTCGAAGAGGGCGAGGCCGCGGACGGCGGTGGCGTTGAGGAAGCGTGTGCGGAGGAGGGACTCGCAGATTTGGCGGAGGTCTGGGGGGCGGGCGTCGATGAGCGAGTTGATGGCGGCTTTGCGGGCGGTGAGTTCGGCATTGGGATCGAGGGCGATGCGTTTGACTTCGTCGAGTGCGAGGCCGTCGCCGAAGAGGAGGGCGAGGTGGCGGGTGAGGTCGGCGTTGGTGCCTTGGGAGAGGGTGGGTGAGTGGGTGTCCCAGTTGGCGGGTTTTGGGGCTTTGCGCCGGCCTTTGAGGCCTTTGGTGATGCCGGTGAGGATGTCCTTCTGATAGATCTCGGGTTTTTGCGAAGCGGTTTCTAACAGAGCGGCAATGGGCGCGGGGTTTGCTTCGATGTTTTCACCGAGGCGGCGTGCGATGAGTTGGCGGGTGAGCGGGAGTTCGCAGGTGGCGGCGATTTTTGCGAGCGCGGTGGGGTCTTGGTGGCCGAGGGGGATGAGGCCGTACCAGATCATGGCGGGGAGGTTGTGGTCGGCGGCGTCTTCGGAGCGGGATACGAGGGGGAGGGCGAGTTGGGCGCGGTGTTGGTGGGGGAGGCGCTGGAGGGTGGAGGCGAGGGTGAGGCGGACGAGGGCGGAGGGATCGGTGGCGGCGAGGCGGGTGAAGGAGGCGATGAGGGAGTCCGGGATCTCGGCTTCGGATCTGTTAGGCGGGCGCTGGCTCATGAGGGTATCGAGCGGCCATTTGTCGGTGAGGAGGCGGATGGCCCAGGTGCGGAGGTGTTCGTCGGGCTGGTCTAACAGGCGGATGAGGGTCCCGGTATCGGCGGAGCCGGAGGAGTGGAGTGACCATAGAGCGCGGAGCTGGTGGACGGGGTTCGGGTTTTTCTCCAAGAGTTCGAGAAGGGCGGGCTTGGCGTCTTTGCGTGAGGTGAGGGCGAGCTGGGCCTGGCGCGCCCACCAGTTGTTTGGGTGGGTGAGGAGTTTGACGATGTCGGCGGTGGGGAGTTTTTCGAGGTCGATTTTTTTGTTAGGTGATGGGATTCCGTGGGTGATTCTGAAGATGCGGCCGGAATTGCGGTGGACGCCGGTGTGGTCGTGACATTCGCCGGTGTCGCTCCAGTCGAGTGCGATCACGGAGCCATCGGGTCCGGTGGAGAGTTCCATGCCGCGGAACCACGGGTCGGCTGATAGAAAGAGGTCGGGTGCGTGGCGGGCGATGTAACCGGAGCCGTGGCGTTCGAGGATTTCGCGGTTGGTGCGGCGGCCGTGGAAGTTCCAGGTGAAGAGGTTTCCGCGGAATTCGGCGGGCCAGTTGTCCGCCTGATAGATCATCATTCCGACGTGGGCGTGGCCGCCGCCGAGGTGGTTGGCAGCGCCATCGCGGGAGTCCGACCAACTGCGTGCGGTGTCGAAGTGCCAGTGGTCGGCATGGTGGTCGATGAGGTGATAGACGTGGGGGTTGGGGTCGATGGTGTGGGGGCGGACGAAGTGTGCGCCGGTGATGCCGTGCCAGAGGTGGCCGTTGACGGTATTGATGAAGAAGAGTTCGCCGTGTTCGTTCCAATCGTGTCCCCATGGGTTGGTGGTGCCGCTGTTGAGGACTTCGGTGATGTTGAGTTGGGGGTGGTGTCGCCAGATGGTGCCGCGGAGCGGGATGCGTTGTGCGGGTGGGGTGCCGGGTGTGCCGATTTCGCCGGGGGCGGATGCGCCGCAGCGGCCGTAGAGCCAGCCATCGGGGCCGAAGCGGAGGCCGTTGGCGAAGTTGTGGTGGTTCTCGGGAGGGACGGTGAAGCCGTCGAGGATGACGACGGGTTCCGCGTCAGGTGTTAGATCGCCATCGCGATCGGGGATGAAGAGGAGTTGTGGAGGGCACATGAGCCAGACGCCGCCGTGGCCGATCTCGATGCTGGTGGCGCATTGGAGGGTGTCGGTGAAGACGGTGCGTTTTCCAAAGGGTTTTTCGCCATTTTCTCCGGATTTTTCAAAGACGAGGACGCGGTCGCGCAGGGTGGGGTCGAGCTTGAGCGGGCGTTCGGCGTAGGTGAAATTCTCGACGATCCAGAGTCTGCCGCGGGTGTCCCATGACATGGCGATGGGGTTTTTGACGTCCGGTTCGGCGGCGACGAGTGTGATGTTGAAGCCGGGTGGGTGGGTGAAGGATTTCGCGGCTTCGGTTGCGGGCAGCGGGCCATTTCCGGGGTTGGGTTCGGAGTCGTGGGGTTCGGTGAATCCGGCGGCGAGTGTGGCGAGGGCAAGTGAGAAGTGCAGGATCCAGGCGGCGGCGCTGCGGGTGGGATTCATGATCCGGAGGGAACGCCGGGAAGTGGGTGGAACTTGCGATGGAGCGGGTTGGGATGGCGGGTGGTGGGGAAATTTTGACTGACAGAGGGGAACAGGGTATGGCGTATGACGCTGGATGCGTTTGTACGGTTCTTTTGTATTTTGGTTTTTGGCGTTGCCTGTTTGCGGGCAGGGGGTGGAATACAACCGGGACATCCGGCCGATTTTATCGGAGAAGTGTTTCGCGTGCCACGGGTTTGATCCGGAGACGCGGGAGGCGGATTTGCGGTTGGATGAGCCTGAGGCGGCTTACAAGGCGGACAAGCATGGGACTGCGGCGATTGTTCCGGGGAAGCCGGATGACAGTTTGATTTGGTATCACATCATGTCCGATGATGAGGATGAGATCATGCCTCCGCCGAAGTCTCACAAGGTTTTAACGGATGCGGAGAAGGATCTGATCCGGCGGTGGATCGAGGAGGGGGCGAAGTATGAGAAGCACTGGTCATTCGAGACGCCGGTGAAGCCGGAGGTTCCGGTGGGTTCGGGGAGCGAGATCGACCGTTTTGTGGCAGCGCCGTTGGAGAAGCTTGGGATGCGGCTTTCCGCGGAGGCGGACCGGCCGACGTTGATCCGGCGGGTGAGTTTCGCGTTGCGCGGGTTGCCTCCGACGATCGAGGAGGTGGATGCGTTTCTAGCAGATGCGGCTCCTGACGCGTATGAGCGGATGGTGGATCGTTTTCTGGCGACGCCGCAGTATGGCGAGGAGATGGCGAGACATTGGCTGGATGTGGCGCGATATGCGGACACGCATGGTTTGCATTTGGACAACGAGCGGCAGACGTGGGCGTATCGCGACTGGGTGGTGGGGGCATTCAACCGGAATCTGGCGTATGACCAGTTCACGATCGAACAGATTGCAGGGGATCTTTTGCCGGAGCCGACGCAGGACCAGTTGGTGGCGACGGGGTTCAACCGTTGCAACGTGACGACGAGCGAGGGTGGGAGCATCGCGGAGGAGTTCGTGTTCCGTTATGCGGTGGATCGTGCGAGCACGACGGCGCAGGCGTGGCTCGGTCTAACAGCGGGATGCGCGGTGTGTCACGATCACAAGTATGATCCAATCTCGGCGAGGGATTTCTATTCGTTTTACGCGTTTTTCCACTCGAATGCGGATCCTGCGATGGACGGGAACGCGTTGCTGACCGAGCCGGTGGTGAAGGTGAAGCCGGAGGGGTATGATGCGAAGATGGCGGAGTTCGCCGCGCGGGAGGCTGCGGTGGCGAAGGTGATGGAGGAGAAGCTGGCGACGGTGGTCTATCAGGATCCGGCGGAGGTAGAGCCGAGGCCTGCGGTGACGACGACGGAGCAGGTTTGGTTTGACGATGCGTTTCCGGAGGGTGCGCAGGTTGCGGCATCGGGGCATCCGACGACGTTTGTGGATGCGCCGGTTTTGAGCGGGGCGAAGTCTTTGAAGCGAGGTGGGCCGGGGATGGCGCAGGATTACTATCAGGCTGGGGCGCAGCCGTTAGAGGTGCCGCAGGATCCGGTGTTTTTCGTGCATGTTTATGTTGATCCGGCGGATCCGGCGGAGGAGGTGATGATCCAGTTTCACACGGATAACTGGAAGCATCGGGCGTTGTGGGGTGCGGATGTGATTGATTTCGGGGCGAAGGGGACGACGGAGAGATTTGTGGCGGGAGGATTGCCGGCTGCGGGGCAGTGGGTGAAGCTGGAGGTTCCGGGGGCGAGCATGGGATTGGTTCCGGGGATGAAAGTTGTCGGGTTTGCGTTCACGGTGCATGGGGGCACGGTTTATTTCGACAAGATGGGGGTGACGGGCCGGGTGGATCCGGCGGGAGATCCGCAGCAATCGTTTGTGGCGTGGCGAGCGGCGCAGGCTGGCAAGGATACTCCGGGTGCGCCGGGGGATCTCAATGGGTGGCTGAAAGAGGGGCCGGACAAGCCGAGGAGCGCGGAGGAGTTGAAGCGGTTGCGGGATTTCTACGTGCAGCAGGTTTGCACGGTGACGCGCGGGCATTTCGAAGTGCCGCGTGCGGAGTTGGCGGCGGTGGTGAAGGAGCGTGCGGATTACGACGGGATGGTGCCATCGACGTTCATTTTCAGGGATTTGCCGCAGCCGCGCGAGAGTTTCGTGATGATTCGGGGCGAGTATAACAAGCCGGGCGAGAAGGTGGAGCCGAATACGTTTGCAGTGCTGCCACCGTTGATGAAATCGGGTGAGCGGGCGACGCGGTTGGATTTGGCGAAGTGGTTGGTGGCGCGGGAGAATCCATTGACGGCGCGGGTGGCGGTGAACCGTTTCTGGCAGCAGGTGTTCGGCACAGGGTTGGTGGCGAGCAGTCATGATTTCGGGACGCAGGGGACTTTGCCGACGCATCCTGAGTTGTTAGATTGGCTGGCGATCTGGTTTCAGGAGAACGGGTGGGATGTGAAGAAGCTGATGCGGATGATGCTGACGAGCGCGACGTTCCGGCAGCAGAGCGAGGCGTCTGCGGAGATGTGGGAGGGAGATCCGGGGAATGTGCATTTGGCGCGGGGTCCGAGGTTCCGGTTGGCGGCGGAGCAGTTGCGGGATCAGGCGTTGTTTGCGGGCGGGTTGTTGCGGATGGAGATGGGAGGCAAGGGGGTGAATCCCTATCAGCCGCCGAACATCTGGGAGCCGGTTGGATTTGGCGGGTCGAACACTCGGTTTTACAAGCAGTCCGAGGGTGATGGTTTGTATCGCCGGACGCTTTACACGTTTTTCAAGCGGACGGCGCCGCATCCGATGATGACGAATTTCGATGCGCCGAACCGTGAGCAGTCGTGTATCCAGAGGGAGCGGAGCAACACGCCGTTGCAGGCGTTGCAGTTGATGAACGACATCCAGCATTACGAGGCCGCGAGGGGCTTGGCGCAGCGGATGATGATGTCGTCCACGGAGGCTGCGGCGCGGATCGTGTTTGGTTACCGGACGGTTTTGGCGAGGGTGCCTGCGGAGGAGGAGGTCGCGGTGGTGCTGGGGCTCTATCAGCGGCAGATGCGCAAGTATGAGGCGATGCCCGAAGAGGCGAAGAAGGCGGTGACGTTCGGCGAAACTCCGCCTGCGGCCGGGCTGTCCGAGCGGGAGCTGGCGGCATGGACCTTGGTGGCCAATCTCATTCTCAACCTGGACGAGGCTGTCGTCCGCAACTGATCAACCCTTCATGAATCCACTTTTCGAAAATCAGATTTTACAGACGCGGCGGCAGTTTTTCGGACAGACCGGGTTGCGGTTGGGCGGACTGGCGATGGCTTCGATGTTCGGGGCGGATGTGGCGCGGGCGGCGGCGTCCGCGGTTCATCCGGCGTTGCCGAGGATGCCGCATTTTCCTGGGAAGGCGAAGGCGGTGATCTATCTGCACATGAATGGCGGGCCATCGCAGTTGGATTTGTGGGATTACAAGCCGAACCTGAAGGATCAGTTCGACAAGGATTTGCCGAAGGATTTCCTGGGAGAGCGGATCACGACGATGACGAGCGGGCAGGGGAGGTTTCCGGTTGCGCCATCGAAGTTCGCATTCGCGCAACACGGGCAGTGCGGGCGGTGGGTGAGCGAGCTTTTGCCGCATACGGCGAAGATCGTGGATGACATCGCGTTGGTGAAGACGGTGCATACGAATGCGATCAACCATGATCCGGCGTGCACGTTTGCGATGACGGGTTCCGAGGTGCCGGGGAAGCCGAGCATGGGATCGTGGATTTCGTATGGTCTGGGGGCGGAGACGAGTGATTTGCCGGCGTTTGTGGCGTTGATGCCGACGTTTCCCAACGGGTCGAACGCGCAGGCGTTGTTCAGCCGGATGTGGGGGCCGGGATTTCTTCCGGGCAAGCACAGTGGTGTGGTGTTGCGGTCGGGGAGTGATCCGGTGTTGTATTTGGAGAATCCGCCGGGGGTGGATGCGATGGATCGGAGGGCGATGTTAGACGCTCTTGGGAAGCTTAACGCGCGAGGTTTTGCGAGATTTGGTGATCCGGACATTCAGACGCGGATTTCGCAGTATGAGATGGCTTACCGGATGCAGTCGAGCGTGCCTGAGCTGGCGGATCTAACCAAAGAGTCTCCGGCGTCGTTGGCGTTGTATGGGGATGATGTGAAGCGTGAGGGATCTTTCGCGTCGAGCGCGTTGTTGGCGCGGCGGTTGGTGGAGCGTGGTGTTCGATTCGTGCAGATCATGCACCGCGGATGGGACTCACACGGGAATCTTCCGGGCGAGCTGAGCAATCAGTGCCGGGATACGGATCAGGCTTGTGCTGCGCTGGTGATGGATTTGAAGCAGCGGGGCATGTTGGATGACACGCTGGTGATCTGGGGTGGTGAGTTCGGGCGGACGGTTTACTCGCAGGGGACTCTAACGAAGGAGACGTATGGTCGGGATCATCATCCGCGGAACTTCTGCATGTGGATGGCCGGTGGCGGGATCAAGGGTGGTGTGAGTTTGGGTGAGACGGATGATTTTTCCTACAATCCGGTGGCGGATGCGGTGCACATCAATGAGATCAATGCGACGATTCTGCATTGTCTCGGAGTGGATCACGAGCGTTTCACGTTCCGGTATCAGGGGCTGGACCAGCGCCTAACAGGAGTAGAGCCGATGAAGGTGATCCGGAAGATCCTAGCTTGATTGATAGGGTCTTGGTTTTTTTGTTTAGGAATCAATCTCGAGGGTGCTGTCACCAGGCAACTGGATATCTTTGCGGAGGTCTCTAATAGTCCACAATGCATTGGCTGCGGCAGTTGCGATTCCCCGCATTTTGCGGGCGCCGTCTTTTCGCTTTTGGCTGAATCGCTCTCTCGCGGCATCAAAGAAGTGATTTACGAATTCACGGCTGCCAATCACCGCGCCATCGGTGAAATGTCTGATGCGGTAGCGGAGGATTTTTGAGATCGCTACATCACGAGCGATTTCCAGTTGTTCCAACTCCGCTTTTGCGAGGGCGGGATCCATGCCTTTTTTCAGAGTTCTTTTCCTTGTTAGGCCTTCGGGGTTGATGATTTCACCCGATTTCTCCTGACCCTCTTGCAAGAGGAGCATGCGATAGCTTTTGGAGACTTTTCCTGGCCAATGCCGTGCATCGGGTTCCGATTCCTTGTCCGCCATGATTGCCCTGACGAGGCCGGCTCTTGCTTTGGTGCCCGTGCTTTTGCCGACCGCTCCCATGGCTTCGCCGTAACTGCTCCAGCGGTATTCGGCCGGATCTTTCACTATGCCGGCCCTAACAGGATTGAGGTCGATGTAGGCGGCGATGGTTCGCGATGCAACGCCATCCTCGACGACGACGCTTTTGAATTTGTCCTCCCACAGGTTGCCGGTGCGTTCGTGTTCCCGGTTGTGCCAATGGGTGAAGCGCTGGAGGAGCGTTTTCATGAATTCTGATAGATCATGCATCCGGTAGGTGAATCTTTCGTGGATTGCCTGCACGTATGCTTCTCCGTTTTTCGCCAATCCCTGTGCGACGATTGCACGGGCTTCCGTAAGTTCCTTGGCGACCTCCGCGACGAAGGGCTTGGAATAGAGGGCGCGGAGGCGTTTCAGGAGGAGTTCGTCCGAGATGCCGTCTTTGGGGCGAGGGGGGATTTCGAGAAGCAAGTGGATGTGATTGCACATGATGCAGTAGGCGAGGACCCGACATCCGGAGAAGTTTTCCATCATTCGCATGAACATGCGGAATTTCTCTTTGTCCTCGGATCTGAAAGCGAAGCGGCGATCGACGACACGAGAGATGCAATGATAGATGGCGGGTTTCGATTCCGAGTCCGCCCAGGGAACAATCCAACGTGCTCGCGCCATGGGTGGGATTGTGGGGAGGGAGCGGGGAAAGTCAAGATTTTTTTGGTAAAAGGAGATTTCTTATATACAGTGGACGTGTGGGCGGTGCGTGAGGGTGGGTGCCGGATTTGGGGGCTTATCGAATTTCGACGGTTGCGCCGGGGCGGATGAGGAGGGGGAGGCGGATGGCGTCCCAGTTGGCGAGGCGGATGCAGCCTGCGGAGCGGGCGCGGCCGATGGTTTCGGGATCGGAGGTTCCGTGGAGGCCGATGCCGGAGCGGCTGGTGCCGTTCCAGATGACGCCGACGGGGCTGTTAGGTCCGGCGGGGATGTTGAGGGCGGTTGCGGAGCGTTTTCCGGTGTCGAGGAGCTGTTGGTCGTAGCGCCACCATGGCATGGTGACCATGTTGCGTAGTTCCCAGGTGCCGAGTTTGATGAACTGGGGTTTGCCCGGGGTGATGGGGAATGAGGCGATGAGGCCGCGGTTGCTGCGGACGGGGGCCGGGGCATCGGGATCTTCGACGATGAGTGCGGCCGGGGTGGCTTCGAAGATGCGGACCTGATTGATGCGGGTGTCGACGACGACGTGGCGTGCGCTGAGTTTTTCGTCGGCTTCGAATTTGGTTTCGGTCAGGTGTTCGATTTCGAAGGGTTTGACGTTGGGGACGATGATGCTGTCGCGGGGCTTGAGGTTGTGGATTTTGGAGGCGCCGTTGAGGGTGATGAGGTAGGGGACATCGCAGTGGTAGCGCTCCGACATGAATTCGCCGAGGGAACGGTAGGACATGCGTTTGCGTTTGGCTTGTTCGCTGCGTTTGAAGGGGAGTGAGGAATCGACCCAAGCGGTAGCGGATTCCGGGACGACGGCGACGGCGACGGGGTTAGGGACGGCGCGTTTGGCGGCGAGGTTGACGGCGGACCAGTCTTCGACGGGGTGGCCATTGACTTCGTTCCATGAGCGGACGGCGAGTTCGGTGAAGCGGCCGGGTTTTCCGTCGATGATGCCGGGGCCGAACATGGATTCGTCGAGGAAGATTTGGAGGCGGACGGCATCGTCGCCGGTGGGTTTGCCGGAGGCGGCGACTTGTGGGGCGGCGGGCTTGATGGGGGTGTCGCCTTCGCCTTCGACGTCGTTGAGGGGGATGGCCTTGATGACGGGCCGCTCTTGCGGTGGGGCGGGTGCGGGCGGGGTGGGAACTGT
>SYAP01000120.1 GCA_005787565.1 Verrucomicrobiaceae bacterium | reverse complement strand
TCGATGGGGTTTTGGGTGGCGAGGACGAGGAAGGGTTGGGGGAGGGGGTAGGAGCGGTCGCCGAGGGTGACTTGGCGTTCCTGCATGGCTTCGAGGAGGGCGGACTGGACTTTGGCTGGGGCGCGGTTGATTTCGTCGGCGAGGATGAGGTTGTTGAAGATGGGGCCGAGTTTGGGTTCGAAGCGTGCTTCCTGGGGGTGGTAGACCATGGTGCCGACGAGGTCGGCTGGGAGGAGGTCCGGGGTGAATTGGAAGCGGGCGAAGGAGGCGTGGAGTGAGCCGGAGAGGGATTTGACGGCGAGAGTTTTGGCGAGGCCGGGGACGCCTTCGAGGAGGATGTGGCCATTGCAGAGGAGGCCGATGAGGAGGCGGTCGACGAGGGATTCCTGTCCGACGAGGACGCGGGCCATTTCCTCTTTCACTGCGGGAATCCATGAGCTGGTTTCCGCGATCTGTTCCTGCAAGTTTTCGGTAGTCATGAATTTGTCGCCGCAGCTTGGCATTTCATTCGGGCAGTGCAATCGGCAATCTGCCGATGAGGAAAATGGGGAGGAGGGGGGATTTTGGGAATTGGGTGGGGGAATTGGCCGGGTGTGCATGGATTTCCGTTGCCAGACGGGTTTTCGGGTGGTGATAGTCGCGCCGCGTGAGCCCTCAAGAAATCCATCGTTCCGCTGGTGTCAGTGTCTTTTTGGCGCTGGTGATCGGTTTGTTAGGAATTGTTTGTCCTATGGCGATCGGAGAGGAGGCCGGGGCTCCGGCGGAGAAAGCGGAGAATGCTGAGGCGACGCCGGTGCAGGAAACGCCGCCGTCCGAGGAGAAGAAGCCGGAGGAAGAGGTTGCGAAGGATGAGGAGAAGAAGGCTGAGCCGGTGGATCCGGATGATGAGGCGGCGATGGAGGAAGCGGATGCCGAGAAGGCCGCGGTGGCGTTGCCGGTGGGTGAGGAGCGGGTTCAGATTTTCGGGTGGCGCGAGTCTATTTTGATCAACGGGGTGAAGGAGAAGTTGCAGGCGAAGCTGGATACGGGGGCGCTGACGAGTTCGATCCATGCGGAGGAGAAGGAGTTGTTCGAGAGGGACGGGAAGAAGTGGGTGCGATTTATTGTGACGGATCCGGGGAAGAAGAAGCCGGAGCGGACACGGATTGAAGCGCCGTTGGTGCGGGTTGCGAAGATCAAGGAGCCGGGTGGCGAGTCGGTGGCGCGTGAGGTGGTGAGGCTTTCCTTTCAGATTGGGGAGCGGAAGTTGCGCGGGGAGTTTACGTTGAACAACCGTGGGAACATGTTGAGTCCGGTTTTGATCGGGCGGACGACGATCAAGGAGCTGGGTTGGGTTGATCCGGGCAGGACCTATCTTGCGGACAAGAAGGTGTTTCGCTGAGGGGGAGGATTCCGGATTTCACAAATATCATGAGTTCACGGGTCAAGCTCCTGTTTGCGGTTTTCGTGCTGATTGCGGTGGGTGCCGGATTGTCGTTTTACAAGGTGCGAACGATCGGGATGCCGTTTTGGAAGGCGGACCGGTTGTATGAGTGGCTGGTGGAGGCGAAGGTTTCGTTTTTTGCGACCGGTGGAAAGGTGAAGGCGCGGTTGTCTTTGCCGGCGAACGCGATCAACAAGAGCGCGCGGTTGGACTCGGGATCGTTGGGTTACAGCTATTTCACGGAGCCTGCGGGATCCGAATATACGGCGGTATGGACGGCGGATTCGCGGGAGAAGTTGCAGTCGTTGTATTACGGGGTGTTGGTGCCGCCGAATGCGAGCAGTGGAGCGGAGCCGTTGCCGTCCGAGGTTGCGCCGCCGGTGGCGGAGATTCCGGGTTTGCCGGCGGAGGTTGCGGATGCGGCGGGGCGTGTGGTGGCGCAGAGCAAGGGATTGTCGTCCGATCCCGAGGCGTTGTTCGTGGATTTTTTCCGGCAGTTGCAGTCTGAGAGCGCTTCGCAGGAGGTGGTGTTGGTGCGGCGGCATTACGAGAAGGAGTTCAAGGAGCGGACGGTGATCGCGATGGGGATAGATTTGTTAGGGATGGCGGGAGTTCCCGCACGGATCGCGTATGGGGTGAAGCTGACGACGAAGGAGGGTTCGCAAGCGCCGATTCCGTTGGTGGAGTATTATGATGGTGCGTATTGGAAGGTGCGTGATCCGCAGCAGCCGGAGATGGTGTTAGAGAATCTGCCGATCTTCGTGTGGCATCGTGGAGGCGGGCCGTTGCTGGATGTGACGGGGGGTGAGAATTCGCGGGTGACGTTCACGGTTTCGCGGGAGCAGATCCCGCTGAACAAGCTGACGGATTTGAGCGACCGTTCGGTGTTCGTTTCGACGATACTGAGTCTGCCGGCGGACCAGCGGGATGTTTTCCGTTACATTGTGTTGATTCCGTTAGGTGCGTTTGTGGTGGTGTTGCTGCGCAACATCGTGGGGATTTCGACGTTGGGGACGTTCATGCCGGTGTTGCTTGCGTTGGCGCTGCTGGAGATTCCCTTGGAGACGGGATTGATCATGTTCACGGTGATCATCGCCTCCGGGTTGTGGTTCCGGTTCCTGCTTTCGCGGTTGAATCTGTTGGTGGTGCCGCGGGTGGCGGCGTGTGTGGTGATCGTGACGTTGCTGATGATGCTGATGAGCGTGTTGAGCCATCGGATGGGCTTTGGATCGAGTGTGGAGATCACGTTGTTTCCGATGATCATTCTTGCGTGGACGATCGAGCGGATGTCGTTGATTTGGGAGGAGGAGGGCAAGCGGAGTGCGCTCACGCAGGTGGCAGGGTCGGTGTTCGTAGCGGTGTTGGCGTTTTTTTTCATGAGTATCGGGCAGGTGCAGTATTGGGCGTTTTATTTTCCGGAGCTGTTGCTGGTGTTGCTGGCGGGGATTTTGCTGATCGGGCGGTATACGGGTTACCGGTTGTCCGAGTTGATCCGGTTCAAGAGTTTTTCCGAGGCTTGAGATCGTTGCATGAGTGAGTCCGCCGAGCCGACAACGAAGGAACGCCCGAGCCGCTGGTGGCACCGGTGGATGAGGATGCCTTCGGAGTTGCGGGAGTTGGGTGTGGTGGGGATCAACATGCGGAACGCGAGGTTCCTGCTGCCAAACAATCCGCGGCGGTTGTATGATCTGGTGGACAATAAGCTGCGGACGAAGTCTTTGGCGGAGGCGGAAGGGTTGTCGGTTCCGGAGACGTATGCGGTGATCCAGTCGCCGCATGACACGGCGTTGATCGAGAAGAGGCTGGCGGATCGTCCGGCTTTTGTGGTGAAGCCGGCGCGAGGGTCCGGGGGGAAGGGTGTGTTGGTGATCGATGGGCGGGACGGGAAGGATTATGTGAAGCCGAGCGGTGCGAAGTTGAGCGGAGACGAGCTGCGGCATCATGTTTCCAACATTCTGGCGGGGTTGTTCAGTCTTGGCGGGAAGCGGGATTGTGCGTTGGTGGAGTATCGGGTGCGTCCGGCGAAGGTTTTGACGGATTTGAGTTTTCAGGGTGCGCCGGACATCCGGATCGTGATGTTGCACGGCTATCCGGTGATGGCGATGTTGCGTGCGGCGACTCGGGAGTCCGACGGGCGGGCGAATTTGCATCAGGGAGCGCTGGGGATCGGGATCGACATTGCGACGGGTCTAACGGTTCGGGCTGTGCATCACGGGCATCCGGTGACGATCCATCCGGATCTGGGCATTCCGTTGTTAGGGATTCAGATTCCGGATTGGGACAAGATTCTGGATATTGCGGTGATTTGCCAGGAGATGACGGGGTTGGGATATCTCGGGGTGGATTTGATGATTGATGAGACGATCGGGCCGTTGATGATCGAGGTGAACGCGCGGCCGGGTTTGGCGATCCAGATGGCGAACGGGGTGGGATTGTTGCGGCGGCTGGAGCCGGTGGATCGGTATCATCGGGAGCATCCGGGGGCGGGGCGGGATCAGAAGATCGCGTTCAGCCGGAGCCATTTCGCCGCGGTGAAGCGGTGAGCTTACCCGCATGGGTGAGGTGACGATTTCGAGAGATTCGAGGAAGCTGATTCATGTTTCGATTTTTCCCAGCGGCGACTCTTTTTCTAACAGCCATGCCGGTGATGGCGGAGGTGAGGGTTGGCTCGTTGTTTCAGGATCATCTGGTGTTGCAGCGGGATCAGGCGGTTCCGGTGTGGGGTGTGGCGGATGTTGGGGAGCGGGTGCGGGTTTCGGTGGCTGGGGTTGAGGGATCGGCGACGGCGGGTGCGGACGGGCGATGGATGGTGAGGTTGCCGGCAATGCGGGGTGGCGGGCCGCATGTGATGAGGATCGAGGGAATGAACGTGGTGGAGCTGAAGGATGTGATGGTGGGAGAGGTGTGGTTGTGTTCCGGGCAATCCAACATGGATTTCACGATGGCATCGACGGAGAAGCGTTCGTATGCGGGGGTTAGGGACGCGGAGGAGGAGATCGCGGCGGCGAATCATCCGCAGATCCGGCAGTTTTCGGCGGAGTGGACGATGAGGGATGAGCCGCAGGATTCGGTGGCGGGGGAGTGGGCGGTGTGTTCGCCTAAGAGTGCGGGGGATTTTTCGGCGGTGGGGTATTTTTTCGCGAGGAAGTTGTCGCAGGAAATGAAGGTGGCGGTGGGGATCATCAACTGTTCCTACGGAGCGAGCACGTGTGAGGCGTGGATGAGCCGGGAGGCGGTGGAGGGTGATGAGGCGTTGCGTCCGCTGTGGGATGTCTATCAGAAAAAGCGCGAGGAGTTTTCGGCGAAGCCGGATGCGTTGGCGGCGTATGAGGCGGCTCATGCGAAGTGGAGCGAGGCGTTCAAGGAGCGTGGACGTGCGGCGGGGCGTGCGCCGAAGCATCCGGATCCGGTGCAGGATCAGCATCATCCTTCGGTTCTTTTCAACGGGATGATCGCGCCGGTTTTGCCGTATGGGGTGAGGGGTGCGGTTTGGTATCAGGGTGAATCCAACACGGGGAACACGGCGATGTATGCGGGATTGCAGCAGGCGCTGGTGAAGGATTGGCGGGCGAGGTGGGGGCAGGATCGGTTCGCGTTTCATGCGGTGTTGTTGGCGGGTTTCAATGCGCCGAAGCTTGAGCCTGCGGAGAGCCGATTGGCATCGTTCCGTGAGTCGCAGTGTGCTGTTTTGAATTTGCCGGATACGGGGATTGTTTCGGCGGTTGATGTGGGAGAAGAGAAGGATGTTCATCCGCGGAACAAGCAGGATGTGGGGTTGCGGTTGGCGCTTTCGGCGCTGGAGCGGACCTATCAGAAGCCGGTGGTGGGATCGGGGCCGATGTGGGACGGGTTGGAGCTGGAGGGTGAGCGGATGCGATTGAGGTTCCGGAATGTCGGGGGAGGGTTGATGAGCCGGGGTGGTGCGTTGAAGGGTTTTGCGGTTTGCGGGAAGGATGGGCGGTTCCGGCATGCGGAGGCGCGGATCGAAGGAGACACGGTGGTGGTTTTTTCGTCGGAGGTGAAGGAGCCGGTGAAGGCGCGGTATGCGTGGGCGGATCATCCTGCGGGTGCGAATTTGTATAGTGCGGCGGGTCTTCCGGCGTTGCCGTTCCGGACGGATGGGCCGGGGTTTGTGTTTCCGGAGGTGAAGGGGCGGGAGAAGCCGGTGGTTTTTCTGGTGGGGGATTCGACTGTTAGGAACAACACGGCGCGGTTGGCCGGGTGGGGTGATCCGTTCAAGGGTTTGGTTGATCCGGCGAAGGCGGAGGTGATGAATCGCGCGTTGGGAGGGCGGAGCAGCCGTTCGTATTTACGGGAAGGTCTGTGGGAGAAGGTGCGGACGGAGCTGAGGGCGGGGGATGTTGTGATCATCCAGTTAGGCCACAACGAGGGCGGGCCGATGGATCGTGACCGGGCGCGGGCGTCGATCAAGGGGGTTGGGGATGAGGCGTCGGATGTGGTGGTGGTGGAGAGCGGGAGCCATGAGACGGTGCGGAGCTACGGGTGGTATATCAGAAGATATGTTAGGGAAGCGAAGGCGGCCGGGGCGCACCCGATCGTGTGTTCGCTGGTGGCGCGGAACATTTGGGAAGAGGGCAAGGTGGTGAGGGCGTCGGAGACTTATGGGTTGTGGGCGAAGCAGGTTGCGGAGGCTGAGGGGGTTCCGTTCATCGATCTGAACGGGATCACGGCGACGGCTTACGAGCGGATGGGGGAGGAGAAGGTGCGTGCGGTGTTTTTCCTGAAGGAGGATCACACGCATACGACGCCGGAGGGTGCGGCGTTTACGGCGGGGTTGGTGGCTCAGGCGCTGGCTGAGGTGGATGGTGGGCGGTGGCGGGATTGGGTGAAGTGAGGGAGGGATTTTCGGGAGAATCCGCATTTTCGGGATTTTCCGGTTGACCTGGGTCGGTGGTGGGGTTTGGATTGCCTCGTTGAGACTGAGTCTCAATAACAACAATTTCTCCTATGAAGTCACGCAGTGCGATCGTTTGGACCTTTACCAGTATGGTGGTGGGGGTGGTATTTGTTTCAGAGGTTGGGGCGCAGGATGCGTTTCAGTCATTGGCGCCGATGACGGTGGTGGGGAGCAAGGAGGAGGCGTTCAATTCGGCGGGGTCTGTGGCGTATGTGACGATGGAGGAGATCCGGCAGGCGGGTGGGACGGGGAATGTGAACTCGGTGTTGAACAAGGTTCCGGGGGTTTATGTGCGTGAGGAGGATGGATTCGGGAGTTTTCCGAACATTTCGTTGCGAGGTGCGGACGGGACGCGGAGCGAGAAGGTGACCATCATGGAAGATGGCATTTTAACGGCTCCATCGCCGTATTCGGCGCCGGCGGCGTATTACACGCCGCGGGTTGCGCGGATGTCCGGGGTTGAGGTATTGAAGGGGTCTTCGCAGGTGCGGTATGGTCCGCAGACGACGGGAGGGGTGGTGAATTTCCTTTCGACGCCGATTCCGGAGGAGCAGGAGTTTTATGGGAAGGTGACGTTGGGGAGTTACAACACGTGGTTCGGTCACACGCATTACGGTGATACGGTGGATACGGATGCGGGGCGGTTCGGGTATTTGCTGGAGCTGCATGGAGGTTTGAGTGACGGGTTCCGGGATATCCGCAACAGCGGGGAGGACACTGGATTCAGTTTGTTCGAGCCGATGCTGAAGTTGGCCTTTGAGCCGAACACGGCGCTGAAGCAGCGGATCGAGTTCAAGGTGGGGTACACCGACTATGAGGCGAATGAATCGTATACCGGTCTATCAGAACAGGATTTCAATGATGATCCGAACGAGCGTTATGCGGCGACGAAGTATGACGAATTCACATCCGAGCATTGGCGGACTTATTTGAAGTGGATTCTGGAGCCATCGGATGCGTTCCGTTTCGAGACGGCGGTCTATTGTAACAACTTCTCCCGGAACTGGGACAAGTTGGATCAGGTGAACGGGGCGGCGATTCATCAGCAGATCCTGACGCCGGGCGGAGTCAGCACTTTGAACGGGTTGAGCGCGGGTGGTCCGATCCGATTGACGGCGAACCTGCGTGATCACGAGGCGTATGGTTGGCAGAACCAAGCCAACTTCCGGTTTGAGACCGGGCAGGTCGCGCATGATTTGGCGGTGGGGTTGCGTCTGCACTATGACCAGTTAGAGGGGCGTCAATACCGGACGACTTACACGAGCACCGGACTGGGTGACTTCAATTTTGTCAACCGGACCGCGACCGTGGGCACCGGGGTGAATGAGACTTTCGCGACCGCAGTTTATGTTGAGGACAAGATTGAGATCGGTGATCTAACACTGACGCCTGGTGTTCGTTATGAGTTTCTTGAGATGGACTTCAGGCCCGAGGGTGGTGCGAAGCAGTCGGTTGATGAGAATCTCTTCATGGCGGGGGTGGGTGCGAACTATTCGTTGGATGATCAGAATTCCATTTTCGGCGGGGTCTATCAGGGAGCATCGACGCCAAGTCCGCAGGCCTATCTTGGTGGGACGGACAATGAGGAGAGCACGGGATACGAGCTTGGCTGGCGCCATCGCCGGGATCATCTGAATGTTGAGATTGCGGGATTTTTCACGGATTTCGATCAGTTGATTTCGACCGATGCAGGTCAGGGATTGAATCCGGGATCAGCGGCGAATGCGGGTCAGGCGGAGGTTTGGGGGATCGAGTCGATCATTCAATATGATGCGGGTGAGGCAGCAAATCTGGAGTATGGGATTCCGTTGTATGTTTCCGCGACTTGGACGAGTGCGCAGTTCAAGGGGACGACGCCGTTGCTTGCGGGTGGTGGTGATCAGATATATGCGGGTGGCAAGGATGGGAATGAGATTCCCTACATTCCGGATTGGAAGCTTGCGGCGGGGGTTGGGTTTGAGGCCGAGAAATGGGGTGTGTTTTTGGATGCGGTTTACAGTTCGAGTTCGTGGGGAACGGGATACAACGGCGATGTCCGGCCCGGAGCGCCGACGGCGCGTGATGGGAAGATCGATTCGCTTTTGGTCTTCAATCTTTCCGCCCACTATCAGTTGAACGAGAACATCAAGTTGCTTGCCGGGATTGATAACATTTTTGACGAACAGGAAATCGTCAGCCGCATTCCGGAAGGGCCGCGGGGGAATGCGCCCCGGATGGTTTATGCCGGATTGGAAGCTCAATTCTGAAGACTTTGAGTAAACAATCATCGGTTGCCAGCAAAGGCGGGTCGGGGCATGATGTCCCGGTCCGGATGTTTTGATCCAAATGAACTCCCTGCTCCACGCGCTGAACATCGGAACGCTCGCCACCTGGCTGAGTGTTGGAGGGGTTGGTACGGTTGGGATCGCGCTGCCGGTGGTTCACCGAATGGCGGAGGTGGTGGTTGAGGAGGAGACGGAGGCGACGTTGGATCCGTATGATTTGAGTTTGGGTGATCCCGCGCCGCAGGATGCGGAGATGACGGAGGGTGAGAGTGCGGGGCCGGCCGAGCCGGTGGAGGTTGAGGAGATGTTAGAAGTTCCGGAAGCGCCGCCGGAGTTGCCGGAGTTGGCAGAGGTTTCGGCGTTGCCGGAGATTCCGGATTTGCCGCCGCCGCCGAAGCCGAAGCCTGCGACGAAGCCAAGTCCTTCGGCCTCGGCATCGAATGCGGCGCGTGGTGGGGCGACGACGTCGAAGCCGACGAGCGGAAGCCGTGGTGGGAGTGGTTCCGGCAAGCCTGCGGCTGGGGGGCAGCCTGGGGGAAGCGGGATGTCGACGGCATCGCGATTGGCGGCGGGTCGGATGCCTTCGCCATCGTATCCTGCGGCGGCGAGGAGGCAGGGGCAGACGGGGACGGTGGTGGTGGAATTCACGATCGACACGAGTGGCCGGGTGATTTCCGCGTATGCGAAGTCGCCATCGAAGTGGCCGTTGTTGAACGATGAAGCGGTGCGGACCGTAAAGCGCTGGAAATTTCCGCCGGGACCGGTCATGAAGTTGCAGCGACCGATCATTTTCCAGCTGCGCTGAGTTTTCTTTTTCCGATCCACTTTCTAACTGAATCCCGTGATTTCCGCCATTCCCTTATCCAGCATCGTTGTTGAAACTTTCGTAGAAGGGGGTTGGGTGATGTGGCCGATCGCCGCCACGTTTTTCCTGGCTCTCTGTGTTTTGTTGGATCGGGTGGTCTGGTGGTTGCGATTCCGTGCGAGAGTGAAGCCGGGGATGCAGCAGAAGGCGCGGGAAGCGGTGGGGACTGGGGATTTCGCGACGGCTTGGAAGATGAGCCGTGGGACGAACGAGCCCTATCTGGAGAATTTGCAGGAGGGGATGCGACATGCGAACACGTCGATGTTGGCGGCGATGCAGTTGCATGCGACGCATTTGATCGAGAAGTCCGAGGCCAGGATGTGGGTGATCAGCACGTTGATCACGCTTGCGCCGTTGTTAGGGTTGTTCGGGACGGTGGTCGGGATCATGGGGTCGTTCAATTTCGTGGGTGACGAGCAGTTGGCGGCGAGCAAGGTATCCGGAGGGATTGCGGAGGCGCTGATTGCGACGGCGGCGGGGATCGGGATCGCGATTTTCTGTCTGTTGCCGTATAATTTTTTCCGGAAGCGGGTTTCCGTGCTTCGCGGATCGTTGGAGCGCTGGATCAATCACATGGAATTGTTGGTGAAATCGGCGCGCGAGCATGGGCATGACATCGAGCAGTTCCAGAGGTCGGAGCGGTGATCTGCGGGACTTTTTTCAACCATCCACTTCAACCGATCCGATGCCTGTCCAACTGAGTGGCCGATCCTCCGATGATGAGGGTGATGAAGCGCGGATCGAGGTGGTTCCGTTGATTGACATCATGTTTTTCCTGTTGGCCGCGTTCATGTTGGTGAGTTTGAGCATGACGCAGTTGCATCGGGTTCCGCTGGCGTTGCCTGATGCGGCGACGGGGGTTCCGGATACTAAGACGCCGCCCTATCAGATTGCGATTGATGCGAACGGGGTGATCACATGGGATGCGGAGATTGTGACACCTGGTGAGATCACGGCGCGATTGACGGCGGCGAAGCCGGATGAGGAGACGCGGGTTTTGATTTCCGCGGATGAGGAGTCGCGGCACAAGCAGGTGTTGGCGGTGTTGGATGCCTGTCGTTCGGCGGGTGTTGAGAAGGTGAGTTTTGAATCCCGCAATCCGGAGCCCTGAGAGATGGCAAGTGGACGAACAGGTTCAGTTTCCCGGGTGCTGCCGATTTTGAATGCGATCGGTTGTATGGGGTTGGCTGGGTTGGCGGTGTTCCAGTGGGGGCGGGAGCGGAATCTGGATGGCGAGTTGCACCGGGCGAGGGTTGAGTTGCGAGATTCGCAGGAGGCGCAGGAGGAGGAGAGGAAGCGGGTGGTTTTGTTGGAGCGGGATGTAGGGGTGTTGAAAGAGTCGATTGAATCGTTGCAGGAGGCGGCGGAGCGGGGTGCGGTGGAGTTGGCGGCGAAGGAGGAGGAGTTGGTGGCGATGAAGGCGAGTGGGGAGGCGTTGCAGGCGCAGATGAAGGTTTGGGAGGCGGCGGTGGCCGAGAGAGATGCGAAGTTGAAGGAATTGGATGGGGTGCTTGTGGAGACGCGGAAGCGGTTGGATGAAGCGGTGGCGAAGTTGAAGCAGGCTGGGGCGAGGTGATTTTTGTTAGGAAGGTGGAAGATGCTTGGGGTCGCGTAAAAGGCTTTGCCTCACGCGATTGGGGCGGAAGGGGGGGAGGAGGTTTTGCAGCCGAAATTCTTACGAATTTCGCTACGGGGGAATTTGATTATGATTGGTGATTTTCAACGGTTGGCTTGGATGCGCCAGAAGAGTTGGGGGGTGTCGTTGGTGGCGGGGGTGAGGTAGTAGCGGCGGGTTTCGGTGGTGCCGTTGTCGGTGCGGGAGCCGAACTCGGTGGCGGTGGCTCCGTCGGTGAAGGTTAGGTCAGTGGTGGCCGCGAGATTGATGGTGACGCCTTGGGTGTCCTTGGGGGTTTCGATTTCGACGATGCGATAGGTTTTGGCGGGATCGAGTGAGCCTGAGATCGAGGCACCAAGTGCGGTGGTCGACGGTGTCGCGGGGGCTGGGTTGAAGGTTGTGGGGGAGAGACCGAAGACGAACTCGATGAGGTTGGGAACATTGTCGTCATCGGGGTGGTGGCTTCAACCGAGTAAATGCCATAGTCTGTGAGTGAGACGGGTGTGAAGTTGAGGGTGTTCGTGTTGGCGCCGGGAATCAGCACGCCGTTCTTGAACCACTGATGGGTGACGGTTGTTTGTGATTGCACCCCGATGCTGAGCGAGGAATTCCAACCCGTGACAGCGCGTCGGGCGACGAGTGGCTGGGTGATGGTGGGTCCGGCATCGTCATCCAACAGCGTGATCTCCACCGCAGTGACTCCGCCCGGGATGGCATCGAGCGAGTAGTTTGAAAGTAGTGCTTGGAAATTTTTCGCAGGTTCGGCGATGGCATCGTTGGTGAGAGGGATGCTCACGGTTTTGTTGGCGGTGTCGCCATTTGGCCAGGAAACGGTGGTGGTCGAAGAGGTGAAGTCGCTGGGTGAGGTCGCCGTGCCATTGGTTAGAGCGACATCGACCGAAACCGCGCCGACGTCAGAGCCACCGCGTTGCAGGGTGAGGGTGAGTGTGCCGTCATTTTCGATCGCGGAGGCTGTAGCCGAGGTGAAGGTGAGAATGGCGGGATTTTTAACGGTGACCGTGGCCGTGGACGAGGTGGTTGAGCCGTTGCTGTTGGTGACGACCACGCTGTAGTTGCCTTGGTGCAGGGCGACATCGGCTGCGGTGACGGTGTAGGTTGCGGAGGTTGCGCCGGAGATGGGATTGGTGCCGAGATACCATTGATAGGAGAGGGGTAGTGTTCCCGAGGTGGCGCCGACGGAGAGCGAGAAGGATGAGCCGGGAGGAACGAAGAGGGTTTGTGGTGGTGTGAGGATTTGCGGTGGGGAATCGCCATCGAGGATGGTGATGGTGGTGGATGTGGTGGAGCTTGCGCTGGCACCGGTGATGCCTGTTAGGGTAAGGGTGGCGGTTTCGGAGTTTTCGACCAATGCGTCATCGGTGATCGGGATGGTGATGAATTGTGTGCCGCCGATACCTGCGGCAAAGTTTACGGTGGAGGTGAAGCCGCCGAGGTCCGCGCCGCTGGTGGAGATGTGATTCAGCGACAGTGTTGCGGAAGCCGCGCCGGATGTGCCGTTGGTGCGGGTGACGGCGATGCGGAGATTTCCGTTTGCTTCCGATCCGAGAATCCTGCTGCGGCGAATTGAAGTGTTCCAGTGCTGTTAGGAACGTAGTCACCTTCGAAGGCGACCAGTTTCATGGTGATGACGCCGTTGACGCGATCGAAGTAGGAGCCGCTGTAGATTTTGCCGGATGGGGCGGTGGTGAAGGTGCCAAAGAAGCCCGGGCCTGTGCCCACCACGCCGTTCACGTATTGGCAGGTGGCGTTGAATGCCGGATCGAGTGAGCCGTTTGCGAGCACGCGAACCAGGCGGTCCTGATAGGTGAGCGGGCTGTTGCGTGTGCTGAGCAGGTAGCGGCCTGCGGCATCGACCTGGAGGGGTCGGCCATGAATGGGGCCGAGTGATGGTTCGAGTGTGAATGAAGGATCCGGGGAACCATTGGGGAGGAGGCGTTTCATCCAGGAGGAGGAGGCGCTTTGACCGAGCGAGCCGATGACCATGATGTTGCCGGAGGGTTCGACGACGACGTTTTCGAATTCCGTGACGGCGGGTGGAATCACTGGAGCAAAGGTTGTGTCGCGTGAGCCGTCCGGGTTCAAGCGTGCGAGCACGTGGATGGTGCCGGTGACGGGGTAGGCTGGACCCCATTCAAAGTAGCCGGCGACGAGGATTCGACCGGCGCTGTCGATCGTTGCTTGGCGGAATTGGGCGCGGAGTTGGCTGGCTCCTGCGGGGACTCCGAAGTCGGCGGGGTTGATTTGAAAGGAGGTGTCGACCGAGCCGTCGAGATTCAATCGGGCGATGCCGTAGCGGATCAGTGTGGGGCTGGTGGAGGAATTGCGAAAGCCGCCGAAGCCACCGACGGCGATGATCTTGTCATCGGGTTGGATGGTGAGGTCTTCGATGTAGTTCAGTCCTCCGGTGGGCCATGCGGTGGTGCCGGCTGTTTGGAAGGTGGTGTCGATGGTGCCGTCCGAATTGAAGCGGACGATGGAGTTCGATTGGAGGAAGGTTCCGGGGCTGAGGACAGTGCCGGTGCGGACGCCTTGCATGACGCCTGCGGCGACGATTTTGCCATCGGAGAGTAGGCCGAGTGCGTGGACTTCGGGTCAGCCTTGGCCATCGTAGTAGATGCCACCGTTTGAGCCATTCTGATCATTGTCGGCGTAAAAGGTGTTGTCCACCGAGCCGTCGGGGTTGAAGCGGATCAGCGGGAGTTGTAAGGTGTTGCCGTTGACCGTTCCTGGCATTTCGTTGGAGCCGAAGAGGATTTTTCCGTCTGGTTGGATGATGACCGAGGCTACGCCGCCGTAGCGTTGTGGTTCGAACACCTGGCCGGCGGTGTTGGCGAAATTCTGGTCGACGGTGTCCGGCGCGGCATGGGCGAGGGAGAGTGAGAGTGCGAGCGAGGCGAGGGTTCGTTTGGTTCTCATGGTCTTTCGCGAAGTGGGGGGGATAGAGTGGTGTTAGGATCGGTCAAGGGAGGGTCTCCGGTGATGGAGTGACGACGGAAGTTCCATAAGGGACGGGCTTTTTCGATTGAGGCGCAAATTGATCGGTTTACAGCGAATTGACGGATGAAGGGGGGGTGTTAGGGTGAAATAGAAACGCCCCGGCGCGGTGAGGCGGCGGGGCGTTTGGAGAGAGGGTGTTTCCCTAACGGATCAGGCTTCCTGTGTGCCGTTGCGGATGATGTCGAGGAAGCTTTGTGGTTCGAGGGCGGCACCTCCGATGAGAGCGCCGTCGATGTCCGGGCAGGCCATGAGTTCCGCGGCATTGTTGGGTTTTACGGATCCGCCGTATTGGATGCGGATTTTGGCAGCGGTGTCCTGGCCGTAGAGTTCGGCGATGAGTGAGCGGACGAATTGGTGAGCGTCCTGTGCTTGTTCGGAGGTGGCGGTGACGCCGGTTCCGATGGCCCAGACGGGTTCGTAGGCGAGGACGGTTTCGGAGAGGTCCTTTTCGGAGAGGTCGCGGAGGCCTTCGGTGACTTGGGTGCGGAGGACGGATTCGAGTTTTCCGGCTTCGCGTTCTGCCAGGGTTTCGCCGATGCAGAAGATGGGGCGGATGTTGGCTTCGCGGGCTTTTTTGAGCTTGGCGTTGATGATGGCGTCGGTTTCTCCGTAGATGGAGCGGCGTTCGCTGTGGCCGAGGATGACGTAGTGGACGAAGAATTCGCGGAGCATGAGGACGCTGATTTCGCCGGTGTAGGCGCCGGAATCGAACTGCGAGCAGTTTTGTGCGGCGGTCTGGATGGCGTGGGCGTTTTGGACGGCGGTGGCGGTGTGGAGGAGGTCCGCGAGTTTGGCGAGGGAGACGAAGGGAGGGGCGACGACGATCTCGCTGTTGAAGGTTTGGCCCTGGACTTTGGAGAGGAAGCTTTTGATGAAGTCCTCGGTTTCGGAAGGGCCTTTGTTCATCTTCCAGTTGGCGGCGAAGATCGGTTTGCGGTTCATGGCGGGAGGGGTGTGGTTTTTGCGTTTCGAGTTTTGTGTTAGAAATCAGGCGTCGGTTAGGGCGGCGATGCCGGGGAGGATTTTTCCTTCGAGGAGTTCGAGGGAAGCGCCGCCGCCGGTGGAGATGAAGGTCATTTCGTCGTCGAGGCCGAATTTGTTGACGGCGGTGACGGAGTCTCCACCACCGACGATGGTGACGGCGTCGGCTTTGGCCATGGCTTCGGCGACGGCTTTGGTTCCTTTGGCGAAGGAGTCGAGTTCGAAGACGCCCATGGGTCCGTTCCAGATGATGGTTTTGGCTTTGGCGATTTCGGCGGTGAATTCGTCGATGGCGACGTCGCCGATGTCGATGCCTTCCCAGCCATCGGGGGTTGAGCCGCCTTGTTCGTAGGGGGCGGTGATTTGGGTGGTGGCGCCTTCCTTGAATTCCTGGGTGATGCGGGTGTCCGCGGGGAGGAGGAAGCGGATGCCTTTGGCTTTGGCGAGGTTGAGGATTTCGAGGGCGAGGTCGAGTTTGTCGGCTTCGACGCGGCTGTTGCCGGTGTGGTAGCCTTGGGCTTTGCGGAAGGTGTTGGCCATGGCTCCGCCGATGAGGAAGGCGTCGGCTTTTTCCATGAGTCGGGTGATGACCTGAATTTTGTCGGAGACTTTGGCTCCGCCCATGATGACGAGGAAGGGTTTTTCGGGGTTTTGGAGTTTGGCGTCGAGGTATTCGAGTTCGCGCTCCATGAGGAATCCGAGTGCGGATTTGGAGACGTGGTGAGTGACGCCTTCGGTGGAGGCGTGAGCGCGGTGGGCGGTGCCGAAGGCGTCGTTGACGTAGATTTCGGCGCAGCCCGCGAGTTGTTTGGCGAAGTCGGAGTCGTTGGCTTCCTCGGCGGAGTGGAAGCGGGTGTTTTCTAAAAGGAGGACCTGGCCGGGCTGGAGTTGAGCGCGGAGGGCGATGGTTTCCGGGCCGACGCAATCCGGGGCGAGGGTGACGGTTTGGTTGAGGATTTCGCCGAGGCGGACGGCAGCGGGGGCGAGGGAGTATTTGGGCTCGGGTCCACCGGCGGGGCGGCCGAGGTGGGAGCAGAGGACGAGTTTGGCGCCGTTGGCGAGGAGGTGTTGGATGGACTTGATGGCTCCCTGGATGCGGGTGTCATCGGTGATGACGCCGTTTTTGAGCGGGACGTTGAAGTCGACACGCATGAGGACTTCCTTGTTGTGAACGTCGAGATCGCGGATGGAGAGCTTGGCCATGGGGCGGGAAGAACGCCCGAGACGGGGCCGGGTGTCAAGCCGTCTGTGGGTGTGGGAGTGGTAATGGTGCATCGATAATAGGCTTGTCCGGGGGTGATGCATCTCCACAGTGATGGCCCGCTTTGATGGAGATACCTTGGAATAAATTACTACGTGCGATCAGCGATGGTCAGGTGCTGCCGATCCTGGGTCCCGGCGTTAGTACGATTGCCGTGGACGGGGAGGACCAGACGATCCGTCGGTGGCTCGCGCCGAAGCTTGCGGAAAGGCTGGGCGTGAGCGCGCCGTTGGATGGAGAGTTGGGGCTCAACGAGGTGGCGGTTCGTCACCTAATGAAAAAGGGGGACAGGATCAGGATTTACGAGGAGACCCGTGAGATCATCCACAGTGTGATTAATTCTACTTAGTTAAATCAGGTGGTTGAGTGAGGGAGTCCTGTTCGGTGATTCTTTCGTCGGTCCAGATCCTCTTGTCTCTTTCGGTGTCGGTGCCGGATCTGTGCGATCACTTCCGTTTCGGTTAATCCTCTGCGCG
>SYAP01000119.1 GCA_005787565.1 Verrucomicrobiaceae bacterium | reverse complement strand
TCCCCTGTAAATCCGCGATCGCCTCCACCGCTCTGCTCCACCGCCAACGGAACCCCGCATCACGCAACCGCAACGGCTCCGCCCAACGGCTCTTCAAAATCAACTCCGTCTCCGTCCCCATCACCCACGCCCCCACCTTCAACATCCACCGCGCCGCCGGAACATGCAGCGGCATCCCCACCGACTCGCGGAAATACCTCATCCAATCCCGATTCTCCGGAAACTCCGGCGCCGTCACGTTGATCGCCCCATCCAGAAACGCATCCCCAATCACGAAATCCACCGCCCGCAACAAATCCTCCACGTGGATCCAACTCACCCGCTGCCTCCCGCTCCCCATCCGCCCTCCCAGCCCGCGACCCGCCAACTTCCGCAACACATCATAAACCGTCCCCTCCTCGTTCGCCAAAACCATCCCGATCCTCAACGCCACCTTGCGCGTCTCCGCCGGCACCATCGCCCCGAAAAACGCCTCCTCCCACGCCCGCGCCACATCACACGAAAATCCCTCACCATGCTCACCCATCCAATCATCCTGCGCCTTGTCCTCCGCATGCCGATACCACGTCGCCGTGCTCGCATTCAGCCACACCTTCGGCGCCACACGGCACGCCGCCACCGCCTCACCAATCGCCTTCGTCGACTCCACACGCGATTCAAGAATCCGCCGCCTGTTCTCCTCATCATACCGGCAGTTCACACTCGCACCCGCCAGATTGATCACCGCCTCCGCCCCCTCCAGCGCCAAACTCCACGGCCCCTGCGTCCTCCCATCCCATTCGAGAAACATCCCGTCTCCACTCCAGCCATCACGATTCCTCGCAACCGCCACCACCTCCTTCCCGTTCCGGGCAAAATGGCGGCACAAATATCGGCCAAGAAATCCGTTGGCTCCGAAAATCACGATCACAGGGTTCATCTTTTTGTTATCTAACTGTTATGGTTTCTGGTGAATGGGAATGATTTCCAAAAGCGGCACCAACACCTGCTCTTGAAAGGGTTCGGGAAAAAGCATCGGCAACGGCGAAATCACCGCCACAGCCGTCACCAAACGGCCCGCCAACTCCGGCAAGCAGTTCAACGGCAGCAAAACCAGCACGCCATGCAGCGCGAAATACAACGTCGGCCACCCATACCCCGCACCCACCGGCACCGTGATCGCCAGCTCGTGCAGCAGGCCAGAAATCACGAACACACCCAACATCCCCCCACGCCTTCCCAGCCACTCCCCCAAGGGCCTTCCCACCGCCACCGCCATCATGTGCGAGTATCCCAGATTCCACCGCCTCGCCCAAAAATCCCCCGGCGTCACCGCACCAAACGGATTCCGGAACAACGGCTTCACCCCGAAACCCGCACACCGCCACATCCCCGCCAACACCCGCAACGCCCCGAAGTGAAATCCCACACTCATCGGCAAAAACAACGCCCACACCGAAGTCCATCCCGCCCATCTAACAAGCATCCCTAACACAATACCCGCCACCATCATCGCCAACCCCTCCGCCATCCACCGCCCCCCACCCGCCACCACTCGCCGCTCGCGGAAAACCTCAGGATTCATCCCGAACCACCACCACCCGAACATCCCGTGCCGCACCCACGTCAACCGCTTCCGCCCACCCCCGCTCCACTCCACATAAACCACCGCCTTCATCCCCGCCAAAAGCACCAGGCAGATCCCCGTCATCCTCACCACCGCGTCATCCCCCGCCATCATCCGGTCCACACAAAACACCGCACCCATCACCATCCCCCACACCAACACACGCCCCGCACCAAGCCGCAGCTCCGCCACAAAACGCGACGCCACCACCTGCCCCAAAACCAACCCGGCCACCACCACCCAAGCCATCATGACCCACCTCCCGTTAGATTCCAAACCAGCGCCCAAACATAAACCACCGTCAGCATCAGAAACAACAACCCCAGCCCATGCTTCGCCCACCGCTTCCACCCGTCATCCGCCAATCCCTTCGTCTCGAAACCTCGCACATGCAGCCCCAACCTCACACCCCACCACATCCCCGCAAACCCGCTCACCCCAGCCGCCAAACCCGATCCATCTAACAGCCAACCCGGTGCTAACACCGATAACAACCCGAAACACAAATGTGTGAAACAGATGTAAACCGCATACACCCAGAACATCCTCCGCAACAACACTGGCAACACCCCCAGCTCCTCCTCCCACCGCAAGACCCGCGGAATCGCCGGACTCGCCGCAACCAGCACCAACTGCCCAGCTCCCGCAAGACGCAACGCCCACTCTAACAAATTCATCCCACCCTCCTCTCACAAACCCCGTCCGCACACTCCGCGTCCGGCAGCGAATGGATCGCCGCCGCCAGCGTCGCATCATGCGGCAACCGCAACAGCCGCGAAAACGTCAACCGGTTCTCCGACAACAAATGCACCGCCTTCCGCACCAACGGCTGGAAAACCGGCGCGGCCAAACGATACGACCACACCCGGTATTCCCGCGTCGCCCACAAACACGTCAGCCACGCCGCCGTCCCCTGCCACCAACGCCCATCATCCGCCAAAACCACCACATCCTTCCCCGCCCCCATCCCGCGGATCCCCGGCAAACGCCCCTCCGCCTCATCCGATGCCCAATCCACAAACTCCACCGCCACCCACCGCGGCTGCCCCTCCAGCCAACGCCGGAAACCACAGCACATCCCGCAGCGCGGATCATGAAACACCGTCAGTTTTCCCATCACACTCATCTCAGCTCCTTTCTCGGTTCATCGGTTCATCATCACTTCATCCCAACCACAAACCTCAACGCACCACCCCTCCCGGCGGCAACGGCGGCGGCGCCTGATCCCACACCGCACGCTTCCGCAGCTTAGTGAAAACCAGCAGATTGAAAAAATGCATCCCACCCAACACCAGCAACACCACCCCCAGCTTCCCGCTCAACGCCTCGAAAATCCCCCGCACCTCCACCACCTCATCCGCTAACTTCAAATACAGCGCCACAAACCCGAAGTTCACCAAATAGAACCCCACCACCAACAACTGGTTCACACTGTCCGCCAACGCCTCGTTCCCCTGAAAACAATCCACCAGAAAAATCCGCCCGTTCCGGAACAACGTCCGCGCCACCCAAACCGTCAGCGGAAGCGCCATCAACAAATACAATCCGTAGGTCGTCACCGTCGCATTCATTTCACTTTTCTTTTCTATTTTAGTTTCTGTTTGTTTCGTTTTTTCAGTAATTTCTGAAAGTTATACCCAAAAAAAGAGAATCACCCCATCACCCCAAAAGCTTCGTCGCCAACTGCACCGCAAACCCATGCTTCATCCCCGCGATCCGATCCGCCATCTTCGATGCAAATCCCACGAACTCCTCCAACTGCCGCATCTGCTCATGAAACGCCCGACCCTCCGGCGTATGGATCTCCCGGCTCTCCTCCGCACACTTCGCCAAAACCGCCAGCGCCGGCTCGATCTCCCGCCGCTTCCGCTCCCGCGCCACCGTCGTGAAAATGTGCCAAACATCCTTCTCCGCCTCGAAATAATCACGCCTCTCCCCCTTCCGCACCACCGGCCTCACCAACCCCCACGCCACCAACTCCTTCAAATTCGTATGCGCATTCCCACGGCTCACCTCCAACGCCTCCATCACCTCATCCGTACTCATCGGCTCCGCCGCCGTCATCAACAACGCATGAATCTGTGCCATCGTCCGGTTGATCCCCCACTGCGTCCCCAATGCCCCCCACTGCGCAACAAACTCCTCCCTCGCATGATCCAGTTTGTCCCGCTCGGCGTTCATCTGCTTTCAGAAAATACTGAAAATACAAAACCCGCAAGAAAAATCACAAAGGCCCGATATTTGCTTCATTATGGCGTGTCAAATGCGACACAAACGCCCGGATGATTTTGTCTGAATCAGGCCTAAACTGCGATTGACCACCACCAACCAACCACGAAATTTCATGAATGCACTACCTCAAGCGCCGGAGACGCGGCACGCGCCAACCACAGGAAAACGGCTGAAGCGTCTGGCCGGATTCGCAGTTGCTCTGTTTGCCTGCCAACCATCCGTCCTTCAAGCTCAAGCAACAGAAAGCTTCACGAACCTACCAGCAAACAATGGCTCTTACCTATCACGTTCTTGGTCTGGCGACGATGCCGTGACTTGGACAGCCGAAGGTGCCCGCACAGATCGTTCGCTCAACGGCAGGGCCATCTGCTTTGGAAACTCCGGCAACCGATGGGTCACATCCCCTACCTACGCCGGAGGCATGGGCACCTTGACCTTTAATTATGTTCGTGATTTCACGGGCACAGGAGCCCGTTCGATCGAAGTGTGGGTTAATAATAACAAAATCGGTGACACCATCACTGTCTCACCTTCCTCCGACACCGTCGTCCCTTCCTCTTCAAACATTAATATTTCGGGTAACGTTACCCTAGAAATTCGTAGCACAGGAGCCTCGCAGGTGAAGGTCGATGACATCGCGTGGACTGCATTCACAGGTGGCCCGGACACAACAGGGCCCCTTGCCGTAACCTACAATCCTGCGGTCGCCGCAACCAACGTCGCGGCAGGATCAAACTTGGTCCTCACCTTCGACGAACCCATCACCACGCTCACCGGCGATATCGAGATCAAGGACGGCACCAACACCATCACCATCCCCGTCACTGACGCCGCACAAGTAACCGTATCCGGAACCACCGTCACCATCAACCCAACCGCCGATCTCGCACTCGGCACCGCCTACCACGTGCTTATCGATCCAGGCACCTTCGAAGACGCCGCAGGAAATGATTTCCTCGGCATCACCAGCGACACCACCTGGACCTTCACCACCATCGGACCCGACGTCACCGGCCCTGCCGTCGTCAGTGTCACCCCTCTCAACGGCGCCACAAACGTCGATCCGGCCGTCAATCCGGTGATCACCTACGATGAGAATCTCATCGTCGGAACGGGCAACATCCTCATCAAGCGCGTGTCGGATAACTCGACGGTTTCTACCCTGAGCGTCACGGACGGAGCACAAGTCCTCGTCTTCAACAATCAGGCCTTCCTTACCCCTCCTGCCCCGCTGCCTATCGGCACAGCAGTCTACATCGAAGTTCCCTTGGGCGCGTTCGAAGACGCACTCGGCAACGATAGCCCCGCCTACGGCGGCAGTGGAGTCTGGAGCTTCACCACTCCGGTGCTCCCATCTCTGACAACCTCTACTCCCTACACTCAGGACTTCGCCGGTTTCACCTCTTCTTCAACCTTGCCCGATGGCTGGACCGTGATATCCAACGGCTCCGCTTCCAACAAACACAACTATTCGGCTTGGAACACATCAGCTGCTCCAAACACAAGCACAGGCATCAAATTCAGCGCGGCAACTCCCGTCACCAACGTCCTCGGTTACCAGCACAGCTCAGACACTGATTTGGTCGAAAAAACACTGACCCTTGTGAACGACACTGGTGCGATCCTCACCGATCTAACCGTCTCCTACAACGGCCGCCGGGCTCGCCCGGATATTGGCCGCACCCCCGACTACGTCGTTACAGTTGCAGGTAGCACCGTCGCTTCCCTCGCCTACATCACAAGCAGTGGCGATGACGTCGCAAAAACTGGTTCCGTCTCTGGACTGACAATCGCCCCAGGTGCCACGTTTACCATCGTCTGGTCCACGAATGGCGATACCGCCGCCGGAAGCGGAACCCGCGAACAAATCGGCATTTCAAATGTCACTGTCGAAGTCGGCTCCAGCCTCCTCCCCCCCGCTGTCGCTGGTGCCACCCCAAGCTATGATACCCTCACCAACACTGCAGTCTCCGTATCGTCCGAAGTAACAGCCGATGGTGGAAGCGTGATCACCGAACGCGGTTTCGTTTTCTCACTCACTTCTGTGAACTCAAACCCTGAAATCGGTGGAACAGGCGTAACCAGCATCCCGGACGATCTCGACGAGGTTGGTCCCTATTCAGTTGTCCTGAGTGGATTGACCCCAGCCAGCCAATACTCCATTCGTTCCTACGCAACCAATGCCCAGGGCACGTCCTACTCCGGAGAAACCAGCGTCTTCACGTTGGCCAACCCTCCCTCGTTCGTCACTTCCTACAGTCAGCCCTTCGATAACTTCAACGGAACCATCCTCACAGGCACCCTCCCAGCGGGTTGGAGCGTCACCTCATCGGGCGGTCTCAACGGATTTGCTGGAACTTGGGCACCGGGCACCACATCGGGCGGACTTCTTGGCAACGTGGATACCCCAAACGGCGTCCTAGGTTACCAACACGTCGGTACCAGTGGTTTGGTCACCGCCAGCCTCACTCTCACCAACGATACCGGAGCGATCATCGACGAACTCTACGTTGCCTACACCGGCCGTGTGAACCGCGTCGACCAAACCCGCGAACCAACATGGACCGTCAGCCTCGACGGTTCACCCGTCACTGCGTTGGACTACTCAACTTCCTCCGGAGTGGATGAATCAAAATTCACCACCATCACCGGACTCTCCATCGCTCCAGGTGCAACCTTCACCCTCACTTGGGTCAGCGATGGCAACGTTGGAACAGGCGGAGGCCGTCGCCAGATCGGCATCGCAGACGTCTTCGTCGGCCTCGAAGCCCCACCCGCAGGCGGCTACACCGACTGGGCCACCACCAACGTCGGCGGCGACCCTGCCGACGCAGACACCGACGGCGACGGCGTCCCCAACGGCATCGAATATTTCATGGGAGAAACCGGATCCACCTTCACCGCCAATCCCTCACCGGATGCAACCGGCACCGTCACCTGGGTCCGCGATCCCAACGCCACCGGAGTGACCTTCAAGGTCCGCACCTCCCCTGACCTCCAGACCTGGACCGACGTCGAACTCACCGACCCGGCCCTCACCGTCACCACGACCAGCGTCAGCTACGCACTCCCCACCGCCACCGCCGGCCCACTGTTCGTCCGCCTCGAAGTCACGGTGCCACCCGCACCCTGATCCGATCCACCCTTAACCCTCCAAAGGCCATCCGCTCCACGCGGATGGCCTTTTTCTTTGCCCCCAAACCACACCACCCGCCGCAAGCAACTTCCGTCAAAATGTGTCTCTCACTGTTTTGAGTGTCACTAATTCGGTAAAGCGCCCGAAATCCTCAACTCGCTGATATTGAATTCCTAATATCCCAATCTCAAATCTCCAATTCCCCTTCTAGGTTTATCCGTGGTTCCTCTTCCTCCATGGGCATAGCCCCAAACCCCACCGGCTAGACCACTCCCCATCTCACTTCCCAAACCGCCAAATCGACCGCACCACCTCTTCCTCCATCCTGTATCCCATCCCCAACAACCTCGCCTCAATATCCGGCAAATGCGCAGCACCCCACGGAATGAAAATCTCGCTGTAACCCGCCTTCAACTCCTCCAACCGCTCCATCAACACCTCATTCCTCGCCCCGATCAGCCCGTTCTTCATCAAATCCTCCACCTCTTCACCGCTGGTCTGCGCCAACGGCGACATCATGAAATCCCTCAGATTCCCCGACCCCATCAGCTCCAGCATCCCCACCAACAACTCCCGGTGCGATTCCTTCAGATCGGAAACATCCGCGTCCGCATTGCGCCAAACGATGCCCGGATTCCCCACCTCCCCCGGCTGCGGCCCCAATCCCGGCCCCCGATCACCCGCCGCCACCTCGGAACCAAATTCCTTCTGCGACTCCAACCCCAGCATCTTCGCCCACTTCTGATAGGTTTTCCCGCTCGCGAAATCCGTCGGCAAAATCCCCTCCCGATCCGACACCCCCTCCGTCAACACCAACCGCCTACCCCCATCCGCCGGCGGCGCATGCAACCGCTTCCCAAGCTCCTGATAGAACGCCCCCTCACCCACATGCATCATCCCCACCAGGTGGATCCTCTGCCCATCCTTCTCCATAACCCGCTCCACCAAATGCACCCCACCCAAATCACTCCTAACATA
>SYAP01000118.1 GCA_005787565.1 Verrucomicrobiaceae bacterium | reverse complement strand
GACCTGCAAATCGCGGACATCCTCCTCTGTCGCCTCCGCCACTTCACCGACGGCGCCGTCATCGGCAGCAAAGCCTTCGTCAACCAAACCTTCGAAGCCGCCCGAGAACGCTTCGGCCCGAACCGGAAAGATGGAGCCCGCAAACTACGCGGAGCTGCGGCTAGCGCGAACGATCACTTGTGGAGCATGAGGGATCTGCGCATCGGCATTGACTGAATGCCCCAATCGGTTCGGTCCGATTAGCGACATCGATCTGTAGCGGAATTGTCCGACGGCAACCAATATTGACAGGCGAAGATAATCTCAATACTCATCCTGCATCGGAGGCACTAACCTCAACTCAACCGATCCCGGAAATCCGCATAGCCGAACTCCCGGATCACTTCCACACGCCCATCCTCATGCTGCAACGCGATCGCCGGGTGCTTCACTCCGTTGAACGTCGTCGTCTTCACCATCGTGTAATGCGCCATGTCGTCAAAAACCAAAACGTCTCCCGCCACCAGCTCACGCGGAAAAATGAAATCCCCCGTCACATCCCCAGCCAAACACGTCGGCCCGCCAAGACGGTGAACCACACCTTCCGCAGCAGCCAGATTCTCCGGATCACCCGCCAGTTGATAGATCTCACCTTCGAACGTCACCGCCGGCCCATCACCCGCCACTGGCAATTCCCCGTCCACCAGATAAACATCCGGCCGATAAGGCATCTCCATCACGTCCGGCATGTGCGCCGTCGCTGAAATATCCAGAATCGCCAGCCGATGCCCGGCCGACTCGAAAACATCCATCACCTTCGCCCGCAGCACCCCGGAATGGATCGCCACCGCCTCACCCGGCTCCAACCACACCTCCACCCCATAACGCTCCCGCGTCTCCTTCACCAGCCTCACCAACCGCTCGCGATCATAGAACGGCTTGGTGATCCAATGCCCGCCGCCCATGTTGAGATAGGTGAATTGCTCCGATCTCAGCAAATACCCGAACTTCTCATCCACCGCCGCCAACGTCGTTTCCAGATCATCCGAATTCTGCTCGCACAACGTGTGGAAGTGCAGCCCGGACAAACCCGTTAGATCAGCCCCCTCCAACTGGTCCGCCGTAATCCCCAACCGCGATCCAGCCACGCACGGATCGTAAATCGGCGTCGACCCCGTCGAACACTGCGGATTCACCCGCAATCCGCACTTCATCTCACCCGAAAGATATCTCGGATGCGCCATCACCGTTTCCCGATAACGGAACCACTGCCCGAGCGAGTTGAAATCCAAATGATGCGTGAACTCACACAACTCCGCGATGTCCTGATCATCATAAGCCGGCGAATACGTCACCACATGCTTGTTGAAATAATCCCGCGCCAACAACCCCTCCCACAAACCCGAAGCACAACATCCGTCCAGATCATCACGCAGATAAGGAAACGCCTTCCAACAGGAAAAACCCTTCAACGCAAGGACCACATGACAACCCGCCGCATCGGCGACCTCACGCAGGATGGCGGTGTTGCGCTTCAGCGCTGAAATGGAAATGACAAACATGATGATTGGAAATCAGACCTTGAACATGCCCCCGCGCTTCCCACCAAGAATGGCGGCCCCCATGATCGCGGCTGATAGAAACACCATCGACCACACTCCCAGCGCCGCCGCCAGCTCCGTGCCGTTGCCCAGCGTGCTCAACAACGTGTAAATCGCCTTGGTGATCGGATAGTGCTGCGCCTGTTGCGCCAGAATCAAACTGTCGCTCACCTCCAACATCGCGAACGCGAACGCCAGGATCGACCCCGCCGCAAGGTTCGCCCCGATCAATGGAATCGCCACCCTGCGCATCATCCGCACCGGACTCGCACCCAGCGATTTCGCCGCCTCTTCCAGCGCCGGATTGCTCTGTTGAAGCCCCGCCACCGCCGACCGGACGATGTACGGCAATCGCCGGATCGCATACGCAATCACCAGCAACATGAACGGACTCCCTCCCGCACCCACCAGGAAATGGAACGCCTTGCCCTCCTGCGAAAGCGCAAGATAACCAAACGCCATCACCAGCCCCGGCACCGCCAGCGGCATCATCACCATCGCATCCAGAAATCCACGGATCTTCAAATTCGACCGCACCACCACCCACGCCACCGATAGACCGATCACCAGCGCCACCAGCGTCGCACACCCCGCATACATCAGACTGTTGCGGATCGATGGCACCACCAAGCCATTCCCCAGCGCCTCCACATAATGCCGCATCGTCAGCTCATCCGGAATCACCGTGCCATACCACCGACCCGCGATCGAAAGCAGCAACACCCCAAGGTGCGGGATCGAAGCGACCAGAAACACCCCGAGAAACACCAGCGAACACACCAAGGACTTCCACCCGCTCAGCGACTTCGAATCCGAACGCCCCTTCGGTCGCGGCGCGGTCCCCAACGGCGAACGTCCCATCACCAGCTTCGAAAGCGCGAACACCGCCGCCGCAACCACCAGCAGGATCGCTGTTAGGGCGTATGGAATCGGATTCTTGTCCAACCCCTTGATCCCATCGAAAATCTGCACCGGAGCCACCCGCGCGTAGTCAAACACCAGCGGCACCCCAAGCTCCGTGAAGGCCCAGATGAAAACAATCGACGATCCCGCAAACACCCCGGGCATCGCCAACGGCAGCGTGATCTTGAAAAACCGCTTCCATGGCGGACAACCGAGATTCTCCGCCGCTTGCTCCATCGCCGGATCCAGATTCGACAACGCCGCCGCGATGTTCATGTAAAGAATCGGATAGAGATGCAGCGCGTTCATCAGCACGATCCCCGCAAAGCGCCCGTTCGCCAGCCAATCGAACGGCTGCGCGGCGTCCATCCAGCCCGCGTCGATCAACAGCGCGTTCAAAGCCCCGTTCACCCCTAACATTTGCTTCACCCCCACCGCCCCCACGAACGGCGGCAAAATCAACGGCGCAAGCACCAACACCCCCAGCACCTTCTTCCCGAAAAAATCAAACCGATGCCCGATCATCGCCAGCGGAAAAGCGATCGCCAACGTCGCGAACGTGCTCGTGATCCCCAGCGCGAACGCATTCCACAACCCTTCCCGATAGATCGGATTCCCGAACACCGCCGTCAAAAACTGCAGCGTGAAATACGTCGATCCATCCGCCTTCGTCCCCTCGAACGCCTGCTTCACCACCATCCCCGCCGGATACGCGAAAAACACCGCAAACAACAGCCCGACTGCGGTGGTGATGAAAAGGGCGAGGTTGCGGTTCATGCGGAGCGCCCACAGTGAAGCAATCCGCGGGCCGCCTCATCAATCAGAATCCCCTCAATCGTCCTCCCCATTTCCCTCGACCCTTCCACCACCGCTCCCTCTCGACCAAAAAACCCGCCGCGAAAAAAATCACGACGGGGTTTGGAAATCCGAAATCCGGAGAAATCGTGGAAAGCTTACCAGGTTTTCACATCATCATTGCCGCCAGCCTTCTTGTCGGCACCCACGCTGTAAACCGCCACGCGGCGACCATTCAATGTCTGGGTCGCGGAACCCAATTGCACCTGAAGCCTCTCCTCATACTCGGTGTCGAGAACCACTTCAAAGCCATTGCCCCATGGATCATACAGGCCCTTCACCGTGCTGCCACCGGTGTTGTAAATCAGACCTCCCTTGTTGCCCTTACCTTCCTTGACGCTAAGGAAGCGCACGCCCTTCGAGTTCTGCACGTTCGTGCCGTTTCCTTCGAGACCAAGCAGGATGTTGAGCAACTCGACACCTTCTCCACTGGCCGTGTTGACCTTGTTGCCTCCCACATCGGGAAGGCTGCCATAGTCGGCATAAAAGCTGTTCACCGCAGATTCGATGGAGGTGGCGGCGGCTTGCGCGGTCACCTTGCGGGCGCGGTTGATGGCGGCATTACCAGCAGCAAATCCGGCTGCGGCCAGCACGGCAATGATAGCGATGACGACCAGAAGTTCGATCAACGTGAAGCCGCGGCGGCGGCGTGAAGTGGGGTTTTTCATGGCTTTTGAAGGTTGGAGTTGCACGGACGAGGAAGGAAACCGATTTTCGATCATCTGACAATGCCTCAATCAGCGCGCATCCACGATGTAAATACCTAGCCGCTCAAATTTCATCAGGCAAACTCTTTTTTCGGCCTTTGCCGTTGCGATCAGCCCCGTTTTAACGACACTCTCCCACACATGCCCGCCAAATCCTGGCGCGAGTCGATCCTTGAATTGTTCCGCGCGAATCCAAAGCACCCCTTCACCAAGTCGGAAATCGCCCGCGAGTTGAATGTTCCGCCCGCCGCCCGCGCCAAAATGCGCGAGTCACTTGATGCTCTCGTCAAAACCGGAGAAATCACCTTCGGCAAAAAAGCGCTCTATCAGCTCCGAGCCGCCGCCGGCACCCAGCTCACCGGCAGCCTCAAGTTCCTGCCCAAGGGCCAGGCCTTCTTCTTCCCCGATCTATCGGACGAAACCAACCTCGCCTCCGGCATCGACTTCACCGTCCACTCCCGAATCATCCTCGGCCGCCGCGATTGCGGCATCGCCCTCGATGGCGACCGCGTCCTCGTCGCCGTGGAAAAAACACCGCAACGCGAACGCTCCCACTCCCGCAACGACTCCTACCCCGAGCCCGAATTCCGCGGCAAAGTCGTCAACGTCCTCTCCCGCCGCTCCAACCGCCTCGTCGGAACCTTCCGCAAAAAAGGCAAATTCGCCTGGGCCGAAACCACCGACAACGCACTCGAAGACGGAAAAATCGACATCACCGGCGACACCACCGCCGAGCCCGGCCAACTCGTCGTCATCGACCTCGAACAATGGGCCGACCGCTCCGCCACCCCCAAAGGCCGCGTCATCGAGGTCCTCGGCTGGCCCGGCGATTCCGGCGTCGACATCATCTCCGTCATCCACCGCTTCGGCTTCCGCACCTCATTCCCGGAGGAAGTCCTCGCCGAGGCACGGAACGTCCCCGAAGAACCCGAACCCTCGGAAATCGCTCGCCGCGCCGACTGGCGGGACAAACTCGTCATCACGATCGACCCCGCCGACGCCAAGGACCACGACGACGCCATCTGGCTCGCCCGCCACTCCAAAGGCTGGACCCTCGCCGTCCACATCGCCGATGTCTCACACTACATCAAGCCCGGCAGCCCCATGGACGAGGAAGCCATCCAACGCGGCAACTCGACCTACCTCGTCGACCGCGTTCTCCCGATGCTCCCCACCGAGCTCAGCAACGGCATCTGCTCGCTCAAACCCGACGTCGACCGCCTCACCAAATGCGCTCTGCTGGAAGTCTCCACCTCCGGTGAAATCACCAAAACCCGCTTCTTCGACGCCGTCATCCACAGCCGCGCCAAACTCTCCTACGAGCAGGCCCAGGCCATCCTCGACGGCAAACCCGCACCCAAAGGCTCCGAACCCGAACTCGTCCCCATGGTCCTCGAAGGCTGGAAAATGGCCTCCGCCATGCGCAAACGCCGCTTCGAAAATGGAGCCCTCGACCTCGAGATGCCCGAGATCAAGGTCCGGCTCGACGACCAGGGCCGCGCCTGCTCCGCAGACCCCGTCATCCACACCGCCAGCCACCAGCTCGTCGAGGAATGCATGCTCGTCGCCAACGAGGCCGTCGCCAAACTCCTCAAACAACGCGGAAAACCCGCCATCCACCGCATCCACGAGGATCCCGATCCCTCGCGCCTCATGGACTACACCGAGACCGCCAAACTCCACGGCTACAAACCCGGCGACCTCACCAACCGCTCGCACATCCAAAAATTGTTAGACGAATCCAAGGGCAGCCCCGAGGAACACGTCATCAAGCTCGGCCTCCTCAAAAGCCTCAAACGTGCCGCCTACTCCGCCGAACCGCTCGGCCACTACGGCCTCGCCAAAGAGGACTACTGCCACTTCACCAGCCCCATCCGCCGCTACGCCGACCTCATCGTCCACCGCGCCATGCAGCCGCTGCTGGAAAATCCGCCGCGCCCGGTCGACCCCACCAAATCCCAAGCCGAACTCCGCGAACTCTCGCGCCACATTTCGGACACCGAACGCACCTCCGCCGAAGCGGAAAGCGAGACCAAACAGATCAAGCTCCTCGAGTGGCTCGCCTTCGCCCTCGCCTCGGAAAACCCTCCCGTCTTCGACGGCCTCATCACTGATGTCCGCCCCATGGGCCTCATGGTCGAGGTTCCGGACATGGGCCTCCGCGGCGTCGTCAAACGCGAGGACCTCCCCTCCGGCAACTGGCGCTTCGAACCCCACCGCATGGCATGGGCTTCCTACGATGGACGTAGTATTCAGCTCGGCCAACGCATCCCCCTGCGCGTCGGCGCCATCGATCGCGAAAAGCGCTTCATCGACTTCCAAATCGCCGGCCGCCCCACCACCGAGAGCACCCACCACCCCCAACCGCGCGCCCTCGCAAAGCACCACAAAAAGCCGCAACCCAAGCCCGCCGCCAAAGCCGGTCCACCCGCCTCCCGCAAAAAAGTCATCAAATCCAAAAACCGCAGACGCCGGTAATTCCTGAAACCGGTCCCCACTCTGGCCACTCAGTCTTGAAGAGACCTCATGCGACTCGCTCGTACCACCATCCTTCTGGGTCTCATTGTCAGTGTTGTCTTGATCCTTTCACACTTGCTTGGTCTCCCAGGCTACCCGACCCGCAGTTAGTTCTTCGCACCCAGAGTCCAGAAGACCGAGGCCTTCTCCATTGAGGGTGATCCCTTCGATCACGAGTCCTGGACCTCACGTTGGGGAAGAAATCGGCCGCCAACCGGGCGCACCCATCCCATTCTATCAGAAGTTGAGGTTCGGGTAAAGCACGAGTCACGCTCCAACCATGTGGTGCGAACCATCACGGCTGATTCCGAGGAAGAGGTCGATGCCTTCATCCAGACCATCAAAGCGGACTTGGATAGGACGTATTCCATTGACCCGCCTCCACACTCTCGTGTCCGTTCGGACGGAGCCACTGATGAATCAGGCACAACAATCGATTGGAGGCAGTGCTACCTCTGGCTCTTCATCATGAACACACTGGTTTTCGTCCTGCTTTGGTTTGCGCTGCGTCGGAGGAAGAGCAAATCCGTCGAAGCAGTCCCTTCTAACACCTGAAGCGCCACCTATCGAATCGCCAGACCATCACCGACTCCAGCATGGCAGCGTAGAGCAAGCCTTGCCCCGTTCAGACGCTGGACCACCCATGAGTAATCTGCCCTACGTTACCCCTCCATGCCATTTCACCATCAGGTGAAAGTCAAAAATCCCAGTCGCAAATCAGCCTGCAAACTGAAATGGAATCACGAAGCGGACAAGTGATCTGCCGAAATGAATGGAGCAATAGGACCTGAACAACCCACCCGGCAATTGAACCGAAACCTCTCCACAACCCTCTTGAACCCGAAATCCGAAGTTGCAGGGGTAGCACTTAAGAATTCGACCACAGATGACTCAGATTTCTCAGATTGAGGCATCCACCAAACAGGTTTTGAAAGATCTTCCATAACCTCTTCATCATCTGTGTCCATCTGCGAAATCTGTGGTTCAACTTCTCCTTTCGGGTTGAATCGCTTCATCCGTGGTCTCGTTCTCCCATGTAGATCGATGCACCCCACCACGCGGGCACAAAGAAGGGCGGAGGATCGCTCCTCCGCCCTTTTTCTTGAATTTCAAATCACTCGGGAAGGTTCGGAAGGACACCCACACCCACGTCGACTGCCGAGCCAGCGGAATCCGGCATTGCAGGCGATGCTGCATCGGCTCCGCGGAGCGGGCGGCCGGTGGCATCGATGATCTGCGCGGTCACGAAGATGATCAGGTTGCTCTTGATCCGGTTTTCCGCCTTCGACTGGAACAGGCGGCCGATGATCGGGATATCACCCAGAATCGGCACCTTGTCCTCGACGTTTTGGACGTCTTCACGCATCAGACCACCGACGGCGACGGTGTAACCGTCATAGATGGTGAGCGAGGTATTGACGCGGCGGGCGGAGAAGACCGGCATCTCGATACGGTTCTCGGTGATCGTCACGGTGACCGGGTTGCCGAACAAGTCGGAAGCCGGCGATTGGATCGGCGAACCGTAGTTGATGAATCCTTCGAACTCGACGATTTCCGGAGCGAAACGGAGGTCGATCACGAAATTGTTGTCCGCGATGGTCGGCTCAATTTCGAGGGTGACACCGGTGTTCCGGGTTTCAAAGGCGGTCGGGGTCGCCGGAGTGACCGGGAAGAGTCCGGACGAACCGCCGCCAATACCACCACCACCGAGACCGCCGGTGGCACCAACGGTGTTCGGAAGTTCCGGGGGTTCGTATTCGGTCGGGTAAATGAATTCGCGGATGATCTCGATGGTCGCTTTCTGGCCGGACTTCGCGGTCACGGATGGAGCGGTCATGAGGTCGGTGCCCTTCTTCTGGGAAAGGCCGCGCATGATCATTTGCACTTGGCCGTCGGAGAAGAGCCCGGTGAGGCCGAGGATCCCGGGAGCCACGTTGGCCGATTGGGCAGTGCGGGTCGGGTTGTTGAGGATCGCGTCGATGTTGTTGCGGTTGATCGCGCCGTCACCGGAGCGGGTGCCACCCGTCACAATATTCGATACGTTCTGCCCAGGGTTGGCTGGAATGCCGGGAAGGGAAACTCCATTGACCGGATTGATGAAGTCTTGGTTCGTGCGAGACTGACCATTTCCGATCGTGCCGCCGGAACCGAACACCGAGTTGGCGGAGAGGCCGAACGGAGTGATGATCCAATCGAAACCAAGCTCGTCGCTGTTCTCCTGGGAGATTTCAACGAACTTGGTGGTGATTTTCACCTGCTTCGGCTGCAGATCAGTCATCGCATCGATCAACTGCTCAAGCTTGTCCAACTCGGACGGGGTGTTGGTCACCACAAGCGCACCACTGGGGGTCAACGTGGCGGAGCTTCCTTCGCCGAAGTTGATGCCATTGTCCTTGAGGAGTTCGATGATCGGTTTGCGGGCCTTGAGTCCGGCGCCGCCGGTTCCTGCGGCAGGCTCTGCGAAGGGGTCGATGTCGCCGCCACCGCCGCCGCCACCGCCTGCGCCACCTTCCAAACTGGTTTGGAAATCCGGCGGAACGCGGAAGGTGCGGTTGAAGTTGTCCTCACCGGTTTCGGTTTGTGGAACGAGAGTGACCGCGAAGTCGTCGACTTTGTAGCGGAGCTTGGTGGCGTCGCAGATGTATTTCAGAGCCACTGCGAGTGGCACGTTCCGGAGGCGAAGCTCCTTGATCCGGATGGCGCTTGGGTCGCCACCGCCACCGAGAACAGCGGCACCGGCTTCGGCGGCATCAAGACCAGCATCACCACTGGCACCGGCACGTGGACGGCGGATGACGAAGTTCACGCCCTTGCGAGTTGGATCCAGTTCGCTGGTATCAAGCTCGGCGGCACGCAAGCGAAGATAATCGATCGCCTCTTCCACCGTGGTATCTTCGAAGTTGATCGTCGGAATAACGATGCGGCGAAGTTTTTCGGTGATGTAAGCAACACCGCCCATGTTGTCGACAGGTCCTTCATCAGCACCACTAAAATTCGGTGGCTCGGTTGGAACGGCGAGTTCCCATGCGGAGTCAACCTGCATCAGAAGCTCTGCGCGGGTGTGGTCGTAAGCGGCGCGGTAGTAGTCGGTTTTCGCCTGGGCAATCCGCTCAAGTCCGCGACGTGCTGCGGAATTGTAAGGATCGATGCGGATCACATCTTCATAGCTGCGCTTCGCGTCGTCGTATTTACCGAGGTTGTAGTGACCTTCAGCCATGTAGAGGCTGCGGCGGACCTTATCAACATTCTGCGTGTGTTCATAGGTGAGCGCAGGGTTCGTGCGGATCGGGTCGTCGAGGTAATCGAGTTCGCGCTTGGCGACGAAATTGTTCGGGTCGACCGCGAGAACGCCTTCGAGAAGTGCGCGGGCTTCGGTATATTTGCCAACCTTGCGATGGGCCTGGGAAAGGGCGACGGAGGCGTCAGCGAGATCCGAGGTGTAAGCGGCGCGGCGATCAGCGAAAAGCGGAGCGTCCGGCACACGGTCGAGGGCTTGCTTGAACTTGTCGACAGCTTGCTGGTAGTCCCCCTTTTGATAGGCGTCGCGGCCTTCGAGGTGCAGGCGATCTCCTTCCGCTACGGCTTCCTGACGGCGAATAAGCTCGCGCTGGGCGAGACCACTCATCCCGGAGGACCCTTCAGCGGCATTCGCTACCGTCACAGTGATTGGCATGGACGAGGCCACTGCCATCAGGGCGAGCGTGGTGCGGCTGGTTCGATACATTGGCGTTTTTTGCATGGTTGGCTGAGGTTTCTTGGCTATGTTTTAGGCGTTTGGAAAGCGGTTTTTTCAGAAAATCAAGGGGCAATCTTCGGCATCGATCCCTTTGGAATTTCGACAGTTTGTTTCGTGCCGTCCGGGGCGGTGTATTCGACCTCCACTTTTTCAGGGGTCACGGACTTGAGAAGGTAGTTTTTCTCCTTCGCATCCTGCGGAAGGGCGAACGGAGTATTTTCCTCGACTTTGAAATCCTGACCGGCAAGACCCAGCGCTTCGAGTGAGAAAACCGCGGTGTAGTCATTCTTGGCGAACTCCGCGGCACGTTGATCCGGGAAGTTCGGGATGTCGTAAACAGTTCCCTTTTTGTTGGGCTTTTGGTCCTCAATCTGGTGGTAGGTAATGTCCATCTCCTCGTTGACCTTCTTATTCATTTCACGCCGTACTTTGGTGCCGAGGAATTTGAAGCGATTCATCGACGGTTCTTTGGCGAAAAACAATCCACCAACAGGCACTGGGACAGCGGTACCTGTCTTGTTTTCTAGCCCTTTGCTATCACCGTAGGAGAAAGAGAATTTGCCTGCTTCAACCTCGAAACCGGGACGGACGAACCAAGTGAACGTTTCCACTTCCACCAGCTTCAACTTCGCGAGAAGCAATGGGTGGGACTTGGAGTCGGAAGGGTTGGTATTCCCCTTGAATTCCTCAAGGTTGGAGAAGCCATCTTCGTCTTCGTCACGCTCTGGGGAATCGGCGAAACCGAGGTCAATCTTGTGCTCGAGCCACCAGGTGTTCGGGATTTCATCGTGAACCTTCTCACCATCGATGAGATCAAGCCCCTCGGTAGGGTTATCACGGGAAACGAAGAGCGGGATGCCCGTGAAGGTATCGACAGCGCGGTCGTCGGCCATCGCTTGCTTGACGGTGCGGTCCAATCCCATGGAGGCGATGGCCTTCGGGATCAGGTCGGCACCGGCGACGGCGGGGTCATTTTTTCCAACGCCTTTGGTCGTGGCGCTGAAGTCGGTCTCAACCGCGCCGATTTTGGACCATCCCGCGTATGCGAGACCCAAGGCGACGACTGCGGCACCGCCGATGGCGGCTTTTTCGTAATTTTTGGCAAACCAGGACATGGCTGTGGTTGGGTTCAGGGTTTGGGGAGTTCCTTGGCAGGAAGGAACTGCGTGATGTCGATGCGGAGGAAAACTTGAACCTGCTCGGTGCCGAGCACTTGAGCGAGGATTCGGCCGGAATCGGTAGGGACGGGTTGGACCTCCGAGGCTGGCGCAGGGGTTTCCTCTTTCTTTTCGTCAGCCGCAGGCTTTTCGTCTTTGGCAGGCTCTTCCTCCTCTTCCTCTCCGGGGATGACGAAGCCACCGCCAAATGGGTCGCTGGCGGCGGGAGTTCCAGCACCCGCAGCTTTTGGCGTTTCGAACTTCGCGTCGGTGTGAAGCGGCGGGGATTTCTTCTCGCTGCCGATCCGGAGGGTGCGGATGACGTAGTAGTAATTCTCCGACTTCGAGATCGCCGTGAGGAAATCGCGGGCGGATTGCTCGGTGCCGACGAAGGTGATTTCGATCGGCAAGGTGCGGGTGACCGCTCCGGGGGCTGGCTCGAAGGTATTGCCGCTTTCCTCCGGGAGCGCCGGACGATGGACATTGCTCAGCGCCGATGGCCCGGCAGCAGCCAAGGCGAGGAACAACTCGCGGGCCGCACCAATTTGATAGTTGAGCACGCCTGTGGCAACTTCGCGGGCGAGCGAGTCCTTGTAGCCTTCAAACCCAAGGAAAAACGTTTCCGGAACGATGGTTTTCTTCTCTTCGAACGCGGCACCCACTTCTTCGGCAGACTTGATCAAGGTGTCCGTGATCTGCTGGGGAGGAAGATTGGTGAATGGCTCCGGCCGGAACTTTTTGAAGGCTCCCTGAAGGCCATCCACCGCTTGGATGTAATCGCCGAGGGCCTTTTTCTTGCCATCGCGGTTGGTGCTGTTCGGGTAAAGCGGCAGTTTTTCAAACTGGCTGACCTGATCGGCAGCCGCTTGGTAATCGGAGAGCGCGGTCTCGTATCGGGTTCCGGCTTTGGAACCAACGAAGAAGAGAGCGATGACCCCGACGAGGGTGCCGCCACCGAGGGCGACGGCAAATTGATTGTCCTTGATCCAACTCATGAAATGCGGGTGAGGAAAGGGTTTGTGGGAGTTATTTGATGGGAACCTCGCGTGAAAGCGGGAGGGTGATTTCGAAGGGTAGGGCGAGCTCGGCTCCTTCGGCGACGCTGGTCACCCGAAGGACTTGCTCGTCACGAAGTTCGACGGGTTTTCCATCGGGTCCCGTGACGGTGAATGTGAAACTGCCGGGCTTTTCGCGCAGGCGTTTCAGAAGCTCGGAAACGATGTTCTGACTCTTGGGATTTTCCCTCCACAAGCCGCGGATGCGGATCGCGTTGGCGGTGGCCACTTTCGGTTCGGTGACGACGGGCTTTCTGCCTCGCTGCTGCGGCGGCTCGGCAATCTTGATGTCAGCAACGGAAGAGGATCCATAAGCGGCGGTCGGATAGTCGGATTTCACAACGGTCCGGCCATTGGTGCCTTTGGCGTCAGCCGCAGGCAAAGGGTTGTAACCATTGAGCGGCTCAAGATCGGTGACCCAGACGGCATCGCTGGCCAACGCCCCGCGAACTTCCGCAAGCAGATCAAACCAAAACGCGTGATCCGCTTCAGTGCCGGTGTAGGCATCAGCGATCGCTTTGACCTGAGCTTCCTTTTTGAGCAGGCCTTGGATGGCGCTGACAACAGGTTGCAAGGTTTCCTGCGATTCGGTGATGCTGCGCGTCTCATCTTCCGCTTTGCCAGCGGCGATCGTGCGGGCACCTGCCCAAACCCCAACTCCAAGAAGAAACACCGCGGCGGCCGCAATCAGGTAAGGCTTGCGGCGGTCAGACGCACGGGCTTGCTCGACGACCGCAGGAACAAGATCGATGTTGATCGAGGATTTTCCGGTGCCGCGCAGACCCAGTCCGACGAGTTCACCCATCAGATGCGCTTCGCGTTGAAGAACCGAGGCATCGACGCCTTTTCCAACCGCGACAGCTTTGAGCGGATTGAAATACTCGACCGGGAGGTTGAGCTTCTCTTGGAAGAATTCGAGCGTGTAAGGGAGATTCGCACCGCCACCCGCAAGCAGCACGCGGCGGGGAGCGCTGCCACCGTGCTGGCTGCGATAATAATTGGTGGTGCGGGCAATTTCCGCAGGCAGACGGGTCAGCGCATTGCGGATGACCATCGCGAGCGCGGCGACGGATTCGTCGAGCTGCTCGGTGTGTCCACCGCCAAGGGCGACAAGGCCGTTGGTGATTTTCTGATGCTCCGCCTCGTTGAAGGAAATGCCATACTCCTTGGCAATCGCCGCTGTAATCGCCGTCCCGCCAATCGCGATGCTGCGGGTGAAAAAGCGCTTCCCTTCGATGTAAAGTAGGTTGCTGGTCTTCGCGCCGATGTCGATCAGGAGAATCGGCTCGTCCGGCTTCCCGTAGGTGGCGCGGAAGGAATTGTAGAGCGCCATCGGCGCGATGTCGACTTCTGCAGTCGAAAGCCCGGAATCGTTGACCGCAGCGTTGATTTCATCAAGCGCATCACCCTTGATCGCGACGATCACCACCTCGTTGTCGCCGGCTCCATCGATCAGTTCGTAGTCCCAGACCACTTCATTGATCGGAAACGGAACGTGCTGTTGCGCTTCGAAGGTGACCAGTTGCTCGATGTTGTCGTCCTGCAGCGGCGGCAACTTGACGAAACGCGTGAAAACCGCCTGGCCGGAAATGGCGTAGCGGACTTTCGTTTTGCCAACTTTCAAGCGCTTGGCGAGATCGGCGATCGCAATGCGGGTCTGCGAGATGCGGGAAGCATCCAAAGCAGGATCCGCAACGATCGACTCGGATTCGTATGCCTTGAGAAGAAGGCCGGAGTTTTTCGTTGTTTCGAAAACGGCCATCCCGATGCGTTGGGAGCCGATGTTGAGAACGACGGTATTCGGAGAGTCAGCCATGGTGGGTGGGCGATGAAAAAGCGGTCAGTGGAATGAAGGGCGAAAGTGGGGGAAATCCAATCCGGCGAACCAATCAGTTGCGTTTGGGTTCGATCTCGGCGTAGGCATCCCACCACATGTTGGCGAAAGGCGTCTCGCTCTTGTCGAGCAATGGAACGGTATCGGTGCGGGAAATCTTGTCGGAGGTCGACTTCCACCAACCGGGCTGACCCTTGTCGGTATCCGCAGCCTTCACCTCGCCGTCGACGAGAACTTCGTATCCGACGTATTCAACAGCACCCTTGCCGGCGCGATCGCTTCCGGTCAACCGGCGCAACGATGCGGGTGACAGGTAAACCGAGCTGATGATGTCCTCGTCGAGCGGAATGTTGACATGGACGATTTCCTTCGTGAGGAGGAGAAACGTGCCGGACTTCTCCGGGTTCTTCACCGCCACATACCACTTAACCGTGATCCGCTCCGCAGTTTTCGATTTCGGCTCAGGCCGCATCGAAAGCTTGATGGTCGCCTCGGCTTCAAGCCAGTTTTTCGGCTTGAACGACTTCTGCTTCCCGCCGCTGAACTCGGGCGAGGGAAGGTCGTCAAACTTCGGCTTCTGGGCTTCGACCTTGGATTCTTGGGCAAATGCCGATTGCGACGAAAAAGCCGAAATCGCAAAAGCGGCAGCGAGCAGCAGAGGTTTACGAAAATTCATAGTGAGTTGTTTCAGGTTTCTTCGAAACTAGGGAACCGCCTTTCGGGTTGGCCAGAGAAAAGCTCGAAAATCCGCCAGAAATTCCAATGAAGTAAATACAGCGGCGCTACGATGTGGTGCGCACGCGGTTGACTCGACCCCGCCAAGCGCTCATCAATCCGCCATGGCGCACGCGGTTTCTCATTGGCAATCAGACACCCCTCAAGTCGTCGGAAGCTTCGGCACCTTGGCTGCACTGCAAACGGCCAAAGCTCCCGATCTGTTGACCGTCTGTGATTTGGCGGAAATCCGGCTCGACCTCCTCACCATCGAAGGCTGGGCACCCACCAAACGACCATGGGCCCATCTGGTCGGCATCGTCCCCCTCCTGTTCACTGCCCGTAGAAAAGAAGAAGGTGGCGCACTCGACTGGGATGCACCTCAAAGATCCCACGCCCTCGAATCCGTTCTCGACGACGCAACCCTCATCGACGTCGAGGTCGCCAGCCTCAAATCCATGACCTCCGTCCTCGAAGAAGCACTCAAACGCCAAATCCCCTGCGTCGCATCGTTCCACGATTTCCAATCGCTCCCCACAGACTCCGTACTCGAAAACGCCCTCGCCACCTCCCATGCCGCCGGTGCCTCGATCTTCAAAATCGCCGCCGCCGTCTCCTCCCCCGCCGATCTCGCACGCCTCGCCGATTTCCAACTCAAAAACCACCCGCTCCCCGTCTCCACCATGGGCATGGGAAAGCTCGCACCCGTCTCCAGACTTCTCTGCGCGCAGTGCGGCAGCATCCTCAACTACGGCTACCTCGGCGAAATCCCCACCGCCCCAGGCCAATGGGACAGCAGCCTCCTCAAATCCGCCATCGCCCGTCTAACACCCCATCGCCTCCACTGATCCGCCACTCCATCAGGTGATCACCTCCACCGGCGCATCCGGCAACGCCTTCAAAAACGACGACCCATACCGCTTCGTTAGAATCCGGTTGTCCAGAATGCACACCAGCCCGCTGTCCTTCGCCGTCCGGATCAACCGCCCCACCCCCTGCCGCAGCTTCAGGATCGCTTCCGGCACCGAATACTCCATGAACGGATTCCCACCACCCGCCTCGATCGCCTCCAACCGCGACGCCGTCAACGGATGATCCGGCACCGCAAACGGCAACCGCGTCACAATCACATTCGAAAGCGCATCTCCCGGCACATCCACCCCCGTCCAGAAACTATCCGTCCCGAACAACACACTGTGCGTGTCATTCCGGAACTCCTCGATCATCCGGTGTCTCGCCAATCCATCCCCCTGGATCAACAAACGCCAACCCTTCTCCTTCAGAAATCTCTCCAACCGATTCGCCGCATCGCGCATCATCCGGTAGCTCGTGAACAACACGAACGCCCGCCCGTCACTCGCTGTTAGAGAGTCCCTGATCCCCCCCGCCAGAGCCTCATCATACTTCGGCGTCCCCGGATCCGGGATCGACTTGTAAATCCGGATCCGCATCTGCCGAGGATAGTCGAACGGACTCCCGATGCTCACCGCACGCGCGCTCTCCGCCCCCACACGCCCGCGGAAATACCCCAACTGCGGATCCCCCACCCCCAACGTCGCGCTTGTTAGAACAATGCTCTTCCGCCCCGCGAACAACAGCGGCCGCAAACGATCCGCCACATTCACCGGCGCCGCATGCAGGCTGTACTGCGTCTCATCACGCCCGCTCCGCTCGATCCAATAAACACTCCCATCATCCGACTGATCCAAAAACGACGCCACCGACCCATGCGCCTCCCTCAACCTCCGCGACGCATCCTGCAATTCCGCCCGCGTCGTGTCGGACTCCACATCCGCCGCCAACGCATCCACCTCCTGCCACAGCACCCGCAGCGGCTCCGCCAAAAGATTCGGCGCCAGCGAAGGCTCCCTCACCCGGCTCTCCTTCGAATACTCCCCAAACCGAACCGCATCCCCGATCCGATGAAAAAACCGATCCGCCGCTACCAGCGCCTCCTCCACCGCCATCATCGCCGACGCCTTCCGGAACCCCTTCAAAAGCCCCTTCCGCGTCCGCGGATGATACAACCGCTGCAAATCAAACCGCAGCCCAGATTGCGAAAGCCGCAACCCCAACTGCACCGCCGCCACCTGCTCGATCGTATGCGCCTCATCCAGAATCGCGAAATCATTCGGAAACAAAAACCCGCCCACCCGCTCGGACCCCTCGCCATCCTGCTCTATCTCCGTATTCAACAACGCGAAAAACAACGTGTGATTCACCACCACCAGCTTCGCATCCGCCGCCGCCTTCCTCGCCTCCTGGAAAAAACAATTCCCCCTCGGCCCGCAATGCCGCGCCGTACACAAATGCGCCTCACTGCACACCTGCAGCCACACCTTCATCTGCGGCTGGAAATCCAAATCACTCAACGTCCCATCCCGCGTCCCCTCCGCCCACCGCCGGATCCCCTCCAACTCCTCACTCTCCGACGAAGTGAACAAATCCCCCGCCTGCTCGATCGCCCTCCGCAACCGCAGCGGACACAAATAATTCTGCCTCCCCTTCAACAACACCGCCGGCAACTCCTCACCTAACACCTTCCGCACAATCGGAATATCCTTCCTCACCAGTTGCTCCTGCAAATTGATCGTGTGCGTCGAAATCACACCCTTCCGCCCAGTCTCCAACGCAAACCTCGCCGCCGGCACCAAATACGCCAACGACTTTCCCACACCCGTCCCAGCCTCCGCCACCAACGGACGCAACTCCACCAACGCCTCCGCCACCGCCACCGCCAACTCCTGCTGCTGCGGCCGATACTCGAAATCCCTCGACTTCGAAAGCACACCCCTCCCCGAAAACGCATCCCGCACCGCGTCACTGAAACCCGGCACCGGCACCCCATCCGTCATCGAAATCATTCCGCCCACATCCGACGACGGAAAACCCCCACTGCCAAGCCGCAACTTGCACCCGACATCACGCTCGACACCGCAAGCCCCCCTTCCCCATCCTCCCCCCGCCGGCACACATGTCCGAATCCCGCTCAAAAATCCTCCGCCACCTCCTCACCCTCGGCCTCGCGCTCCTGGGCGCGGCCCTCTGCCTCTGGCTCACCCCCATCGAAAACCACAACGTCCAAAACCACCTCGCCGGCTTCCCCGACTCCCACCTCCCCACCCACGCCCTCCGCCCCACCGTCCTCGCCGCCCTCTGCTTCTTCCCCGCACTCTGCACCCTCATCTACAGCCTCGGCTGCCGCCTCGACCGCTACATCGCACGCCAATTCGCCTCCATCTTCGCCATCTGCCTCGCCGCACTCATCCTCGTCTGGCTCCTCATCGATCTCTCAGGCGTCATCAGCGACCTCCGCGAAAGCCCCAACACCCTCGCCACCGCCGCCAAATTCTACGCCATCCGCTCCCCCGCCATCCTCCTCCTCCTCACCCCCTACTCCCTCCTCCTCGCACTCCTCTACTCCCTCGGAAAACTCTCCACCGACCGCGAAATCATCGCCATGCTCCAATCCGGCCGCGGCCTCATCCGCATCAGCCGCCCCATCCTCATCGCAGGCCTCCTCGCCAGCCTCTTCTGCCTCGCCCTCAACTACCAATGGGCACCCATCGCCGAAGGCCGCAAAGACGCTATCCTCGACGAAGCACGCGGCATCCCCATCACCGAAGCCACCGACGTCCTCTTCCACCAATCCGACGCCAACCGCCTCTGGATGATCGGCTCCTTCCCCGAAAACTACCAAAAAGGCCAACCCCTCCAAAACGTCCAGGTCACCAGCTCCAACCCAGACAACTCACTCCGCTCACGCCTCTCCGCCAAAACCGCCACCTGGAACCCCTCCAACCGCTCCTGGACCTTCACCAACGCAGAAATCGGCCGCTACCAACTCGGCAAACCACCCATCTTCGAAACCCCGGAAGCCCCCATCATCCGCAACGGCTGGAAAGAAACCCCCTCCCAACTCATCCGCCCCGGCCTCCCCGCCGCCTACCTCGGCCTCCCGGACCTCACCAGCTGGCTCCTCGCCAACCAAGCCAACGGCCTCACCATCGATCCCGCCCCCTACCTCACCCAATGGCACTACCGCTGGGCCCTCCCCCTCGCCTGCCTCGTCACCGTCCTCCTCGGCGCACCCCTCGCCGTCCACTTCAACCGCCGCGGACCCGGCGGCGGCATCTTCCTCGCCGTCGTCCTCTCCGCCCTCATGATGCTCACCTCCAACATCGCCCTCAGCCTCGGCGAATCCGGCATCCTCCCCCCAACCCTCTCCGCCTGGCTCCCCAACCTCCTCTTCGCCCTCCTCGGCATCTACCTCTTCCACCGCCGCCTCTCCGGCCGCCCCATCTACCAAACCCTAAAACGCCTCCTCCCCTCCCCCTCCTAAAAAAAATCAAAAATCTTAAATCCTCTCCCCCTGCTCACTTCTCACTGCTCACTTCTCACTGCTCACTTCTCACTGCTCACTTCTCACTGCTCACTCGGCACTATCCACCATGGCCCTCAACGAAACCTGGCACCTCCGCAACCGCTCACGCGACTGCGCCGCCACCCAAACCCCCTTCCAAGACGGCGAAAAAATCATCACCGCCCTCTTCCCAGACCCCAACTCCAGCGGATACCTCCGCCGCGACTACTCCCAGGAAGGCTGGAAAAACCGCCCCGAAGAACACCAAACCCCCTTCTCCTTCTGGCGCGGAACCTTCACCGCCACCATCCCCAACGAGCGACCCGACGTCATCGAAAAAGAAGGCTCAGAAGAACTCTTCCGCCGCCTCATCGAAGAAGACGAGGAACACACCGACAACACCCGCTACATCCTCGCCGTCATGCTCGAACGGCAAAAACTCCTCCGCGAAACCGACAGCCAACGCACCCCCACCGGCATCCTCCGCATCTACGAACACCGCAAAACCGGCGAAGTCTACATCATCCGCGATCCCAACATCCCCCTCGCCCAAATCGAAACCCTCCAAACCGAAGTCATCCAACTCCTCGAAACCGGCGGCCGCCCCCCAGAACCCGAACTCCCAGAAACCCCGGAGGAATCCACCCCTGAAGAATCCGCCGCGGAAGATCCCACCCGCGAAACCCTCCCGGACGCCCCCAACTAAGGAGGAGAGACCTTACTGTCCCTCTTCTTC
>SYAP01000117.1 GCA_005787565.1 Verrucomicrobiaceae bacterium | reverse complement strand
GTTTGTGTGTGTGAGAAAGAGAGATAGAGTGAGAGAGAATGTGAGTGAGAGAGAGAGGGAGTTTCATCAATCAGGCGCCTTTTCCACGCAGGTTGAGTTTGTAGGTTTTTCCGTCCTTTGCCTTGTATTCCATGGCGACGGGGTGGGATTTGATGGTGATGCCTTTTTCGCGCTCGAGGTCCATGGCATCGAGGAGTTGGGCTTTTTCATCGCGTTGTGCGACGGTGTTGGTGGCTCCCATGAGGCGGTCGGAGAGCGTGGTTTTCCCGTGGTCGATGTGGGCGATGATGGAGAAGTTGCGGGTCAGCTCGGTGGACATGGGGAAGTGGGAAGAGTGGGCGCAGGCTGTGCGGGTGGGATGGAATGGGTGAAGCCGGGGGAAAAATCAAGTCGTAGGTGAGATGTGGAGGGATGAATCAGGGGGAGGGGAAGAGATTTTGGATTTGGCGGACGAAGGGTTGGAGGTTGGCCGGGGTGTTGGCGATCCAGCGGGTGAAGTGTTGGGCGAGGGAGGCATCGGGTTGTGGAGGGCCGAGGTTGGCGAAGGTGAGGGATTCCCAGCCGGCGGGTTGTTTTTCGAAGAGCGGGAGGAGGAGGAGGGCGATGCGGTTGTTTTTTTCGCGTTGGGTGGAGTTTTGGCGGAGGGAAGGTTCTTCAGCGAGGAACCAGGTGGGGAAGTCGTTGTTTGGGTAGGCTTTGCGGGTTGTTTCGATGCGTTCGGTGGCGTAGTGGTGGAGGTGTTGGGAGTAGTCTTTCCAGTTTGGGTAGGGTGGGTTGGTGAGCCAGGATTTGGCCATGGCTCGGAGGGTGAAGAGGGAGGCGGTTTCGCAGAGGGATTCTTCGAGCCAGTGGTTGGGTTTTTTGCCGCGGATGTCGGTTTTCCGCCAGTCGTTGCTGTGGCCGGCGAGGGCGTGGAGGAATTCGTGGGAGTATTGGTAGGCGTATTGTGACCAGAAGGTGTCTTTGGAGTTGAGGCCGATGGCGATGCGGTCGTCGGCGGTGTGATCGAAGAGGGTGATGGGTGTTTCGGGATTGTGGAAGATGTGGAAGCCGCGGACTGTGAAGCGGGTGTTGGGGCAGTGTTTCCAGAGTTCGTGGGTTGCGGAGTGTAGGACGGCTAGGATGTCGGTTTCCGAGGCGGTGCCGAAATCGCCAGCGATCTTGAGGTGGATGGCGCGAGGGTTTTCGCTTTCGTCGGGGGTTTCCCTGCCCCAGACGAAAAGGGCCGGGGTGGAGGCGCAGGCGAGGGTGAGAAAGCGGCGTCGATGGATCATGCTCGGTGGGGGCCAGAGCGTGGGATACCCAATGGGAGAGGTCGATGTTTCATCTTCGCGACGGGGCGCTGAAGGAGGGGAGCGACGTTGCGACGAGGCGAGAGACGTCTGCTTTTGAAGGATGGTTTAGCGTTTGGCGGGAGATTTAGTCATTTCGTTTTCTTGACTGGATGTATGGGCATTGTAACTTCTAGGAAATAAACTTTTTAGGCATCATGCGGTCAAGAGAATCCATTATTTCAGAGAGGCCAAGCAGGCGCGAAGGAGGGTCGCGAAAGGCGGGTTTTGCGTTGGTGGTGACGATTGCGCTGATGGTGTTGATCACGATTCTGGCGGTGGGGATGTTGAGTTTGGCTTCGGTGGAGTTGAGGAAGGTTTCCACTGGGGATGCGCGGACGATCGCGATGGGGAACGCGCGGTTGGGATTGATGTTGGCTTTGGGGGAATTGCAGAAGGATCTGGGGGATGATCGTCGGATCACGGCGGACGCGTCGATTTTCAATGGGACGAAGAATCCGAATGCGGTGGGGGTTTGGACCGGGTGGTCGCCGAATTTGGCGGCTCGCAGCCAGTCGCCATCGCCCTCGCGGACGGATTATCGCGGGCCGAAGCAGACGTTGCGGCAATGGTTGGTTTCGGATCCGGACCCGTTGAACACGCGGCGGTTGGATTATCATAATTCGGAGTCTGCGGATCGTGCGTTGTTGTTCAGTGTGAAGGGATCGGGATTTGATTTGAGTGCGGCGAGGGTGCCGGTGAGATCGGGGAGTTCGGCGACTGCGAATGGTTCGATGGCATGGGCGGTGAGGCAGGAAAACACGCGGGCGAAGGTGAACATCGGGGTGAATGATGCGGCGCGGGATTATCCGGAAGATCAGGTTCAGAGTCCGTCGCGTCCGAATGTTGCCTTGTCATCGTTGTTGGATCAGCCGAACGGAGGATGGACGAGCCGGCCGGCGACGATCACGACGATGGGGCAGTTGGCGTTGGATCCGGCGTATGGAGTGACGAAAGACACGGTGGGTGCTGCGGCGCGGGATTTCACGGTGGCATCGTATAGTCTTCTAACGCATGCGGTGAATGGCGGGTTGAAGGTGGACATGACGACGGGGTTTGAGATGTCCGAATCGGAGTTTGCGACTGCGACGTGGACGGACTCGAAGGGATCGGTGCCGAATCCATTCCGCTCGACGACTTCGCGGGAATACAAGGGGCAGAAGCCTTTGTTCAATCCGATGCAGCAGAACGCGCAGGCGCAGGTTTTTATGAATTTCCATCCGGCATCGGTGAATCACAAGTTCCAGGTGAACGGGGTTCCGACGTATGACACATTGCGGTCGCATTATCGGATCCATCGGCATCTCTATCAGCCTTCCGGGGGCGGCTTGACGGCATTCGAACGCCCGCAATCGCATATCTCGACTCCGGGCTCGGTGGCTGGGCGGCCGTTTGGGAGGAAGTCACAGACTTCGGTGGCGCCGGTGTTGGACCGGATGAATTTGTTTTTCAGCATTTATGCGAAGAGTGACGGGACTTTAGGGATTTTGCTGACTCCTGTGGTGACGGTTTGGAATCCTTATAACATTGAGGTGGAGACCGAGGGGTTGGTGGTTTATCCTTGGATCGACTTTGCGGTGTTCTGGAATTGGAATGTGCGGACATCCGCGGGAAGCATGATGAATTGGAACAGTTCGTTATCGCGTTTTGTGGGTGAGGGATTTGAAGGGCACGGTCGCTCGAGTCGCCCGTATTTCTATCTTCACCTCACGCAGTCAGGGGCGCCGGTGAATCCCGGGACTAAGAATGTTTCGCCGCCGATCCGGCTTTTGCCGGGTGAGGTTCGGGTTTTTACCTTGGCAGATACGGCGCGGAGGGATCTTGAGATTTATGGGAGTCCGCAGCAGCGGACGTGGCGGATGAAGCCGGCGGCCAGTCCGAGTGATATCACTGCGGGGATGAGGGGTGGTATTGTGTTGAACATGACGAAGTCGATCGGAGGTACGAGCAATTTCAATTACAAGCTTCAGAACGGGGATCGGGTGGAAGCGGCCAGTGTGGGGTTTGATCGCGGGACCTATTATTATATTGTGAACATGGCGGACGCTTATCACATCCGGAATCCTGGGGTTGAGTTGATGGTGGAAGCGAGGGGGGCGGGCAGCGGGTTGCCGAGCCTACCAGCGGAGCCAAATCTTCATTTTTATGGTCAAATTCATTCGGGTACGGCGTTCGGGCAGGGTCAGGACAGTTTGACTTATCCATCGTTCCGCTTTGAAGAGATCAAGGAGACTCCGAAGTTGGTTGGGAGTTTGTTGACGTATCATCGGGTTGCGCAGTCCGGGACGTTGCCGTTGTCGGATTTGATGTTCACAACGAATCCGCGGCAGGCGTATGTGAATTCGTATTTGAGTGGAGCGCAGTTTCAGACGGGTCCGCATTATGAGAGTGTGTTGAAGGGTGGGACGTCGTTGGCGCAGCTGTCGATGGAGACGACGTTGACGGGAGAGAAGGCTTATTATGGTCCGTCGCACAGTGCGGCTTCCGGCAAGTCGCATCTGGCGTTTTTCGAGGTTCCGCAGACCCCGACGCTTTCTTTGGGAGCGTTTCAGCATTGTGACATTACCTCGACGGCTTTTGCGACGGCATCGCAGATCGGGAACTCGTGGGCGTCGCCGTATTTGCCATCGACGAATGTTTCGAAGCTGGTGACGAATGCCGGGGGTGGGGAGGCGATCAATCCCGGGATGGCGGTTTATGATTGGTCTTATCTGGCGAACGAGGTTTTGTTTGATCAGTTTTATCTATCCGGTGCTGCGCCGGAGTTCGATCAGGCGCGTTCGGGTTCGGGATCGCCATCGATTTGGGATGCGGATCAGATTTCGGAGACGAAGTCTGTGGAGAATGTGTTGCTGGATTTTTTCAAGGATCCGGCGGCGAATCCGCTGCGGAATCCGCGGATGGTGTTGTATCGTGGATCGGTGGGTGAGGATGAGTTTGAGGACCGGATTTCGGGGCCGGCGAGGAGTGTGCGGTTGGCGGCGCATTTGATGGTGGATGGCGGTTTCAACATCAACAGCACGAGTGAGGAAGCGTGGACGGCGGTGTTGGCGAGTTTGCGTGGACTTGATCCGGCGCGTGGGGATTCGACGAGTTTTTCGAGGTTCCGTCATGTGGTTGAATCGGGGCCGGGGGCGATGGCGGAGAATGATCCGTGGTCCGGATTCCGGACGCTGAGCGATGCGGATTTGGAGGATTTGGCGGCGAAGATCGTGGCTGAGGTCAAGTTGCGCGGGCCGTTCCTTTCGCTGGGTGAGTTTGTGAACCGTCGGGTTTCGACGGATCGGGGGTTGGGTCTTTCGGGAGCGATTCAGGCGGCGATCGACAAGAGTGCGTTGAACAAGAGGTATTCGTATTCCCGGTTTGGGACGGACAAGTATCCGAATCCGGAGAATTTGCAGAATCCGAACACTGGGACGGCGACGCCGGGTTGGTTGACGCAGGCTGATTTGCTGCATGGGCTTGCGCCGTTCATCACGCCGCGTTCGGATACGTTTACGATTCGTTCGTTGGGTGAGGCGAAGGATGCGAGCGGGAACATTCTGGCGACGGTTCGATTGGAAGCGGTGGTGCAGCGGGTTCCGGAGTGGGTGGATCCGTCTGATGATCCGGAGAAGCCGGTGGCGGGATTGAAGAAGGTGAATCAGGACTTTGGGCGGCGGTTTCAAGTGGTATCGATCCGTGAGATTCATCCAACGGAGGCATCATGAAATTGGCGACCATGGGATCGATTGACAGGGTGGGGGCGTTGGATCAGCTTGCGGGCATGATTCGCTGGTGCTTGCTTTGGTGTTTGTTTCAAGGGGTTTTGATGGGGGCACCGGCGGTGCGGGTGTTGGCGTGGGATGATGCGGTTGCGGCGCGGAAGCTATCGTTGGTGCGTGGTGAATCCGAGGTGGAGATCACGGGGATGCATCCTAACAAGCGGAGCGGGGCGTTGCGATTGAAGGGGGCGGGGCCGGTGTTTTTGCGGGCGTTGGACAAGGCGGCGGGTGAGGACGGCAAGCCGGTGCAGCGGGAGTGCAAGGTGCCGGAGGGGATGACGCATCCGTTGTTGCTGGTGATGGCGGACGAGAAGCATCCGACGGGGGTGCGGGTGGTGGTGTTTGATGACAATCCGGCGGAGTTTCCGTGGGGGGCGTATCGGTTTCTGAATGCGACGCCGAAGGAGATGGTGGTGCAGATGGAGCAGAAGGCGGTGAAGTTGCCGACGGGTTGGAAAGCTGTGAATCTAACACTCGATGGGGATGTGCGCGGGGTGGGTGCGCGGTTGGCGCTGGCGGAGAAGATTGAGACGCCGCTTTATACTGCGATCTGGGAGTATGATCCGACGATCCGGACCTTGTGTTTCATTGTGCCGGCAACCGATCCTCGGATCAGTGTGGTGGAGGTGAAGGCGGTTCCGGAAGATCGGCGAACGGTGGAGCTGGAAGCGCAAGATGAGCGTGCGGCGGGTGGTGGTGCCGCCGAGTGAGAGTGATTTCAGGGAGTGATCGCAGCGTGGAGGCGGAGGAAGGCGGGAGTGTTTCCGTTAGAGTCAAGGGGTTGGGCGGTGCGCCAGGTTTCGGTGAAGCTGCCGTCGCCGTGATCGATTTGAGATACGCGGACGACGTCGGGTTCGGTGGTCCAGTGGGTGAGGTTGCCGCTGGTTTGGACGGTGAGATCGAGGTCCGTGGTGGGGCGGTGGCGGAAGGTGATGGATGGGTAGGTGGAGCCGGCGAACTCGGTGAGTTGAGCCGAGGGGGTTGCGGCGGGGTCGGGGATGAGCGGATTGGTTAGAAGGGCGTATTCGATGAGATTGGGGATGCCATCGTGGTCGTCGTCGTTTTGGGGATTGGTGGCGGCGGGGAAGGAGCGAAGCCAGGCGGAGTAGGAGAATTGGTTTGGTGTTAGGCCGGGGGTGCCGTGGGTGTCCGCGCTGGCGACCCAGTTGGATGGGTCGTTGTGGTTGGTTCCGGGTTGGGGTGTGCGGAGCATGAGAGATGGGCCCGAGCCGTCCGGGGTGGTGGGCCATGGGGGGCTGTCATCGTAGGAGAGGGTGAAGAGGGTGGTGGTGGTATCTCCGGAGGTGTGGGTGAGCGAGAGGGTTTCTCCGCTGTTGTTGAGGCCGGTTTGGTTTCCGTTGTTTGATCCGAAGATGCCGGCGATGGCGTGGCCTGTGCCGTAGCGTGCCTGGAAGGCGGCCTGGTTTCTAACAACGACGCAGCGTTGGCCGGGTGCGAGGGTGTAGTGGAGCGGGAAATCGAAGAGGACGCCGTCCGCGAGGTGGGTGTTGGAGAGATCGACGGACGATTGGCCGACGTTGGTGAGTTCGATGAACTCGTAGGCGTCGGCATCGGTGGTGACGGCGAGTTCGTCGGGGTGTGTGGGGTCGGCGGGGTGGTAGTGGAGTTCGCTGATGACGATGTTGGATGGGGATGGGGGTTCGAGGCCGACGGCGAAGTAGTGGGAGTTGAGTCCGCTCCATTCGCCGGCGGGGGTGCGGGCGCGGGCGTTGATGTAGCCGGAGGAGGTGAGGGTGATGGGGGTGGGGTTGTTGGATTTGATGAGTTCGATGCGGGCATCGAAGCTGAGGTCGCCATCGCTGGGGCTGAATTTGTGGACTTCCACGGAGAGGACGTTGTTGCCTTCGACGAGTTGGTTGAGGGGGATGGAGATTTCGTAGTAGGTGGTTTCCTGGGTTCCGCTGGGGTTGCTGAGGGCGGTGGTGCTGTAGGTGATGGGTCCGTTAGGCATGTTGGTGCGGCCGATTTCGACTCCGTTGAGATGGACGACGGCGCCGTCGTCGCGGAGGATCATGGCTCTTGCAGAAATTGTTGTTGAGAGGCCGGAGACGGAGAAGCTGCGGCGGAAGTAGGTGGTGATGTAGCGGTTTGAGGTATTGCCGCCGAAGCCGATGAGGGTTGCTTCATCGGCATCGCCGTAGCCGAGCTGGCCATTTCCGGAGGGCCATGGGGAGTCGTTGAAGGCGAGGGAGGTCCATGACGGGTCCGGGGCGGAGGGGGTGACGAGGTATTTCCATGCGGAGGCGGCGGGGACGGGTGTCTCGGTGATGACGCCGCCGCTGATGAGTTGGGATTGGGGTGAGGGTTGGTTGTTAGATCCTTTCGGGTCGGTGCCGTCGGTGGTATAATGGATGGAGGATTGTGGGTGGCTGAGGAAGAGTTGGAAGCCGGTGGGGACGAAGCCGCCGTTCTGGCTGAAGGTGGGTTGGGCTGTGAGCGGATAGAGTGAGACGTTGGTGAAGCGTTGGATGGCGATGGGGAGGATGGCGTCCCAGTAGCCGGTGACCGGTGTATTCATGTAGGCCATGTTGTTGAGCCAGGTGGTTTCGCGTTTTTTCGCGCCTTCGCCGTTGGCGTCTCCCCAGCGTGCGCTTTCGGCGACGATGGCCTTGTCGATGGTTTGTTGGATGGCGTTCCAGCGGGTGCGCTGGGCTTGGGGTGTTAGGGCACCGCCATTGTTGAGGAGTTGGTGGGTGCGATCGCGGAAGAGGGATTTGAAGGGTTCGGCGCGGCGGAACTTGTCGTAGATTTTGGCGGGGCCGAAGGTGAAGCCGGAGTCCGCGGCGGGATCTCCGACGGACTCGAATGGGGCGTTGCTGCCGCGTCCGCTGAGGCGTGTGAGTGAGTCGTTAGAGATTTCCTGATCCCATGCGACGAAGCGGAAGCCTTCGCTTTCGGGTCCGCGGCGGCGGCCGACCCAGTAGTTGTGATCGGGCCAGTCTTCGGCGCCGGCGGCGATGTGGACGATCATGTAATCGCGGAAAGAGGGCCAGTGGAGGTAGATGGGGAAGGCGGGGTTGCGAGTGCCGTCGGGGTTGTTTCCCAGCAATTTCTGGCAGCGGGCGGTGTCTGTTAGGGCGGTGTCATTGATGATTGCGGTCATGGCGTTCCATGCGGCGGCATCGCCATCGTTGACTTCCTGGAAGTCCTTGAGGACGTCCCATTCCTCCTTTTGGCCACCGAAAGTGGCGGAGAACCATTCGGCGGTGGGGCGTTCGGCGAGGTTGTAGAGGCCCCAGTAGAGGCCGTTGAGGTAGAGGTGTGCGTAGAGTCCGCGGCAGTTGGGGTGGCCGAGTTCGTTGAGGAGGTCGCGAATGTATTGGTCGCGGATGTAGGTGGCCTTGTCGTTGTTCCAGCGTTGCTCGCCGTCGGAGATGTTGCCATCGACGACGGGCATGGAGTCGGTGGAGCAGCCGCGGAGGAGGAGTTGGTCGAAAGAGGTGACGCCGCCCTGATAGAGGTTTTGACGGAGTTTGGAGTCGCCGTATTCGCTGCGGAAGTTGAGGCGGAGCGGGTGTTTGGGTGTGAAGCTGTGGCCGCGGCTGGAGTTGCCGTGGGGGCGGATTCCGGCGTTGGCGTGCCAGCCGGGAGAGCCGTCGGGGTTGATCCATTCGATGCTGACCTTGCGTTCACCGGCGAGGCCGCGTTGTGAGGTATCGTAGTAGATGCCGAGTGGGGCGGTGGTGCTGAAGAGGGAAGCGATGGGGCCGTTGACGCTGATGGTGGGGAGGGAGAGGAGGGAGTCGGTGACGCTGTAGCCGGGGAGGGTCTGGTTGACGACGTTGGGGTCCATGCCGTAGTCGGCGGTGCGGCCCAACCATGAGGAGGGGAAGCCGGGAGGGTTGTTGGGTTGGACGAGAACCTGGGGGAGGAGGATGTAGCTGTGGGATTCGGCTTTCGCCTCCCTGAGGGATGAGGAGGGGAGGTAGGCCATGGTGCGGATGGTGCGGGTGGAGGTGACGGGCAGGGTGAAGGAGGGAGGTGTTAGAGGGGAGGATGCGGGGATTTGCGTGCCGTTGGTGGGTGAGGGGTCCGAGCCGTCGTTGGTGTAGGCGATGGTGGCACCGGGGGTGGCGCAGGTGATGGTGATGGATTGGGCGGAGGAGTAGAGGCCGCGTGGCGGGGTGCAGGTGACGGTGGAGACGAAGCCGGAGAAGCCGGTGATGTTTGGGGACCCGGGAGTGGGCGGGTCCATGAAGGCGGTGGTGTCCGGGGTGATGGTGGCGGCGTGGAGTTCGGCGTTGATGAGGAAGTCCGGGCTGGCGGCGGTGTTGTTGAGGGCGTGGATGGTGAGGACGTGGTTTCCGTTAGGGATGAGGTCGAGGTGGTTTGTGAGGTCGATGATTTCGGGGATGATGGCGTCTTCGAGGGGGCGGTCGGTGGTGGCTGAGGATTGCCAGGTGGGTGTGGAGGGGGCGTTGCGGCGTGCGACTTCGACTCCGTCGATGAAGGCGATGAAGCCGTCGTCGTAGCGGATTCTGAGTTCGAGGTGATTGAAGGGGATGGTGCGGTTGACGGTGAAGGGGAGGCGGAGGTAGGCGGTGGCGTTGACCTGATGCATGGCGGACTGGACATTGGTTCCGATGTGCGGGGTGAAGCCGGCGAGGGTGTCGGGCGAGGTGCCGCTGGCGAGGATGGCGATGGCGGCGGGGCCGAGGGTTTCGCTCCAGATGGAGACGTCGTCGATCTGGCCCTGGTGGAAGGTGGTTCCGCCGGAGTCGTTAGAGAAGCCGATGTGGATGCGGCTTTGCCAGTTGAAGTCGGATTGGGCTTTGTTGCCTGCGGCGACCTGGATGCCATCGACGTAGATGCGTTGGCCGTTGGCTGTGTTTCCGACGACGTGGGTGACGTGGTGCCATTGGTTATCGGCGTAGTTTTTGCCGGTAGAGGTGATGGTTTCGTCGTTCCAGGTTCGTGCGCGGATGTTTCCGCCGCTGAGGTAGAGGTGGCGGTCGTGACCGTCGGCGCCGAGGTTTCCGGAGCTGACGGAGTAGAGTCCGGTGTTAGACTGGGTGGTGCGGAACCAGAAGGAGCAGGAGTAGGTGGTTTCGGAGACGTCGAGATTGGCGGTGGCATATTGGGATGAGGAGCGGAGGAAATCGAGGGATTTTCCGCTGCCGATCTGGCCGGGGGTGGAGGGGTTGTAGGTGGCTCCGGTGCGGGTGACGGGGGGGGCGTTGGGGATGGCGTTTTCGTCGGTGTCGTCGAAGGTCCAGTAGGCGATGGGGAGGCCGGTGCCGGGGCTGTTCAGTTGGTAGCCGATGCGGCTGGTGGTGGCGAGCCAGGCGGAGTCATTGAAGGCGGGGAGTTTCCAAGAGTCGCCGAGGGTGGCGTTGGTGGGGATGAGGAGGCGGGCGGGGGTGTTTGGGTTGACGAGGGCTTGGGAGTCGGCGACGGAGGAGGTGCCGTAGCTGATGTTGGACTGTTGTTCGGGGTAGTTGGAGAAGAGTGTTGCGAAGGAGCCATCTGGGCGGCGGAGGGCGAGGAAGCCGCCGGCGGATTTGCTGATGGAGAAGTTGGTGTGGAGTTCGGCGGCGAGGTTGGTTCGGTTTTTGCCGGAGGCGAAGATGATGCGGCGTTCGTCCGGGGCGAGGGTGATGACGGGGATGGGCCAGCGTTGGGGTTGGACGGGGTCGTCTGTTAGGGCCCAACCGGTGAGTGTTGTGGGGGTGGGGGCTGTGTTGTGGATTTCGATCCAGTCGGGGGTGGCACCGTCGGAATCTAACAGGCCTCCGGAGTTTTCGGCGAGGAATTCGGTGATGACGACCTGGGCTTGTGATGGGAGCGCACCGATGAGCAGCGTTCCGAGGAGGGAGCGTGCGAGGAGGCTGAGGGTTTGGCACGAAGGAATCAAAGCATCCCGAGGCTATGCCAACGGGCGGGCGCGCCAAGGGATTTTTTTCCGGTGATTTCCGGAGGGGGGAGTTCAGCGTGGGAGTTTGATCGAGCGGTCGATGAGGTCGAGGAGTTCGAAGCGGTCCGCGGGGAGGGTGGTGGATGAGGATTCGCGGGCGAGGGCGGCGAGGATTTCGGTGTCGATGAGGGCGTTTGGCTCGCGGGTGAGCCATTGGGAGTAGGTGCAGAGGAGTGCGGCGAAGCGTGCGTCGTCGGAGGGTTCAGCCTCGGGGTTGTGGGTGAGGGTGATGGCGGGTGCGGGTTTGCCGTTTACGGACCATGCGAGTTGGCCGAGGGTGTTAGAGGTTCCGCCGGTGGGTTGGATTTCGATGGCGAGAGTGGTGCGGGTTTTGGCGGGGAGTCTGTTAGGAAGGGTGGAGGTGGTGTCGAGGCCTGAGAGGGGGGCGAAGCCGAGGAGGCGGTAGCGGCCGATGGCGACGGGGTTTGCTTCGAGGCGTGCGGAGATTTCGCGTGAGGCATCTGAGGCTCCGCGGAGGTTGATGATGAGGAGGAGTGCGGAGGGTTTCCAGGGGCAGGGGAGGATTTCGGTGGCGATGCTGACGCCATCGGCGATGCCTGCGGCTCCGGTGGGGCGGAGTGGGAAGGCGTTGAGGATTTCCTCGAGGCGGACGGCGTCCGGGGTGGGGAGTTTGTTTTGTTGGCGGATGGAGTGGGTGATCCAGCCGAGGCTGGCTTTGCCGGAGAGGATGGGGAGGTCGAGGTTCGGGTGGTCGGCGGCGTTGACGGTGCCGCGAGGGGTGAGTGCGGGGAGGTCGCCGGGGGCTGGGGGTGGGGATTGGGCGAGGCGTTCGTTGACTTGGCGGAGGAATTCATCGCCGGTCTTGGCGAGTGCGGAATCGCGAGCGTTGGCTTGTTTGGTGAGTGCGGCGGAGGCGGCTGGGCGTGGGGAGCCGGCGGTGTTTGAGCTGAAGTCGGCGGGGCCGGGAGCGGGGAGGAGGGCGATTTCTAGGGGGAGTTTGTCCCAGGCGTCGGGGTTTTTGGGTTTGGGGTCCTCGGTTGCGATGGGATCGTTTCCTGCGGGGATGTTGGTGAGGATGAGGATGCCGAGGGTGATGAGGGCGGCGGCAGAGAGGGGGATGAGGAGGGTTTTCCAGGATTTTTTGTGGGATCCGAGGGTGACGATTTTTCCAGCCTGATCGGCTTGGCGAGCGGAGCGGCGGACGTTTTCGCGCTGGCGGGGGAGGAGTGTGGAGGCGGAGGGGGCGAGGGTGTTGGTGAGGAGGCGCTGGATGGATTCGATTTCGCGGAGGGCCATGCGGACGGCGGGATCGGACGCGGCGGCGCGTTCGACGGCGGCGGCTTCGTCGGAGGGGAGTTCTCCGAGGAGGTAGGCGGTGAGTCGGGGATCTTCGGGGTGAAGTTTCATGGAACGGAGAGGGAAGGTGTTTGTCAGCGTGTGCGGAGGTCGTCCGGGAGGAGGTCGCGGAGGCGTTTGAGGCCGGTGTGGATGAGGAAGCCGATGTTGCCGGAGGTGAGGCCGGTGACGTCGGTGATTTCCTGGTAGGAGAGGCCTTGTTGGAACTTGAGGAGGATGACTTCGCGTTGGTTGGGTGAGAGGCGGTCGAGGTATTTCATGACTTCGGCGATGCGTTCGTCATGGTCAGCTTGTTGGTCTGGTGGGAGTTCGGGGCCGGCGACTTTCTGCCATTTGACTTCGTCGAGGGTTTGGACGCGGTTTTCTTTGCGGAGGATGTCGAGGGCGCGGTTGCGGCAGACGGTGAAGAGCCAGGTTTTGAGGCCGTCGCGGACTTTAGCGATGTCTTGTTGGCAGAGGCGGATGAAGGTGTCTTGGACGACGTCGCGGGCGCGGTCGAGGTCGTGGAGGATGGTGGTGGCGTATCCGAGAAGGGGCGATTCGAATTCGACCATGGCCTGTTCGATGAATTGTTCCCGGGTGTCTGGCATGGTGCGGTCCGAGGGGTCGGTGCTGCGGTTCCCGGGAGGAACGGGCGAGGGGGTGGGATCTTTGGGGAAATTTCCGGAATTCATTCCGAGGGAGGGTGCCGGGGTTTTCCGGATGGGGGGAGTGTTCGGCGGGTTTTGGGGGCGGGTCAAGGGTGGGGTGTGGGGTGGGGTTTTGGAGGGGAGGGGATTTTTGGGAGGAATGGGGGTGGGGGTGATAGCTG
>SYAP01000116.1 GCA_005787565.1 Verrucomicrobiaceae bacterium | reverse complement strand
CACCAAAGCCTGGATCCGCGATCAGATCCTCAACTGCCAACGCCGCGATGCCATCGCGGACGTCCACCGCATGGTCATCACCCAGTGGAACCAATGGCGCAGAACTGGCGATCCCCAATGGGCCATCCCCGGCTTCTCCTCCCCACCACCAGACAACGGCAAAGGATTCCCCGCCGGCTTCTCCGTCGAGAACTTCCAAAAATGCCGCCCCACCCAATACGCCAAAACCCTCGCCTCCGTCGGCACCATCGCCTCCTATCGCCAACTCCCATCCATCCTCTCCACCTCCATCGGCACAGAATACCTCGAGTACGTCTTCTTTGACGACGAAAAGCCAGACGTCAACGTCCGCGTGTTAGGCTACGACCGCCCCATGGTCCCCCTCTGCTTCCACGCACTCGACCGTCTCACCCGCTACCCCTTCCCACCCCACATCCGCCTCCGCTACTACGACGTAGACACCCACACCCACAAACACCTCACCCAAAAAGAATTCGTCTGGTATGTCATCACCCTTCTAACAACAGAAGGCTACCGCACCGACGCACGCGGCACCACCTACATCCAGGAACACGGCACCGCCAAAGTCTGGGCAAACAAAACCCTCGTCACCCCGGATGGCCACCACTCATTCGAAGACGCCCTCCGCGCCCTCACCGCCCGCAACGGAAACCCCGGCGTCCGCATCGACTCCTCCGGCCTCTTCAACAAACCTGCATTCCAGGAACTCATCTACGGCCCCAAATCCTCCGGAAACCCACGCTTCAAAGCACCCATCGAATCCTCCTTCCGCCTCTGGCGCGTCTACTCCCAACACCTCCGCGGACAAACCGGCCGCAACATCGAAAACGCCCCAGAAGAAAACCACGGCATCACCCAATACGAAACCCGCCTCCTCAAAGCCGCCGCCGATCTGCCCGATCACTTCCGCGAAAACCTAATCTCAAACTTCCTCACCGGCGTCGAATTCGCACACAGCGCCGAACTCATCCGCCAAGCCCTTGCCAACCGCGAAGACCACAACTTCGAAGGATGGGCAGAAAACAACTTCGTCGAACTCGCCTGGCGCTTCAACGCCGATCCCATCGGCCTCTGGCGTCCACGCCAGGAACTCACCGAACTCGCCATCACCGCCCCCCACATCCACGAACTCGCCCTCCGCGAACAACGCGCCAACCCGCTCCTCACCCGCATCATCCCCTGGACACCACACCTCGCCCGCGAAGCCCGCCGGCGCGATCCCGCCATCACACGCCTCCCACTCTCCCACGCCATCCACCTCGTCCCCACAGACTGGGCAACCGAAGCCAAATTCAACGACCGCAACTTCATCCAACTCACCGAACCACTCCTCCCAGGAATGGACCTTCAATACCTCCCCGAACTCACCACCCCCAAAGGCCGCACCGAATACCTCCACAAAGGCGATCAAGTCCGCGTCCTCCTCAACCCCCTCATGCCAGACACCCTCCTCACCTACGACCAATCCAATACCTTCATCGGCACCCTCACCCGCAACGTCCCCCTCGGCCGCGACTCCAACCAAGTCGACCAACTCTTCGCCCAACGCGGACGCATCAAACAAGCATACGACGCCCCAGTTCGCCGCGCCAAAACCCAAGAAGCCGACCGCCGCAACATCATCCGCGAACTCAACACAGACCTCCTCAACCGCGCCTCCTCCACCCCTGCAAACCCCCTGCAAACCACCCCTCACAACCCTCGCAAAAATAACTCCCCCGGCCACCAGGCCGATGAAGCACTCGCAAACATCACCCCCACCAAAGACCCCATCCACACAGACGACCTCGACTTCTAACCCAAATTCCAATCCTGACATGAAATCCCCATCTCGCTCGTCCTCCCTCCTTCCCTGCACTCCTCGCGCTCGCCGTCTCTATGGCGTGGCATCTGCCGCCGCCAAAGCTAGAGGAGACAGCCACGTCGGCCTAGATCACCTCCTCATCGCCATCATCCGAATCGACAAAGGCGTTGCCGCCCACCTGCTCAAACAAGCCGGCGTCTCCGAACACCTAATCCAATCTCACCTCCCAGCACCGATCTAACATTTCCCACACATCACCAAACCACAAACTCCCAACCTCATCACACCATGTCCAAACAATACCCCACCGATCCGGAAATCGTCAAAGCCCTCATTGCCCTCCGCAACGATGGCCACACCAACGCCCGTATCGCCACCCTCCTCGGCATCAAAGGCGTCACCGAAACCTTCGTCAGCAAATACATCAACGACAACCTCGACCGCACCATCCCCGAGTTTGATCGCATCGCCTTCGATGTCCTCCGCTCCATCCGCGAACGAATCGAATTCGCCTCCTCCATCTACCAAACCAGCGTCGTCCGCAAAATGGGCAACGTCCTCCACCTCATCCGCAAAACCGGAGACATCGCCGCCCTAACATCCCCCGCCGGAAACGGCAAAACCTCCGCCATCCGCCACTTCGTCAGCGAGAACCCCAGCGCCATCGCCATCAACCTCAACGCCGCCACACGCGACGCCCGCCAAGTCAAATCCACCCTCTTCCGCGCCACCGACCACCGGGACTGGAAAGGCCAAACCAGCCAGTACGACTACCTCGTCAACCGCTTCAAAGGCACCGGCCGCCTCCTCATCGTCGACAACGCCCAACGCCTCTCCATGTCCGGTCGCCAACTCATCTTCGACCTCGCAGACGACGCCGAATTCCCCGTCGCCCTCATCGGCAACCCCGAAATGATCGATGCCATCCGCGTCAACGACCAACAATTCTCCCGCATCGGAATCAACGGCAAATACGAACTCGAACCTGGCGAACTCCCCGCAGCCTCCATGCACGTCGCCCGCCAGTTCAGCGACGACTCCACAGCAGAAGCCATCTCCGACCTCACCGCCTACATCGCCGCCCGCCAAGGCCGCCTTCGCGCCGTCCGCAAAACCGTCATCCTCGCCCAACAACTCCGCCTCGAATCCGCCAAACTCAACGCCGATCCACGCGCCGCCATCCGCGCCGCCCACGCCCGCCTCATTCGCGACTACCTCCTCCCCGAAGACTAACACCATGACCCTCGAAGCCCTCATCCTCAAAGACCTCGCCGTCAGCCAATCCACCGCAGACTCCATCGCCGGTCGCCTCAACAAACCAACCGCCGCCATCCAAGCCATCCTCAGCCGCCTCGAAACCGAAAACAAAGTCTTCCACTTCCTCATCCTCGATCGCCTCAAAGTCTACAAACTCCGTCCCGCTCCATGAGAATCCTCATCCCAGTCCCCCGCGAACAGCAGCTCCTCAAAGACGAAGCCTCCATCCGCTCCCGCGCCCTCCCCATCAACAACCCCGGCCCCCTCGCCGCCGATCACCTCGCCATCATCGAATTCCTCGACGACTCCATCGAAGCCCACCGCAAAGCCATCATCGCCCATCGCGATGCCGGCCGCCCCATCCACTCCCAGAACCATCAGGAAATCCACAACGGACTCCACCAGGTCAAACTGTATCACCTCGACCGCCTCCAACAAATCCTCTCCATCTAACACACCAACCCCACATCACCATGTCCACCACCGCCCCCACCACCAAATCCGCCGAACTACAGGAAGCCTCCATCCTCATCCGCCGCATCGAAGCCGTTATGAAAGTCGTCATCCCTGACAACGACGAAATCCGCTTCCGCAGCAGCCTCCTCAACTACGCCACCACCCGCCTCAAAGACTTCAACGAAAGCCACATCACCCGCCTCTACGAAGCTGCCTGCGAAGTCAAATTCCCCAGCCCCGAAGTCACCGACTTCCGCAAATCCCTCCAACGCATCATCGGCGAACGCCTCAACCTCAAACAACACCGCGCCCCCAAACCCGCTGCCAAATAACCCCACCCCCTAACGTCCGCGGCATGGCAGCGGGAGCCGATGGCCCGCCATTGCCCAGCCAAAGAACCGACTGACCACGCATGCCATCGCCGACTTGTTCATCCTCTTCCGAATCACCGAAAATGCCGATACTCGCCGAAAACAAACACCGATACCCGAAGGACTGGAAACTTCGGAGTCGCTTCGTGCGCTTCTACCGCGCCCGCAATCGGTGCGAGTGGTGCGGATGCGAGAACTACCAACCGCATCCGGTGACAGGATCAAAAGTGGTGCTCACCGTGGCGCACATCTTCGACGACCGACCAGAGGCGTCTGGACTGCTCAACCTCGCCGCACTCTGCCAGCGGTGCCACAACCGGCACGACGCGAAAGACCGCCGCGCCCGTCGTCGCGCCCGAATTGAGATGGAAAGCGGGCAGCAGGATTTTTGGATGAACGTCGAGCTATCTGACCGCCATGAGTGAACCGTCGAACATCCAACAACTGCCTGATGGCGGTTCAGATCCGCGCCTTGTTGAGTGTTGCGTGTGCAACGGCAAGGGGCGGGTGACTTATGAGGTGATTCATCCGCTGGTGAAGACAAGGAAGTGCTACACCTGCGACGGAAAAGGTAAGCGACCAACCTGCTACACGTGCAAAACTCCGCTCTATCGCAGCGATCAGACAGATGGGTGGTTCTGCTGCTCCAAGTGCGACGAAGCGAAGACGCGGGAAACGACCGATTTCCTTTCACTCAACGATCAAGTGGAGCAACCCGCACCCGAGAAAACTTTATGAACACGCCAAAATCCCCGCCTACCCTAACCGTTGTCGAAGCCGAACAGCCCGCTGGTGCGGGTTGCGCTCCCACGGCTGGTTCTGACGCTCTTCCGGGCCTGAACGACGCCCTGTGCGCCTACTCATTCTTCCGCACCCGGCACGTCTGGAAAGACCGCTCGAAGGCCAAAAAGAAAGGTAGATCCCAAGGACTGGCCAAGCGGATCAAGGATCGCTCCGCCAGCGGGGAAAAGCGCCGCACATGCCGGATGTTCATCCGCAAGGCTCGGGAAGCTGGCTGGCGCGGATCATTCATCCAGGCCGTGCTCAGTCGTCAGAACGCCCAAGGTGATGGACGGCGCGAACCCGCTCCGCCTCGCCAATAGGCTTCCTCGCCGTTCCATCCACCAACTTGTTCATCCTTGCCCGAATTACCTATGGAAACCTTATCACCAATGACCGAACCAGAAGCGCGCACCGTGGCGCTCCTGCGGATGCACTTCGGATGCACCTTCGGCAAACTCGCCATGTGCTGCCAAGCCCTATGGGACGCGAACCGCTGTGAGGAAATCACTGGATACCGATACGGATCGCCCATGGGTCAAGGCATGGTGATAGCTATGGAGGACTACTTCAAACTGGAACGCTGCGAATCCGACAACATGAGCATGGGAGAGCAACGATGCGCGGCCTGCGGACTGTCTCAGGTCGCAATCAGCCGATCACACGACACGCCCAAGCAATGCGGATTCTGCGGAGAGTTCGCCAGCATGTGGGATTCTATTGGATGAACGCATAAGGCCATGGATCACTGCCCACCATCGACGTTGACTTCGGAAAACAGCCCGCTGGGCAGTGATTCCATGCGCCGTCTTGTTCTGCCGGGGGTGGAGCTGTATCTCGGGGATTGCTTGGAAATCGCCCCAACTCTTCAAGGGGTCGATGCTGTAATCAGTGACCCGCCCTATGGGATGAAGCTGGATACCGACAACAGCCGATTCAGCGGAGGCAACACCGCCAGCGTGGCACGCCGGGGAAACGGCATCGGAACGGGCAAAGGCAAAGGCATCATCGACGATGACAAGCCGTTCGACCCGTCGCCCTGGCTCGCATGGGAAAAGGTGGTCCTCTTCGGCTCCAATCACTTCGGCGCAAGGCTGCCAGTGGGAACGAAACTGATCTGGATCAAGCGACTGGATGACGCCTTCGGATCGTTCCTGAGCGATGCCGAGGAAGCGTGGATGAAGGGCGGGCATGGGATCTACTGCAAGCGTGACCTGACCATGAATGCCGAGGCCAACACGCGCCAGCATCCATGCCAAAAGCCGGTGCCGCTCATGGCGTGGTGCATGGACAAGGCCAAGGTGCCGGAAGGCGCAACCGTGCTGGACCCATACATGGGCAGCGGATCAACGATCATCGCCGCAATCCGCACCGGGCGGAAAGCAATCGGCATAGAGAAAGACCCGGAACACTTCAAAAACGCCGTGGAACGGATCAAGCGCGAACTTGCGCAAGGCGATCTATTCCTTGGGCAGAACAGTTGATTAGGTAATCCCCAGACTACTTATCCACCCCAAAGCCCCCCCATGAAAATCCCCCAAGCACTTGCCCATTTTGAGTCGACGTTGCGCACGCGCCAACTGGCGAAAGCCACCCGCGAACAATACCTCGGCTTCGCCACCCGCTTCCTAGAATTCGCGGACGGACAACGCTTCCCAACTGCGGAAATCGCGATCACCGAATTCCTCTCCAGCCTCACCCCGTGCTCCGTCGCAAACCAGAAAGGCGCACTCTCAGCCCTCGCTGGAAAAAACGGATTTTACAACTGCCACGGCCGCGAAATCGGTCAGCTCCCGCATTGGGTAAATGCCAAGCGCCCCGTCCGCATTCCCGTCTGGACCACTCAATCCGAAGCCGAATCCATCATCGCGCAACTTGACGAACCATGGAGCCTCATCGCCGGACTCATGTTCGGATCCGGCCTCCGCATCGGCGAAACCTGCAACCTCCGCTGGCGTGCGTTCGACTTCGAACGAGGCACCGTCAGCATCTGGTCAGGGAAGGGTGACAAATGCCGGATCGCTCCCCTCAGCCGTCGCCTCATCGACCCTCTCCTCGCCCGTCGCGAAAAATGCCGCGCCCTATTCAACCAAGACCGGAGACAGGATCGCCCAGGCGTCGCACCCGTCGACCAGCTCGTCAAAAAATTCCCATCCCACGGCAAAGAATGGCCCTTCTTTTGGGTGTTCCCCAGCGCCAAAGAATCCCAAGATCCGGAGTCAAAAATCATCCGCCGTCACCACATCCACGACAAGTCCTTTTCCAAGGCCGTTCGCCCCGCCGTCCGCCTCGCGCAGATCGACAAACGGATCACCGCTCACTCCTTCCGTCACGGCTTCGCCACCTCCTACCTCCTCGCCGGTGGAAACCTCCGCGAACTCCAGGATCGCCTCGGCCATGACAACATCGAAACCACCATGATCTACCTCCACTGCCTGCCCCAAAACTTCGACCGGATCGGCAGTCCCTGGGACATACCCCAAGTCTCCAATTCCCCCCAAATCCTTCCCTTCCCAAAATCCGCATGAAACCCTCGCAACCTCCGATTTTTGGAAAGCTATCCAAGCGTGAAATCGGCAATCTGATCATGCAGGCCCGTGAGGCTTTCGATTACCAGATCGCGCTCAAAAACATTGCACCTGGCACCAGCTTTGACGACTGGCGGCGCGATCAAGTTCAAGCCGCGGTCGGACTCCCAGGACTCTCGAAAATTCTCCGATCTCACTTTCGAACCGTCAAAGCTCACTTTCTCACCCTCGCCGGAGACGACGCCGAAGCCTTTCTCGCCCTTACCACCACCGGCCCCAAAACCGATCACGGAAACCAGCACGATACCCACGAATCAGCCGAATCTCCCGTCGCCCTGATCCGCCAGGCACTCGATCACCACAACTGGGTTGCCACCGTCGAGATCGACGCTTGGCTTGCCACCCTGGCCACTCCTCCCGCTGGCGACTACCTGGCCACCCTCCGCTCGTCCCAAACCGCCATCAAAGCACACCCACGCGGACCCATCGGCTACGGTTGGTTTCTCCATGCTGCCCGCCAGCGCACCGGTAAACCCACCCTCACCATGGACACCCTTTCCGATCGCCTGGACGCCCAAACCCTCTTCGGCCTACTGGCCCACACGCGCAACCACATCAGCCGCCGCGAAGGACGCGAACAACCAGCTCTCCGATCCAAACGGCGCTATCCCGTCAAACCGGATGCCGGCGAAATTGATTCGCCATTCTGATCCCTCCAGATTTCTAATCTGTCCGACGTATCCCTCTCATCGCTCCCACTTCTCCAAAACTGCCCATTTGCCTGCGCTGCCCCTGCAAACCCTCCGCAGCCACTACGTTTTCGGCATCTTTCGGCTTCCTTCGCCTTCTTCCGGCTTTTCTAATTCCTGCCTACTGTCTGCCCAACCCCTCCGCCGAAATACGCTACCCGGACTTCCGCCACGCCCTCGGCACCCAATACGTCTGCGACGCCGTCCTCGAATCCGCCAAAACCAAACAGTGGGTCGACGTCAAAAAATCCTAACACCATCT
>SYAP01000115.1 GCA_005787565.1 Verrucomicrobiaceae bacterium | reverse complement strand
GAGCGTGATTTCCAGATCGTAGCGCAGGTCGCTGCCGCGTTGCCTGCCGGAGCGGCCGCGTTGGGGCGCGCCGCCGAAGAACTCCTCGAATCCGCCGCCGAACGCGCCGCCGAAGACTTGGGAGAAAAGATCCATCGGATCGTGGAAACCGCCACCCGCAGGGCGACCGCCTCCACCGCCGCTGAAGGCTGCGTGGCCATAGCGATCGTAGGCGGCGCGTTTGTCGGGATCGCTGAGGGCCTCGTAGGCTTCGCCGAGTTCCTTGAATTTGTCCTCGGCGGTGGGATCGCCGGGGTTTTTGTCGGGGTGGAGCTTTACGGCGAGCTTGCGGTAGGCCTTTTTGAGGTCTTCCGGGCTGACGTCACGGCCGACGCCGAGGATTTCGTAGTAGTCGCGTTTTTCAGCCATGGGAGATCAGGACTCGCCTCCTTCCGGGGTGGCGGGGGTGGGAAATTTGGAGACGACGACGCTGGCAGGGCGCAGGAGGCGGTCGCGCAGGCGGTATCCGCGGCGGAGGACGCGGAGGATGCGGCCTTCCTCACCTTCGGCACAGTCTTGTTGGGAGACGGCTTCGTGCAGGTTGGGGTCGAAGTTTCCGGTCGCAGGGATTTCCTCGGCACCTTGGCCGGCGAGGAAGTCATTGAGCTGGCGGCGGACCATGTCCATGCCGATGTAGATCATGGAGGAGGTGTCCTGGGAGGCGGCCTGCATGCCCATTTCGAAGTTATCGATGACGGGGAGGAGGTCTTCGAGGAGGCGCTGGTTGGCGTAGCGGATGGCTTCTTCGCGCTCGCGGGCGGTGCGTTTCCGGAGGTTGTCCATCTCGGCGGCGGTGCGCAGGGAGATTTCCTTCCATTTCGCGGCCTCGGCTTCGAGTTCTTCCCAGGGGTCGAGGGCGGCGGCTTGCTCGGGCGTTTCGGCCGGCGCATCCTGGGAAAAGGGGGTTGCGTCAGCGGCCTCGGCGGCGGGTGTCGGGTCGTTGTCGGCTTGCATGGCGGATAGGTGTAATCACGGACCCGCCAGCGTCAACCCTCGGGATGCGGCTCATTGGGGCTGCGCGGGCTTGCCGGTGAGGGCAAGGTGGGCGGCTTTCGCCATTTCGGCGGCTCCGGCGGTGTTGGGATGGACGCGGTCGGGCAGGAGCTCCGGCTTGTTGGCAAGTGCGGAATGCATGTCGATGATTTCGAGGTTTTTCTCCTTCGCAAGGCGATCGACGCGGCGGATGTAGACGCGGAGGTTTTTGTCGTTGATGCCGAAATTTCCCGGATCGGGCACCGGGCAAGGCCGGCAAACGTAGACGCGGGGCTTGCTTTCGAGTTTGAGGAAGGAGTCGACGAGGTCGGCGTAGTCAGTGGCGAAATCGCGCTCGTGCTTGAAGTTGTGCGGCTTGGTGTCGTTGGTGCCGAGCATGATGATGACGGCGTCGGGCTTGAAGGCGAGGGCATCCTGGTAGGCTTTCTCCTTCCAATACGGGTGGTCGCCCTTGCGCAGAAGGGTGCGGCCGCTGACGCCGAAGTTTCCAACTTTCCACTGATCGCCAAGAAGCGCCTGTAGCTGGGCGGGGTAGGACTTTCCGCTCTCCGCGCCGGAACCCTGCGTGATGCTGTCGCCGACGCAGGCGACCCTCAGCGGCTCAGTGCGGCCCGCCGGATCGAGCGGCTCGGCGGCGTTGGAGAAAAGGGACAGGGCGGCGCAGGCCAAAACGGGTAGGGTTTTTCGGAACATCCGGTGTGAAACGTGGCGGAGAGTGCGACTCTTGCCGCGAATTTCGGCCCGTCAAATGCTCACCCGGTCCTCCCAATGTCCTTGTCATCAGCAGCAGACGTCGGAAACACCGGGGAAATCCGCTTGCCAAGCCTTGCCGCCACCGCTACTTCCGCAACCCCTCGCGCGGCGAACCAGTCCCCGAATCCGGTAACCATGAAGTTGGCCCAGCTGCTCAGCATAGACCAAATCCTGCTCGATATGAGGGCTACGGAGCATTGGCCGTCCATCGTCGAACTGGTCGAGCATCTATCGGAATCCGGAAAACTGCCGCGCGCCATCAAGGAAGAAGTCCTCACCGCCCTCAAAGCCCGCGAAGACCAGGTCAGCACCGGCATCGGCTCTGGCGTCGCCATTCCCCACGCATTCTCCGACACCCTCGAAGAAGTCGTCGCCGTCTTCGGCCGATCCAAAGCTGGCATCGACTTCGAAGCGCTCGACAACGCCCCAGTCCATTTCATCATCCTTTTCATCGTCCCCCGGAGGGATTACCATCTCCACCTGCGCACTCTGGCGGCAATCGCCAAAATGTTCACCAACTGTGAGGTCCGCCGCAAACTCGGCCTCGCCGAAACCCGCGACGAAATCCTCTCCATCCTCGATTCCAAACCGTCCAGGGTGGGCGCACCCGGCGCCTGAACCCGCCGGACCGATCCCCTTCCCCATGACCCTCCTCCAGGAACTCGAAAACCGCCTCAACTCGGCCCTCTCGGCCGTGACGGGGGAAACCGCGACCGCATCCGTCACCGCCGCCGCAGACCTCCGATTCGGCGATTACCAAACCAACGCAGCGATGGTCCTCGCCAAGGCGCTCAAAACAAACCCCCGCGCCCTCGCTCAACAAATCATCGACCGGCTCGATCTAACAGAACTCGCCACCGCCGACATCGCAGGCCCCGGTTTCCTCAATTTCCGCATCCTGCCAAACGCATGGGCCACCCGTGCCGCCACGCTGTTAGGCGATCCGAAACTCGGCGCCCCATCCCCCGGCCAGGGCCGCACCGTCGTCGTCGACTTCTCCGCCCCCAACGTCGCCAAGCCGATGCACGTCGGCCACATCCG
>SYAP01000114.1 GCA_005787565.1 Verrucomicrobiaceae bacterium | reverse complement strand
GTGCGCAAGCCGCTCTTGGCGACCTTGGTCTTGTTGGTGACGAGAAGACCGGTGCCGGCATTGTTGCCCGCGCCGTCGAGGCTCCGCTTCGTCAGCTCGTTTCGAACGCCGGCCGCGAAGGTGCGCTGGTTGTCGAGCGCGTCAAGCAAGGCAAAGGTGGCGAAGGCTACAACGTTGCCACCGACAAGTTCGAAGACCTCATCGCTTCCGGCGTGGTCGATCCGACCAAGGTCACCCGTTCCGCCCTCCAGAATGCCGCGTCGATCGCCGGTCTTCTGCTCACCACCGAGGCACTCATCACCGACCTTCCTGAGAAGGAAGCAGCAGGTGGTGGCGGCCACGGCCATGACCACGGCGGCATGGGCGGCATGATGTAATTCATGCTGCGGCGGTCTATGTGACCGACGCCAACCATTCAAAAGCCGGGCAGGGAAACCTGTCCGGCTTTTTTGTTCTTGTTAGGAAATATTGGAGGCGGTGGTGAGGGAAGGGAGGGGGCGGGTTGAGAGGGTTCAGGGAGTGGTGGGGGGAAGCCAGGTGACTTTGATTTCGATGGTTGGTTGGGCGGGGACGGTGAAGCCGATGAGGCGGTAGCCGGTGTTGGGGTTTTCGGCGGAGGTGGGTGGTTTGAGGGAGAATTCCTGCCAGTCGCCACCTGGTGCGTTTTGGGGGCGGGTGAGGGTGAGGGTTTTTCCAGCTTCGCGGAGGATGAGGGTTTTGCCTTTGAAGGTGGGGGTGGCTTTGGTGATGGCGGCCCAGCGGATGGTGTCGGTGGGGGAGTCGAGGTTGTCTGTTAGAGTGACTTCACCGGTGGTGGGGTGGAAGTGGAGGGTGCGGGTGATGGTGGTGGCTTGTTTCGGGTAAACGGGGGTGAGGTCGATTTTGCAGCCGTTGGGTGAGGGGACGATGGAGGCTCCGGGGAAAGTGCCGGATTGGAGTTTTTCGCCGATGACGAGGGTGGAGTGGGAGCGGTTTGTGAGGCGAAAGTAGTCCCAGCGTTGTTTGCCGAAGTAGCCGGGGAGGTTGTAGTTGTCCGCGCCGAGGTCGTGGAACCAGCGGATTCCGTGGGAGTCGTAGATGAAGGTGCCGGCATCGAGTTGGCCGTGGTTGGATGCTCCGGTGCCGCCTTTGATGGCGAGGTAGGTGTCGTTCTTTTCCCAGCCGGTGCGGAAGAAGGCGAGGGGTTGTTCGCCTTGGAAGATGGTTCGGGTTTTGGCGGGTGGGGTATCGGCCGGGGGCTGGGCTGGGAGCCAGAGGAGGTGGAGGGGATTGAAGCGGTTGTCGCTGGTGGTGCCGCCGGGGAGCGGGGAGGCGAGGGCGGTTTCGAGCAGGCGGCGGACGTATCGTGCCTGGCCGGGATCGCGGCTGGTGGTGGCGAGCCAGCTTTGGGCGGCGGAGGGTGTTTCGGTGCGGACGCCGCCATCGGCGAAGTTGAAGGAGAGGCGGGTGGGGCCGGTCATGTGCATCATGAATTCACCGGTGCGGGCGAGGGGTGCCGGGAGTTTTGTTAGGTTTTGTTGGGCGAGGAGGATGACGTGGTAGTTGGTGCCGTAGTGCCAGTAGGCGGCGCCTTCTGGGTAGCCGCCGTCGGGCTGATAGAACTTAAGGCTTTGGTCGATGAGTTTGAGGGCGTGCTGGTGGATGCGGTCGGAGCGATCGGGGTTTGCGGAGCGGGTCATCTCGGCGGCGAAGGCCATGCCGGTGGCGCAGACCTGGGTCCAGTTGTTGGTGGGGGCGAGCCACCATTTGGTTTTGGAGTGGTGTTTTTCGAGGGAGTCGAGGGCTTTTGTTAGAGCGGTTTGATAGCGGGTGATTTGCTCGGGGGTGAGGGTGGGGTGGAGCCAGTCGAGGCCGATGGCGACGGCGGTGGACATTTCGGCGGTGTCGAGGAAGTGGGATGGGTTCCAGTCTTTGAGGGCGCAGGCGGCGTCGAGTTCCTTGATGGTTCGGTCGCGGAAGCGTGGGTCGCCGGTGGTGCGCCATGCCATGCCGCAGTGGAGGATCTGGTGGAGGGCGTGGCGGGATTCCGATAGAAGGCGTTTGCCGTCGGGGATTCGGTACTCGCAGGTGCGCTCGGTGAGGGCTTTTTCAGCGCGCTGGATGAGGCGGGCGTGGAGGGATCTGGCGAGCGGGTCGGTTTGGATGCGTTGTTTGATTTCCGCTTCGCGGGAGGCAGGGACGAGGAGGCGTGGGTGGGTGGCTTCCTCGGCGGTGATGGGGAGGACGAGGAGGGCGGCGGCGGCTAGGAAAAGGCGCATGGGCTTTGGGGATGGGACCGATAGGGCCAATGGGACCTATTTGGTGAGGTTCTAGCGGGTGGCGGCGTCGGACTCGATCCAGGACCAGAGGGTGGCGAGGCCTTGGGTGACGGCGGCTTTGTCGGCTGTGAGGTCGCCGGAGGGGGTGGTTTTGCCGAAGAGGTAGAATTTGATTTTGGGTTCGGTGCCGGAGGGGCGGACGGCGAAGGAGCGGCCGTCTGCTAGATCGACGAAGAGCATTTTTTCCTTGGGGATGAGATCGCCTTCCTGATCGAAGAGGTCCTGTTTGGCGAAGTCGCGGATGCGTGCGACGGGGGTGCCATCGACGGAGGTGGGCGGGTTTTCGGCGTAGGAGGCGGCGAGGGATTGGATTTTGGCGGCACCGTCGGCGCCTTCCATGACGAGGGATTTGCCGATTTCGAGGTGGTAACCGAATTGCTGATAGATGTCGTCCATCAGGGCGGGGATGGATTTTCCGACGGATTTGGCGTAGGCGGCGACTTCGGCGAACATGACGGCTGCTCCGTTGGCGTCCTTGTCGCGGATGGCATCGGAGCCGAGGTAGCCATAGCTTTCCTCGCCGCCGAAGACGAAGAAGCGGGAGTATTCGAGGCGGAGGGCGCGGGTTTGTTGTTCGGTGAGGGTGCGGTAGTCGCCTTTTTTGTCGGTGGGGATGGCGTCTTCGTATTTGCGGAGTTTGCCGGCGATGTATTTGAAGCCGGTGAGGGTATCGACGCAGGAGACGCCGAAGGAGTCGGCGATGGAGCGTTGGAGTTCGGTGGTGACAAAGGTTTTGACGAGGACGGCGCGGTTGCGGTTGGCGTGGGTGAGGTGGCCGAGGTCGAAGGAGGTTTTGAGGCGATACCATGCCATGAGGGAGCCGATCTGGTTTCCTGTTAGGAGGACCATTTTGCCGGAGCCGTCGCGGACGGCGACGCCCATGCGGTCGGCATCGGGGTCGGTGCCGATGACGATTTCGGCGTTGAGTTTTTCGGCGAGGTCGATGCCCATTTTGAGGGCTGGGGCATTTTCGGGGTTTGGAGAATCGACGGTGGGGAAGCGGCCGTCCTGGATGTCTTGTTCGGGGACGGTGGTGACGTCGAAGCCGAAGTCGCGGAGCATGGGGACGATGATGTGGCCGCCGGTGCCGTGGAGGTTGGTGAAGACGACGCGGGTGGATGAGCCTTCGAGGAGTTCGGGGCGGAGGAGGAGGGTGCGGAGGCGGGCGGAGTATAGGTTGTCCATTTCCCCGGCGAGGGTGGTGATGGTGCCGCGCTCGGATTCCGTTAGAGGCTGATAGGTTTCGCCGTTGATGGCGTTGACTTCGGTGATGATGCCGGTGGCGTGTGGGTCGACGATTTGCGCGCCGTCGTTGAAGTAGGCCTTGAAGCCGTTGTCATGGGAGGGGTTGTGGCTGGCGGTGAGGACGACGCCGGCATCGGCGCGGAGTTCGCGGACGGCGAAGGAGAGTTCGGGAGTGGAGCGGGGGCCATCGAAGAGATAGGCGTCGCAGCCGAGGTCGGCGCAGACTTTGGCGCAGAAGGCGGAGAAGTCTGAGGAGAAGTGGCGGGTGTCGTTGGCGAAGACGATGCGCGGGCGGCGGGAGGAGCCGACGAAGGATTTGGTGTAGGCGATGAGGCCGCGGACGGCGCGTCCGAGGTTGAAGTAGTTCATGGTGGCGGTGCCGGTGCAGGGGTGCTGTGGGCGACCGTTGGGCCCGCCGTTTCCTTGTTCGGCGGTGGTGATGATGCGGCCGATGGTGCGACCGCGGAGGCCGCCGGTACCGAAGGCGAGGGTTTTGAAGAAGCGGTCGTTGAGTTCCTGCCATTCGGCGGCTTCGGCGAGCTCGGTGATGGATTTCTCCGCGACATCGCTGGTGGTGCCGGCGAGGAGTGAGGCGATGTTGGTGCGGGCGGAGGGGAGGAGGTGCCCGGCGGCGGCGGCTTGGTCGAGGAGTTCGGAGAGGCGGCTCATGCTGGAGAAAGGTTAGGGGGGAAACGGGCGGGTGTGAAGTGTTTGATTGGGGGATGGGGCCGGGGATTTTTGCGAAGATTGCGCGTGAATTGCGCCGGGTGAGGTTGTCGGTTGACCGGAAGGGGAATGGGAGTTCATGGTCGGCGCGAATCCATCCCTACTCATCATCATGAAGGACCCCATTACTGTTTCCATTACGGGTGCGGCAGGCCAGATCGGCTACGCGCTGTTGTTTCGCATCGCATCCGGAGCCGTGTTCGGGCCGGACCAGCCGGTGAACTTGCGCTTGATTGAGATCGAGCCGGCCTTGCCCGCATTGGAGGGTGTGGTGATGGAACTGGATGACTGCGCGTTTCCGCTGCTGAACGATGTGGTGCCGACGGCGGATTTGAACGAGGGGTTCCGCGGGACGAACTGGGCGTTGTTGGTGGGCTCGGTGCCGCGGAAGGCGGGGATGGAGCGTGGTGATCTGTTAGGGATCAACGGCAAGATTTTTACCGGCCAAGGCAAGGCGATCGCCCGGAACGCGGCGAAAGACGTGCGGGTTCTGGTGGTGGGCAATCCGTGCAACACAAATGCGCTGATCGCGATGAACAACGCGGACGGTGTGCCGAACGACCGGTTTTTCGCGATGACGCGGCTTGATGAGAACCGTGCGAAGAGCCAGTTGGCGAAGAAGGCCAGCGTGCATCAGTCGAAGGTGACGAACCTTTGCATCTGGGGCAATCACTCGGCGACGCAGTATCCGGATTTCACGAATGCGAAGATCCAAGGACGCCCGGTGACGGATGTGATTTCGCATGTGGAGTGGCTGAAGGGAGATTTCATTTCCACGGTGCAGC
>SYAP01000113.1 GCA_005787565.1 Verrucomicrobiaceae bacterium | reverse complement strand
TCTATAAGTCGAAGGTCGAAGGTCGAAGGTCGAAGGTCGAAGGTCGAAGGTCGAAGGTCGAAGGTCGAAGGTCGAAGGTCGAAGGTCGAAGGTCGAAGGTCGAAGGTCGGAGGTCGGAGGTCGGAGGTCGGAGGTCGGAGGTCGAAGGTCGAAGAGGTTTTATATCCGACTGGGACAGTCGGGACACGTTAGCGGAGGGTGATGGTGGCGTCGGCGGTGAGGAGGGTGGAGCAGAGGATGGTGAGGGCGGCGAGGTGTGGATTTTCCTCGCCGCAGACGGATTTGGCGGCGGCGAGGTCTTTTTCGTAGTGGGCCTTTTGTTGGGAGTAGAGGGTGGCGATGGCTTTGGCTTCGGCGGGGCGTGGGGAGCGTGAGGTGAGGATGCGGAAGGCTTGTTCGGCTTGTGCGGTGGGGTTTTCGGGTTTTTCGGTGATGACGCGTTTGGCGAGGTTGCGTGCGCATTCGAAGAAGCCGAGGTCGTTGAGGAAGACGAGGGGTTGGAGTGGGGTGTTGGTTGAGAGGCGGCGGGCCTGGCAGATTTCGCGGCTGCCGGCGTCGAGGGTCATCATGTTGGGAGGGGGGGCGGTGCGTTTGCGGTAGGTGTAGAGGGAGCGGCGGTAGAGGCCTTCGCCGGTGTCCGGGGTGTAGTCGCCGCCGGAGGCACCGGCTTCGGACCAGATGCCGGGGGGTTGCCAGGGTTTGACGCTGGGGCCGCCGATTTTTTCGACGAGGAGGCCGGAGGCGAGGAGTGCCTGATCGCGGATGGCTTCCGCGGGGAGGCGGTAGGTGGGGCCGCGGGAGAGGAGGCGGTTTTTGGGATCGATCTGGCGTTTGATTTCGCTGTTAGATGATGACTGGCGGAAGGTGGATGTGAGGACGAGGCGTTTGAGGAATTTCTTGGTGTCCCATCCGGAGTCGACGAAATCGCGGGAGAGGGTGTCCAACAATTCCTGGTGGGATGGGGCGTCGCCCTGGAGTCCGAAGTTTTCCTGGGTTTCGACGATGCCGTTGCCGAAGGTCATCATCCAGAGGCGGTTGACGACGAGTCGGGGTGTTAGAGGATTGTTCGGGTCGACGGTCCATTTGGCGAGGCCGAGGCGGTTGCGTGGAGCGTCCTTGGGGAAGGGCATGACGGCGGCGGGGACGTCTGGATCGACGGGTTGTTTGAGATCGGGGGAGGCGTAGTCGCCGCGTTCGAGGACGTAGAATTGTTTGGGGTAGGGGGATTCCTCCATGCACATGATGAGGGGGATGTGGTCGAGGTAGTCGTCGTAGAGGGATTTGCGTGCGGCGAGGACGGCGTTGCGTGCGGTGGAGATTTCCGGATCGATGTGGTTGAGGTAGAATTCGCGGATGAGTTGTTTGGCGGAGGGGTCTCCGGATTTGGCGGACTGGAAGGTGGAGTCGAGCGGGGTTCCGGCGAGGTGGGTTGCTTCGGCGTGGGTGAGGACGCGGCGGAAGATCTGGAGATCGTCGATGCGGCCTTGGGCGAAGCCGCGGTCGTCGCGTGGGCGTGCGCCGACGCGGATGGGTTGGTTGATGATTTGTTTGTCGAGGTGGTCCTTGAGGATTGAGGTTTCGGCGGGGTTTCCATCGAAGAAGAGTTTGAGTCCGTTGGCGCTGGATGAGCCGTCGTAGGTGGCGGTGACGTTGATCCATTTGCCGAGGGGGAAGGGTTGGGTGGTTTCGATGGAGGCGGCGCAACCGGGCCAGAGGTGGATGCAGCTCCAGCGGAGTTTGCCCTTTTCCAGCAGCAGTTCGAAGCCCGAGGCATCGGCGGCTTGGGAGTACATGGCGGGGCCGCTGTGGAGGATGAGAGCGCGTTCCTTGGTGTCCGGGCAGAAGATGCGGAGGGAGATGGAGATGGGGTCGTGGCGGGTGCCGCCGTTGACGCCGTCGAGTTGGAGGGTGGTATCGCCATCGAATTCGACGGCCTGGTTGACGGGGCCTGGTTCGACCTTGAGGGAGCCGCCGGAGATGGATGCGGGTGGGATGTTAGGGATGAGGTTGGGGGCTTTGTTTTCCTCGACGGAGTCTAACGGATAGTGGGCGGCGGGTGTGGCGGGTTGGAGGTTTGGGGTGGAAGCGAGCCACGTTTCGAAGGCGGCCTCGCGGGTGGGCGGGAGGGAGGCGAGGTGTTTTTCAGCGGAGTCCAGCGCCGCGCGGCGTTTTTCGACTTCGGCGGGGTGGTGGGGTTCCATGAGGTGCATGGAGGGTTCCGGGGCGGTGGTGCTGATGGAGTATGGGTAGAGTCCGTTTTCCTCGATCTGGCCGAACATGGAGGCCATGCTGAAGTATTCGCGTTGGGAGATGGGGTCGTATTTGTGGTCGTGGCATTTGGAGCATTCCATGGTGAGGCCGAGGAATGCGGTGCCGTAGGTGTGGACGCGGTCGGAGACGTATTCGTGGCGGAATTCCTCGGCGATGGAGCCGCCTTCCTGGGTTTGGCGGTGGAGGCGGTTGAAGAGGGTGGCGAGTTTTTGTTCCTGGGTGGGGTTGGGGAGGAGGTCGCCGGCGATTTGCCAGGTGGCGAACTGGTCGAAGGGGAGGTTTTCGTTGTAGGCTTTGATGACCCAGTCGCGGTAGGGCCAGACGAAGCAGGGGTTGTCGCTTTGGTAGCCGTAGGTGTCCGCGAAGCGTGCGAGGTCGAGCCAGTCCTGAGCCATGCGTTCGCCGTAGCGTGGGGAGGTGAGGAGTGCGTCGATTTGTTTTTCGTAGGCGGCGGGTGAGGGGTCTTTGAGGAAGGCTTCGGTTTCCTGCGGGGTGGGGGGGAGTCCTGTTAGGGTAAGGTGGGCGCGGCGGAGGAGTGTGGCGGGGTCCGCGGGGGGATTGGGTTCGAGGTTTGCGGATTCGATTTTGGAGAGGATGAAGCGGTCGATGTCATCGCTGGGCCAAGAGGTGTTTTTGACGGCGGGCGGGGTGTGTTTTTTCGGGGTGACGAAGGCCCAGTGGGGTTGGTATTCGGCTCCTTGTTCGATCCAGCGTTCGAGGATGGAGCGTTCGGTATCGGAGAGCGGGCGGTCGAGTTTGGGTGGTGGCATGATCTCATCGGGATCATGGCTGTGCATGCGAGCGACCATTGTGCTTTTGCTGACGTTGCCGGGGACGATGGCGCGGTTGCCGCTTTCGAGTTCTGCGGTTGCGCCTTCGAAGGTATCGAGGCGGAGGCCGGCTTCGCGGCCTTTGTTGGCGTCGGGTCCGTGGCAGGCGAAGCAGCGGTCGGAGAGAATGGGGCGGACGTCGCGGTTGAAGTCGACTTTTTCCGTTAGGCTGACGGGGGTTGATGAGGTTTTGGGGATTTCCGGGGAACTGGAGGTGGCGGTTCCGGATTTCTTGCAATGAGAAAGGAGGAGGACCGCACCTGTGGCGAGGGCGAGGCGGGCGGAATTTCTCGTGAGATTTCGGGCGGCTGCGAACATGAATGAATCCGGTGGTCAGGTATCGGTTCTTACGAGTTGATTGTTTGGGATGTTTCACGGCTTGGTGGGGAGTGGGTAGGTCTTGCCATGGCGGGGATCCGGGTCAGTGTGGGCGTTGATGATCGTGAGTATTTTCAATGATGTGATCGGGCCGGTGATGCGCGGGCCATCGAGTTCGCATTGTGCGGCGGCGTTGAGGATCGGGCGGATGGCGAGGGATTTGATGGGAGGTGAGATCGGGGAGGTTTTGGTTGAGTTTGATCGGGCGGGGTCGTTGCCGACGACGCATGACACGCAGGGATCGGACATGGGTTTGTTTGGCGGGTTGATGGGGTGGGATGCGGCGGACGAGCGGTTGCCGGGGTCGATGGAAGTGTTTGCGGGGGAGGGGCGGAAGATCCGAATCGAGACGGTGGATGTGGGGGATCCGCATCCGAACACGTATCGGTTGACGCTTTTCCATGGTGGGGAGAGTCACTCGCTGCATGCGATTTCGACGGGTGGCGGGATGATGGAGGTGATTTTGTTAGATGGGGTTCCGGTTTCGATGTTCGGGGATTGTCACGAGACGTTGATCTGGACGGATGATGTGATTGGGGTGATGGCTGCGGTGGGGGAAGGGATGGAGGTGGATGGGATTTCCGAGGTGGCGCCGGGGTTGGTGGAGGTGAAGGCGGGGAGGTTTGTTGAAGGGAATTTGTTAGAAGGGCTGGCAGGCGTGCGGAAGGTGAGGTTTCTGGGGCCGGTTCTGCCGGTGATGACGCGGAAGGGGACGGCAGTGCCTTTCACGACGGCGGCGGAATTGTTAGAGTGTGACGGGGGGCGGGGGATTCCGTTGTGGCGCCATGCGGTGGCGTATGAGGGGGCGCGAGGGGATTTGACGGATGAGGAGGTGTTGGGGAAGATGGTGGATTTGGTGAGGATTTTGCGGCGTTCGATTGCGGCGGGACTGGCGGGGACAAGTTATGAGGATCGGGTTTTGGGTTTTCAATCGGGCGGGTATCGGCGGGAGATGGAGGCGGGGCGTTTGTTAGAGGCTGGTGCGTTGAACCGGATCATCCTGTATGTGACGGCGTTGATGGAGGTGAAGAGTTCGATGGGAGTGATCATCGCGATGCCGACGGCGGGCGCGTGTGCGGCGTTGCCTGGAGCGGTGATCGCGATGGCGGAGGAGATGGGATTGGATGAGGAGGCGATGGCACGGGCGTTGATGGCGAGTGGCGCGATCGGGGTTTTCATCGCGACGGCGTGGTCGTTCGCGGCGGAGGTGGGCGGGTGTCAGGCGGAGGGAGGATCGGCGGCGAGCATGGCGGCGGCGGCGTTGGTGACGCTGGCTGGTGGGACGCTTGAGCAGGCGCTGGCGGCGTCTTCGATGGCGTTGCAGAGCATGATCGGGTTGATTTGCGATCCGATCGCGAACCGGGTGGAGGCGCCGTGTTTAGGGAAGAATGTGATGGCTGCGGCGAACGCGTTGTCTTGCGCGAATATGGCGCTGGCGGGGTTCGATCAGGTGATTCCGTTGGATGAGGTGATCGAGACGGCGAAGCGGGTGTCGAAGCAGATGCCGAGGGAGTTGCGGTGCACGGCTTTGGGCGGACTATCGATCACGCCGACATCGCTGGCGATCGAGAAGCGGTTGGCGGAGGGGCGTGTGGCGTGCGGGAAGGGATCGTGCGGGTGCGGTTGATCAGGGTTTTGCCGGGCGATGAAGGGTCATGGTGCCGTGGTCGGCTTTCGAGTGGTAGGTGGCGGTGAAGGAATCGCGGGTGAGGAGTCCTTTGACCTGATAGGTTCCGAAGCCACCGGGGAGGATCATTTCACCGGCGAGCGGGAGTGAGCCATTGGGGGAGGGTTTGGTGGTGACGGTGTGGGTGTAATCGCCGAACTGGAGTTTGCCCCAGCCGGCGCGGTAGCGGAAGTTGAACTGGGTGGGTTGATCCGGTGATGGTGAGACGATGCACCAGAGGGGGCCGGTGTGGCCGTTGACGTTGCTTTTCCATGTGCCGACCCACGGGCCTTCGCTGTTAGGGGCGGGGTGTGGGAAGGTGGCGGTGGCTTGTTTGAAGCTGCGTGAGTAGGGGCCGAAGCCGCAGGAGGAGAGGAGGAGGGCGAGGATGGATGTTAGAAGAAAGGTGGCGGCTTTCATGGGTTCAGTTGCCGGTGATTTTCCAGAGGTTTTCCTCGGTGCGGAGGTAGAGGGCACCATCGAGCAGGGCGGGTGAGGCGAGGGAGCGTTCGGCGAGGTCGGTCTCGTGGAGGGTTTCCGCGGAGTCTTTGGAGATTTTGACGACGTAGCAGACGCCGTCTTCGGTGACGGCGTAGAGGGTGGATCCTGTTAGAACGGGTGAAGCTGAGAAATTGCCGGGGAGTTTGTGGTTCCAGACGGGTTTGCCGGATTTGGCGTCGAGGGCTGTGAGGGTTCCGGTGTCGTCGAGGACGATGATCTGGCCGTTGGTGGCGAGCATGGATGGGGTTTTGGGCATGCGGCGGTTGTTTTCCCAGACGAGGTGGGATTTGGTTGCGTCTCCATCGGCACCGTCGAGGCGGATGGCGATGAGTTTGGGGAGGTTGTAGCCGGTGGCGACGAAGAGGTGGCCATCGGCGATGACGGGGCGCGGGACGACGGAGTAGCCTTCGCCGTAGGTGACTTTCCAGAGGAGTCTGCCGTCGTCGGGGTGATAGGCACCGACGAGGCCGCTGCCGGGGCTGAGGCTTTCAGTGCGGCCGTTGTTTTCGACGACGAGGGGAGTGCAGAAGGAGAAGGTGCTTTTGACGGGTTGGTTGCGCGGGGTGCGCCAGGCGATGGAGCCGTCCTTTTTGTTGAAGGCGAGGATGGTGGGGTCGATTTCGGCGTCGGCATTGACGACGAGTTTGTCGCCGACGATGACGGGAGATCCGCCGTTGCCGTGCATGGGTTTGTAGGAGACCTGTTTTTTCCAGATGGGTGAGCCGTCCTTGAGGTTGAGAGCGGCGGTGCCCATGTGGCCGAAGTGGATGTAGACGGTGGTGGCTTCGATGATGGGGGTGGAACTGGCGAGGCTGTTTTTGCCGTGCATGGCGGCGGTTTCCTGCTGGGAGGGGGTGAAGAGGTCGGTGTGCCAGAGGGGTTTGCCGGTGGCGGTGTCTGTGGCGAAGGCGCTGAGGATGGTTTTGCCGTTCTCGACACGGGAGCCTGTTAGAACGAGGGTGTTGCCCGAGATGACAGGTGACGACCAGCCGTGTGCGGGGAGTTTGACTTTCCATGCGACGCCGGAGTCCTTGGTCCATTTTTGCGGGCCGGGTCCTTGTGCGATGCCTTGGCCGGTGGGGCCGCGGAATTCGGGCCAGGATTCGGCTGCGATCGCGACGGAGGTGATTGAACCGGCGAGCAGGATGCATTTTCCGAGGGAGATCATGTGGGGAACGGTAGAGTCCGGGGTGGGCAAGTCAATCGTTGGGAGAAGCGGAGGAACTGCAGAGTTGTGAGGCCAAATGAGGGTTGCGTTCCAATCAGGGGCGGGTAACGTTCTCCACGATGACCACGGTCTTGTCACAGAAAGGTCAAATTGTTCTTCCCAGTGCTGTGCGTGAGCAAATGCATCTTCTGCCAGGGCAAGATTTTGAAGTGTTTATCGATGATGAGGATACCATATTGTTGCGCCGGATAAGCCGTCCGCCCAATCAGGGTCTCATTGAGCTCCTGCAAGCCTGCCCCTATCCATTTGAGGTGCCGCCTAGGGCAAGCGATCTGCCACGTTCAATCGAGTTATGAACTATCTGGTGGATACGAATGTCCTAAGCGAACTCGCCAGACCACAGCCAGCCGGAGAAGTGATGGATTGGTTCGTCAAACACGAGTCGCATCTTTACGTCAGCAGTATTTCCCTCGGAGAAATCCGCAAAGGATTGGAATTGCTGCCCAGAGGCAAACGGAGGGCTGGACTCCACGTTTGGTTCAAAGCTGTTTGTGACCGAATGGACGGGAGAGTTCTAAGCTTCAACACAAGCACCGCTCATGTTTGGGGGCAACTCGTCGAGAGCCTCGAAAAGAAAGGAGTTCATATTCCCACAGTCGACGGCCAACTCGCCGCCACTGCGCAACGGCACGGCTTGATCATGGTCACAAGGAACATAGCCGATTTCAAGAACGCGGGAGTGAAGGTCTTCAATCCATTTGGAGGCTAGTGGTCCGTAAACCTCAATCTGCCGAATGTCTGCTTGTGGAAGGAAACGCTGGCAGCGTTGGCGAAACATCGGGAATGCCCGATTCACTCAGCTTCGCCGCCTTGCCAGCCTTCCATTCTCCTGCGCATCCATCCGGCATCTTTCGATTTACGAACCACTAGTGGTCTGTGTACCTCAATCTGCTGCGTTCTTAGATTCTGTCCGTAGAGTATCTCCTTTTTTCAGGACCATTCTTGCGGGCCGGGTCCTTGTGCGATGCCTTGGCCGGTGGGGCCGCGGAATTCGGGCCAAGAGGCAGGGTTTGCTGTTAGGGAGGCGAGGGAGGCGGTTAGGGTGAGGAGAATGGAGGTGCCGTGGTGCATGGTGGTGTGGGGCTGAAAGTGGATGGGACGAGTCGAGCTGAAAGGACCGATGGTTTTTGTTGATCAGGAGTTGGGGGAGGGGTGGGGTGGGCGGAAGGTTGTGCGGAGGGCGATCCAGGCGCAGGTGGTGGCGGTGAGGAGGAAGAGGAGTGCGAGGGTGGCGATCCAGCCGAGGGTGGTGAGGAGGCCGGTTTTGGGGAGGGATGGGATGATGGAGACGATGGCGGCGACGATGCCGATGCCGACGGCCCAGAGGATGAGGCCGCGGATTTCCCGGGTGATGACGGAGCGGACGATGGGGCGGGGGATGCCGAGTTGGTGTAGTTGCGAGAACTCGTTGCGACGTTCCGTTAGATTGCGGGCGGTGACGATGCCGAGGCCTGCGGAGCCGAGGATGACACCGAGTCCGCCGAGGATGTTGAAGATGGAGATGTAGGTGTTTTCGACGCTGTTGAAGGCGGCGATGCGGTCGGTGGTGGTGGTGATGGTGGCGCCGAGGTCGGTGAGGGAGCGTTGGAGGATTTCGCGGGTTTTTGTTAGATCGGTGGAGGCGTCGGCGAGGAAGAGTTGGTGGCCGCCGGCGGAGGGGAAGCGGTTGAGGTAGCGTTGTTCATCGACGACGAAGCTGCCTTGGAAGACGGAGGCGGTGAGGGTGCCGGCGATTTCGACGGGGAAGGTGTTTCCTTGTTCGTCGGTGTAGTCGATGAGGTCGCCGGGTTTTTTCTTGAGGACCCAGAGGAGGGTGGTTTCGTCGATGAAGGCGCGGAGGGTTTCGGGTTTTCCTTCGCGGAGGGATTTCCAAGATGGGGCGATGCCGGGGGCGGTGGATTTGATGGTGAAGGAGGCGCGTTGTTCGAGGACGGAGGTATCGGTGGCGAGGAGGCGGGGGCGGGTGACGGAGTTGAGGTTGAAGCAGGACGCGTCGTCGCCGGTGCCGATGCGGAAGGGGAGGATTTGGCCGAGTTGGGAGCGTTGTTCGCCGAGTTGGAGGAGGTCGGCTGTTGATTCGCTGTTAGAGCCGCGGTGGATGGGGGTGGTGGTTTCGATCCAGAAGGCGAAGCCGCCGGTGGGGCTTTTAGGGCTTTTCCAATCGTCGCCGCCGTGTTTCTGGAAGGCGGTGACGGAGACGACGAGGAAGAGTCCGGCGGCGAGAGATCCGACGACGACGAGGGAGCGGGTGGGGCGGCGTGCGATGTTGAGGCGGGCGAGGAGGGAGGGTGTTAGAGACGGAGCGAGACGCTCCTGAGACGGACTGGAGCAAGATGCTCCAGCCACGCGGAAGAGGGCGAGGCCGGCGATGAGGAAAGAAAATCCGGCGACGAAAAAAGCGCTTTGGGGGGCGATGGCTTGAGAGGCGGCCAATGCGGTGAAGCCTGCAATGGCCGCTGTGGGAGCGATCCAGCGGGCGCGTGATTTCCTGTTGCGGGTGATTTCCTCGATGCCGGATTCGAGGCGGAGGCTGGGTGCGCGTTTGGCCTGGCTGCGGGTGACCCAGCGGATGGTGAGCATCATGAGGATGATGAAGCCTAACAGACCGCCGATGATGGAAGTGGGGGCGGCGTGGAAGCGGAACAGGGCATCGCCGCCGCGGTTCCAGATGGATTCGAGGAAGGTGAGGAGTGCGCGGGTGTAGGCGAAGGCGAGGATGGTGCCGAGGAGGCTGCCGAGGGTGATGACGGCGAGGCCTTCGGCGAGACGCCAGCGGAGGATCTTTTTTGCGGGGATGCCGAGTGCGGCGAGGAGTCCGGATTCGTGGTTGCGTTGCTCGACATTGAAGCGGAAGAGCATTGCTGTTAGAGCGACGGCGGAGAGGATGAGGAAGAAGGACATGCTGAGGAAGAGGCCAGCGATATCGACGGGGGAGGAGGCGGCGAGGCGGCTTTCTGCGGCGAGGTCGCGGACGAGGAGGCCGGCGTCGGCGGGGGTGAGGGTGGAGAGGATTTGTTTTTCGAGGTCGGGAAGCGGGTGGTTGGCGACGGGGAGGCGGAGTGAGGTGGTGTTGCCCCAGCGGTTCGACCACATGGACTGTGCGGTGTCGTAGTGGATGAAGGCTTTGGGTGTGCCGCGGTGGTCGTCCCAGTAGGTTTCGTCCTTTTCGCGGATGCGTGTGAGGTCGAGCGGAAGGCCGGGGGTCCAGTCTGCGGAGTTGTCGGCTTCGGCGATGCCCGGGAATTCCGGCATCCAGAGTTTGTCGGCGGCGGGGCCTTCGAGGGGGACGATGGATTTGACGGTGAAGGTGGAGGATTTTTCGACGAGCTGGTTGCCGGTGGCGAGGGTGAAGTATTTGAGGGTGACGGTGTCGCCGGGTTTGGCGGCGAGGTCCTCGGCTTGCCAGGAGTTGAGGGTGATTTGGTTGTTAGAGAGGTCCGGAGGGAGGAAGCTGACGCGGGATGGGTCCGCGCCGGTGACCATGGAGTATGGGGTTTCGCGGTCGTTGGCGGCGATGGTATTGGCGAGGTAGGTGATGACCGGGGTGGCTTGGGGGAGTTGTTTGCGGAGTTTTTCCTCGACGAGGGTGGGGATGAAGATGCGGTCGGTGCGGATCTCGACGGCGTTTGATAGAGGGATTTCGAGGAGGGAGAGGCCGTAGTCGGGGAGTTGGGCGGATTGGCGGATCTTGGCGGTGGCCTGATCGGCTGTTAGATCGGATTTGAAGAGGAGAAGGTTGGCGCGGTCGGTGCGTTCGATAGCTTCGGCGAGGCGTTCGATGGGGAGGAAGATGGCTGGGGCGGGGAGTTGTGAGGCTTGGAGGTTGAAGCGGCCCATGGCGTCGTCGGGGCGGATTTCGCCGATGGTTCCGCGGAGGGTGATGAGTTCTTCGGGTTCGCCGGAGAGTGGGGCGTCGCGAGAGGCGAGTCCGGGTTTTCCGAGGCGGATGGTGATGGTATCGCCGGGGTTGAGGTCGAGGGTTCGGGCGAGTTCGCGGTTGATGGCCCAGGTGCGTTCGTCGAGGGATGGGGCGGGGGTTTCGGAAGGGGCGAAGGACCAGAAGGTGGGGGTGATTCCGAAGAGGTTGACCTGGCCGGTGGAGCGGCCGTCGGGGCGGTCGACCTGGCCGCGGAGTTGGAGGATGGGAGATGAGTCGGGGAGGGAATCGGAAAGGGATGCGCGGAAGAAATTTTCTCCGCCGGCGAGGATGATGGTGGTTTTGCCGGTGCGTTGTTCGGCGATTTGCCTGAGGGTTGACTTGACGGAGTCTCCGGCGAAGAGCGCGCCTAACAGGACCATGGCACCTAGGGCGCTGCCGAGCAGGACGCCGAGGTAAGCGGTGCGGTAGTGGCGGAGGCCGCCGAGGATGAAGGAAAGGGAAGTCATGGAAGAGTGCCGAGTGATCAGTGATCAGTGATCAGTGATCAGTGATTGAAGTTTGCCGCTTTTGAGTTCGAAAGGTTTGGCCATGCGGCGGGCGAGATCGGGGTTGTGGGTGACGACGATTAGGGTGACGTTTTGGGTTTGGTTGAGGGTGAGGAGGAGGTCTGCGATGGTTTCGGTGGAGGTGGGGTCGAGGGAGCCTGTGGGTTCGTCGGCGAGGATGAGTTTGGGTTGGTTGATGAGGGCGCGGGCGACGGCGGTGCGGAGTTTTTCGCCGCCGGAGAGTTGCCATGGGAGGTGGTTGAGGCGGTGGGAGAGGCCGACGGTTTCGAGGAGTTGGCGGGCGCGTTGTTCGGTGGTGGAGGCGGGTTCGGACCAATCGCCGGCGAGGCGGGGGATGAGGACGTTTTCGAGGACGGTGAGTTGTGGGAGGAGGTGGTGTTGTTGGAAGATGAAGCCGAGGGAGTGGTTGCGGAAGGCGGAGGCTTGCGGGTCGGTGAAGGAGGCGATGTCCTGGCCGTCGATGATGATGGAGCCGGAGGAGGGGCGGTCGAGCGCGCCTAACAGGTTGAGGAGGGTGGATTTTCCGCAGCCGGAGGGGCCGACGATGGAGGCGGTGTCGCCGGGGTCGAGGGAGAGGTTGAGGTCGGTGAGGACCTGGATGGTTTCGCCCGGGGTTTGGTAGGATTTGGAGAGGTTTTGGACGGAGATCATGGTGAAGTGCCGAGTGAGAAGTGGGCGGTGGAAGATGGATTTAGCGGAGGATGGTCCAGCGTTTGGCTTTTACTTCGAAGGTGGGGAGGGATCCTGGTGGGGCTGGGGAGACGGGGATGCGGAGGGAGAAGGTGGAGCGGAGTTTGGCGGCGAGGGCGGTGGCGGTGTGTGTGGGCGCTTCGACGGTGAGGCGGATTTCGGGGAGGGCGGGGCGTTGGTCGATTTCGACCTGGTACTCGGTGATGTCGGGGAAAGATCGGACGATGGCGTCGATGGCGCTGGGGTGGATGTTGATGCCGCGGATGACGACCATGTCGTCGGTGCGGCTGAGGACGCCGCCTAACAGGGCGAAGTGGTCGGGGTTGTCGAGGTGTGGGACGGGGCGGACGAGGTCGCCGGTGCGGTAGCGGATGAGGGGTGAGCCGTGGCGGCCGAGGGTGGTGAGGACGAGTTCGCCGGTTTCGCCGAGAGGGGTGGGAGAGCCGGAGGCGGGGTCGATGACCTCGCAGAAGTACGATGAGTGCCGTAGGAGGAGGAGGTCGGGGTTTTCTTCCGAGCTGACGGAGACGGGGCCGATTTCGGTCATGCCGTGGTGGTCATAGACGCGAGCGTTCCATGCGGACTCGATGCGCGAGCGGATTTCGGGGATTGAGCCGCCGGGTTCGCCGCAGACGATGATTTTGCGGATGCCGAGGGAGTGGGTGGGGAGGTGGATGTTGTTTCCGATTTCGGCGAGGCGGAGGGCGTAGGTGGGGGTGCAGCAGAGGATGGAGGAGTTGCTGCGTTGGAGGAGGCGGAGGCGGTCTTCGGAGGAGAGTCCGCCGCCGGGGACTGCGCGGACGCCCATGCGGGTGGCGGCTTCGAAGCCGGCCCAGAAGCCGAGGAAGGGGCCGAAGGAGAAGGGGAAGAAGGCGGTGTCTCCGGGGAGGACTCCGGCGGATCGCCAGACCCATTCCCAGTTGTCGAGGATCCAGGACCAGTTATCGGGATCGTCGAGCCAGATGAGGGGTTTGCCGCGGGTGCCGCTGGTTTGGTGGAAGCGGTGGTAGCGATGGAGTGGGAAGGTGTGGGTGGTGCCGTAGGGTGGGTGGGATTCGTGGTCTGCGGCGAGTTCGTCCTTGGTGGTGAAGGGGACGGTGTTGGAAAATTCTGTTAGGGAGGAGAAGGAGGAGGTGGGGATTTTTTTCTGATAGAAGGAATTTGCCGGGAGGATGGCGGCGAGGAGGTCGTTGAGTTTATGGAGCGAAGAAGGCATAGGTCATGCAGGTCCTGTAAGACCCATGCTAGTGCTTCTCCGATGCGGTGATCTTTGACGGCGGTGGTGGGGCGCCGGGTTTGAATTTGGTGACCATGAAGCCGCCGAGGGCGGCGAGGAGGATGCCGAGGATGAAGGGGATGGGGATGGCGGAGAATCCGCCTTTGGGCGGGTGCATGAGGATGCCGACGATGGCGTTCACGATGGGTGCGCCGGCGAAGATGATGGACATGACGGCGACGGCGACGATGCCGGGGTTCATGCCGGATTTGACGCCGGAGCCCATGGCGAGGAGGACGAAGAAGGCGCCGATGGCTCCGAGGATGCCGGCGAAGAGGGAGAGCCACATGCCTTTCGGGGGCATGGACCAGCTCATGTTTTTCGACATGAGGAGGATGATGAGCGGGGCGAGGACGGCGGTGAGGAAGTAGGCGATGCCGACGAAGAGGAAGGCTTTGTAGCGACCGAGTTCCTTGTCTGCCATGGCGACCTGGCCTTGGTGGAGGAAGATGCCGTAGAGTCCCCAACAGGCGACGGTGACGAGAGCGAGGTAGAGCCAGTTCATGGATTTCATTTAGGTAGATTCTGAAAATCTGAGATGCTGAAAAGCTGAAAAAATGTTAGAGTAAGGTGCGGAGTTTTTCCGCGAGAGGGGGTGGGAGGGGGACGGCTTTGATGCCTTCCGGGGTGATGGCGACGTGGGCGGCGGCGATGAAGCCTTCCGCGATGAGGGTTTCCTCGCGGGAGATTTCGAAGCGGTAGCGGACGGAGCGGTTGCGGACTTCGGCGATGAAGAGGCGGATGGTGAGGAGGTCGCCGAAGCGGGCTGGGGCGCGGTAGTCGCAGGAGGCGTTGACGCGGGGCCAGCCGGTTTCGAGGCCGTCGAGTTGGCCGTGGAGTTCGTGGTCGAGGCTGCGGATGAACGCGTGCTCGCAGGTTTCCATGTAGCGGAAGAAGTTGGAGAAATGCACGATGCCGGCCATGTCGGTTTCGTAGAATTCGACGCGGCGTTGGATTTCGTGGGCGGGCTTCATGAATGGATGGATTTCAAGACCAAGGTGCGAGGACTGGGACGATGCGCCGGCTATTGAGGCGGTAAATCTTGAAGTCCGAGTCGACGGTCCAGACTTTTTGGTTCGTGGAGGTTTCAGCCATGCGGAGGAGGCAGGCATCGGCAAAATCCATCGGTGTGTGATTGTATTTCGCCAACAGTTTGGCGATGTCGGATAGATGATCGCTTACGCGGAAAGGAAGTGAGAATGCTCCACCGGAGATCATGGTGAGGAGCGTGCGTTTTCCTGGAGGGAAGCGTTGGAGGATGAAGTAGGCTTCGCAAAGAACCGCCTCACAGGTTGCGAGGGGAGGAGTAAGATGCTTAAAGCACTCGCGAGCCCACGAGTGGTGGCTATCGGAGCCATCGAGCAGTGCTACGATCGGGCCGGTGTCTGCGATTACGGGCGTCATGATTCGCCGAAGCCTTTCATGTGGATCTTGTTGGATGACAGGTCTGAGATTCCGCTTCCGCCCTGTGCCCATAGGCTTTCGAGGTCCTTTGCGAAGAGTTCGTAGCAGGAAGGTTGTGCGGAGCCCCTTGTCTCAGAGATGACTTTGCGCAGGCTTTCCCGGATTAGGTCTGACACGGGGACTTTTCTTGCGGAGGCGACAGCCTTGAGCCGTGCTTTCTCGGCGGACGAGACCTTGATGGAAAGCGTTTCGGACATGGGGTTTACGGTAAGTCGAGAATGGCAGGAGTCAACTACGGTGATGGAGGCGTTCCACGAGAGTTAGGAACCGCTTTCGCATGGCGGAGACGCTGTAGTGATTTTCTGCGGCGAGGCGACCTTTTTGGCGGAAGCTTTCAAGTGTTTGTGGGTTGCTGAGGAGGTTGTGCCAAGCTTGGGCGAGGGCGATGGGGTCGTTGTGTGGGACGAGGGTTCCGGCGTTTGAGGTGGAGAGGATTTCCGGGAAGGATGAGGCGCTTGGTTGGACGACGGGGATGCCGGAGGCGAGGGCTTCGACGAGGTAGAGGCCGAAGGCTTCGGGGTAGGTGGCGGGGACGCTGAAGAGGGTGAGTGAGGAGAGGAATCCGGCTTTTTGTTCGCGGGAGAGGTTGGGTGACCAATCGACGAAGTTTGTTAGATGGGCGGCGGCGATCTTGGATTTGAGGGAGGCGACGAGTTTTTCATCGCCCGCGGTGCAGGCTCCGGCGATGTGGAGGCGGGCGTCCGGGTGGTTGAGCCGGGTGCGGAGGTGGATGAAGGCGTCGATGAGGATTTCGATGCCTTTTTCACGGATCATGCGGGCGAGGTAGCCGATGACGGGTGGGGTGGACGGGTTTGGAGGGAGGTAGCCTTCGAGGTCGATGCCGTTGGGCATGACTTCGATTTCGAGGTCCGGTGCGCCGAGGCGGCGGCGCATGAGGTCGGCGTAGAATTGGCTGGGGGCGACGAGGATGTCGGCGTCTGTTAGGCGGGCCTTGAGTTCGGTCCAGCACTGGGTTCGATAGGGTTCCGGGAGGCCGTCGAGGAAGCTGTCCTCGCCTTGGAAGGTGCAGATGATTTTGACGTCGAGCCGGGCTTTGAGCTGGCGGATCATGCCGGCTTGGAGGGCGGTTCCGAGGCAGAGGACGTCGGGGTTTTCGGTGGCGAGGAAGTCGATGAGTTTTTCGAGTTCCTTGTCGAAGGAGCTTTTCTCGATGCGGAGCATGGCGAGGGCCATTTCGCCATGCTCGCGGGCGGATGTCATGTGGCTGCGTTTGGCGGCGGAGCGGAGGAGGTTGGAGTTGTTGAGGAGCGAGTGGAGCCAGCGAGGGGTGTGGCGGAAGAGCGGGATTTTCTGTTGGAGGAAGACGTTGATGCCGCCGAAGAAGATGGGGTTTCCGGGTTGGTTGAGTTTTTCCTCGTCCAACTGGAGAGGGAGATACATGGGGAGGAGTGAGACTTTGTGGCCGGCGGCGTGGAGGGATTTTGCAAGGGCGTTGTCGCGCATGCAGGCTCCGCAGTAGTAGGAGCCGGTGCCGGGGGTGAGGAAGGCGAAGGTCACTTGTTAGTAAAACTGAAAAGCTGAAAAGCTGAGATGCTGAAAGTTGGACTCACTGATTTCAACGGTTTGGTGGTGACCTCAAGAGGGAAGAGCCAAGGGGACTTCGTGCTCTTCGGACCGCCAAGTCGCGTATTGAAGGGCAGCTGTCAGGTCCTCTGGTTCGAGGTAGGGATAGAGGCTGAGGATTTCAACATGGCTGGCGCCGGTGGTGATGAGTCCGAGGATCGTTCCGACGGTGACCCGCATGCCGCGAATGCAAGGTTTGCCGCCCATGACCGCAGGATCCATGGTGATGCGTTGATTTTCAAGGAAAGTCATGTTGGAAGAGTGGCAGTGATCCAGTGGGATGTCGAGATGCCTTATGCGGGGATGGGGATGCGGCCGTAGGGGAGGGGTTCGGGGAGGTCGGCGAGTTCGGAGATGGCGCGGGCGAGGTCGGTGTAGTCTTGGCCGTCGACGTTTCCGATGAGGACGTCGGTGAGTTTGGGGCGGAGGTCGGGGTGTTTGCGGATGAGTTTGGCGAAGCTGAAGTCTTTGTCGTAGAAGGCGTAGACGATGCGGCGCATGGTTTCGATGTGGCCGCAGAGGTCCTCGCCGTACTGGGCGAAGGCGGCGGCGGAGGTGTCGCCATTTGTTAGGGCTTCGTGTGCGGCATCGGCGGCCATTTCGCCGGATTTGAGTGCGAGGAAGACGCCGGAGGAGAAGACGGGGTCGAGGAAGGCGAAGGCGTCTCCGACGAGGACGAGGCCGTCGTTGGCGCAGTGTTCGGCGCGGTAGGAGTATTCGCCGGTGACCCAGTATTCGCCGAATTGTTTGCCGACGGAGAGGTGGTCTTTGACCCAGGCGTTGTTTTCGATTTCGCGGGCGTAGATTTCGGCTGGGTCGCGGGTTTGTCCGGGTTTGTAGAGGTAGTCGCGTTCGGCGACGATGCCTGAGCTGACGACGCCGTTGCGGAGGGGGATGTTCCAGAACCAGCCGCCTTCGGGGAGGTAGGCGATGGTGGTTGCGCCTTCTTCGAGGCCGGGGTCGCGTTTGGCGTCCTGATAGAGGGTCCAGATGGAGACCTTGTTGAGCATGGGATCGCGGTGGCGGGTGCCATGTTTGCGCTGATAGAGGGCGTCGCGTCCGGTGCAGTCGAGGGTGATGAGGGCGGTGGCTTCGAAGGGGTCCTCATCGCCGGTGCGGGCGCGGATGCCGGTGATGCGGTCGCCGGATTTGAGGAAGTCGAGTGCGGTGGTGTTGTCGCGGACTTCGACGCCTTTGGAGCGGGCGTTGTCGAGGAGCATGAGGTCGAAGTCTTTTCGTTCGACCTGCCAGGTTGTGGCGGCGGGGTGGTCGAAGTGTTGGAAGAAGTAGAAGGGTGCGGAGATTTTTCCGTCGGTGGTGGCGAATTGGACGCTATGTTTGCGGGTGAATCCGATCTCGTTCATGCGGTCGATGACGCCGAGGCGGTTGAGGGTGAACCAGCAGAAGGGCATGAGGGACTCGCCGACGTGGTAGCGAGGGAAGGTGGTTTTTTCGACGAGAAGGACGCGGTGGCCTTTTTCGGCGAGGAGGGTGGCGGAGGTGGTGCCGGCGGGGCCGCCGCCGATGATGATGGCGTCGTAGATCATGGGAAAGAGTGGGAAGTGATTAGTGATCAGTGATCAGTGGAAAAGGTTGATGGGGAAGGATTTCGAGAATGCGGGCGAGGATGGTGGAATCTTCGCGAAGCAGGTGATTGTAGCGTCCGTAGAGAATTTTTCCAGTGGGAGAATGTTGGAAAATGGTGGCGAGGGTATCGGCGGGGACGGTGAAGAATCCTTGGGGTTGGCTGCGGAAGGGGAGTGCGGAGGTGGTGAGGATGGTGCCGAGCGGGGTGTTTCCGGCGAGGATGCGGGAGCGGAGGTCCGGGGGGAAGGAGTCGAGGAGGATCTCGATGAGTCCGTATTCGACGGTGGTGCCGGAGGTGGCGGTGTGGAGGGTGACTTCGCGGAGGTAGAGGTGGTCGGTGTGTTGGGCCTGGAGGACGGTAAGGGTGATGGTGTCGCCGTGGAATTTGGCGAGTTCGGAGGTCATGTCGTGGTCGTGGACGAGGAGCTGCTGATAGGGTTGGGGGATATCGGAGGCAGGCAGCCAGGCAAGCGGGGTTGAGCCAAGCAGGGAGGTGGCGAGGAGAGGGGTGAGCTCGGTGGGGATGATGGGTGATTGTGTTGGCTTCATTCTACTTTGGTGTGCCGATGGTGTCTTTTACATCATCCCAATCGACCAGATGATCTTCTCCCGAGGCTATCTTATTCCAGCGACTTTCCAGAAGCGCGATATGATCTTCGGGGATTTCGTTTTCATCGATGATTGGTCTCAGGTCCTCCCAGAGGGCTTCCATGAGCTGGAATTTCTCGCGACTTGATAAGTTGGAGATTTCGATGGGATTCATGGTTGGAGGATGGGGCTGTGAGCGGGGTTGGGGCGAGATGCCCCAACGACGGAATGGAGCGGGACGCTCCAGCCACGGGTAGTTGTGTCAGACGATTTTGTCGGTGTGGTGGTGGGGGAGGAAGAAGTCGTGGAGGAGGTTGTCGACGCAGAGGAGGCCGTCGCGGGTGAGGAGGATGGTGGAGTTTTCGATGGTGAGGAGGCCTTCGGATTGGATTTGGGCGAGGGGTGCGGCGAAGCGTTCGAGGATATCGATGCCGAATTTCTGGCGGAAGTATTCGGATTTCACGCGGCCGAGTTTCATCTGGAGGATGAATTCACGGATCATGCGTTCCTCTTCGGTGGTTTTGAGGGCGCGTTTGATGGGCATGCGGCCGGCGGCGATGGCGGCGTCGTAGTCGTCGATTTCGGTGAGGTTCTGGTAGTGGACGCCTTTGGCGTGGGAGAAGGATGCGACGCCGAGGCCTAACAGATCGGCTCCGCCCCAGAGGGAGTCGCGGTAGATGAACTTGGTGCGTTCGGGGTTTTTGACGGCGGTGTAGCCGGAGGAGATGGTGTAGCCGTTGGCTTCGAGTTCGGCGAAGGCTTCCTTGACCCAGCGGCGTTTGGTTTCCCAGTCGGCGATGGGAGCGACGAGGCTTCCGCTGGCTTTCATGTCCTTGTAGATGCCGGTGTTGTAGGGGACTTCCATCTGATAGATGGTGACGGAGTCGGGGGCGAGTTCGAGGGTTTTGGCGATGTTGTTCCGCCAGTTTTCCTCGGTTTCCTCGAGCATGCCGGCGATGAGGTCGATGTTGACCTGGTCGAAGTTCTCGGCGCGGATGCGTTCATAGGCGCGGTAAACTTCCTTGGTGCGGTGGGCGCGGCCGTTGATTTCGAGGATTCGGTCGTCGAAGTTCTCGATGCCGAGGGAGAGGCGGGTGACGCCGATGTCCTTGATGGCGGTGAGTTTGCCGGGGTTGAGGGTGCCGGGTTCGCATTCGAAGGCGACTTCCTCGGCGGCGTCCCATGGGAGAAGGGCCTTCATCCTGTCGGTTAGATCGACGAGTTGGGTGGCGGAGAGGTAGGAGGGGGTGCCGCCGCCGAAGTAGATGAAGTGGGGTTTGCGGCCTGCGATGAGGGGTTTGCGGGCCATCATTTCGAGTTCGCGGACGGTGCAGTCGAGGTAGTGTTTGATTTCGTCGGCGTTTTTGTCGGTGTAGACGCGGAAGTAGCAGAAGTGGCAGCGTTTGCGGCAGAAGGGGATGTGGTGGTAGAGGCCGAGGGCGGGAGGCGGGCCGGAGTGTGGGGTGGCGTAGGCTTCTTCGACGGCGGCGGCGTTTTCGTCGGACCAGAAGGAGAAGGGCGGGTAGTTGGAGATGAAGTAGTTGCCCGCGCGGGTGCCGGTTTTCTGGGGTGGTGTGGTGGTGTCGGGCATGGGAGTGGATGTGTTTCATGATACGACTGAGGAGGATGGATTGATCACACGAACTCCGCAGTCGGTCAAAGTGCTGTAATGATTCCCGGTGAGGGGTTTTTGCGCCAATGATTTTTTCCAGCGAGATGTCTTTCGGTGGCGGATGGATTGATGGGTTGACTTCGATTTTGAGAGAAATATGGTTACCCATATGAAGACGACCATCGAGATTGCTGAGCCGCTTCTGGTTCGTGCGAAGGCGCGGGCGAGGGAGAGGCGGATCACGCTTCGTTCACTGATTGAGGAGTCCTTGGCTGCCGCTTTGGATCAGCCGGAGAGGGCGGTGCGGGTTCATCCTGTGACGTTCAAGGGCAACGGGTTGAGCAGGGAGTTTGAGGGGGCGTCGTGGGATCAAATCAGGGATGCGATTTATTCATGATCGCTGTGGACACCAACATGCTGGTTTATGCTCATCGTGAGGATTCACCTTGGCATGCGGAGGCCTTGGCCGTTGTTACGGAGCTTGCCGATTCGGGGGCGCCGTGGGGAATTCCCTGGCCGTGTGTTCATGAATTTCTGGCGATTGTGACGCATCCGAAGATCTATGATCCGCCGACCCCTTTGTCCACGGCACTGGCTGCTGTGGAGGCGTGGCAAGCGAGTCCGGGTTTGAGGTTTCTGGGGGAGGGGGCCGGGTATTGGGAGGTGATTTCAGCGCAGGCGACGGCCGGAAAGATCAAGGGGCCGAAGATTCATGATGCCCGGATCGCGGCGATCTGTCTTAACCATCGGGTGAAGAAGCTCTGGACCGCGGATCGGGATTTCTCGTCGTTCCCTGAAATGGCTTGTGAGAATCCGTTGGTTCGGAAGGGGAGATAGTTAGTTTTTGGAACCGCTGATGATGAAGAGTGTGCCGTCGCCGCCGGCGATGATGAGGTGACCTTGGGCGAAGACGGGGGAGGCGGTGAGGTCTTCGCCGAGATCGAGGCGCCAGAGTTCGGAGCCGTCGGTGGGGTTGGCGGCGTAGAGGCGGCCGTCGCTGGAGCCGAAGACGATGGCGTCATCGAAGGCGATGGGTGAGGATTCGACGCGGCCGCCGGTGGGGAAGGTCCAGGCGCGGGTGCCGTCGGTGCGTTTGATGGCGTGGAGGGATTTGTCGCGGCAGCCGATGTAGACGTGGGTGTCATCGACGGCGGGTGCGGTGAAGAATGGGAAGTCGCCGCCCTGATAGATCCACGTTGGTTTTTTGCCTTCGGCTTCGGCGGCGATGACCTGGTTGGCGTGGTTTCCGCAGTAAATGGTGGTGCCGGCGGTGGCGACGGAGTTGGTGATCTGGGCATCGGTGATGACTTCGTTGACGGGCTTGCCATCGGCGAGGTTGATGATGTGGATGACCTTGTCGCAGCCGCCGAATGCGACGAAGCGGCCGTCGATGATGGCGGGGGTGCCGTTGATGTAGTCGTCGGTTTTGTAGGTCCAGACGATGTTGCCGTTTTCGGCGAGGAGGCAGCGGGTGGTTCCGTCGTAGCCGTTGACGAGGACCCATTCGGATTTGGCATCGGGGCTGGTGACGATGGTGGGTGCGGAGGAGAATTTGTCGTCGCCGTCGATGGACCAGATTTTTTCGCCGGTTTTGAGATCGAGTGCGTAGAACTTCTGGTCGCCGGAGCCGACGAAGACCTTCCCGTTAGAGAGAGCGGGTGCGGCCTGGATGGTGTCGCCGGTTTCGTGTTTCCAGCGGAGTTGGCGGGAGTTGAGGTCGATGCAGTAGAGGAAGCCCATGACATCGCCGACGAGGATGGCGCCATCGGCGACGGCGGCTTCGGCGGTGCCTGGGGAATCCATTTCGAAGGTCCAGGCGATGGTGGGGTTTTGCGGGGCCGGGGCGTTGATGCGGGCCTGGAGGGAGGGGCCGCCGCGGGTGACGGGCCAGTTTGTTAGAGGGGCTTCTGCTGGGATTGGGGTGGTTTTTGGGGGGCTGGTGTCTTGTGGTTTTTCGCAGGAGGAGAGGAGGATTCCTGAAAACAAGATTGGGAGCGAGACGCTCCCAAGACGGCCTGGAGCGAGACGCTCCAGCCACGATGTGAGGGAGAGGTTCATGAGGTAAGGGCGGCGTGGTAGAGGGTGGCGAAGGTGGTGGCGTCGAGTGGGATGGGGTTGAAGCGGCCGGTCCATTGGTGGGTGGCGGCTTCGGCGAGGGCGGGGATGGCGGAGGTGGGGATTTCGGGTTTGGGAAGGTGGGCGCGGGCGATGGTTTTTTCAAGCCAGTCGATGAGTGATGTGCCGAGGTGGCGGGAGAGGTTCTGATAGATGGAGGCGATTTCCGGGTGGGTGTGGTTGAGGCGGACGACGTGTGGGAGCATGAGGGTGACGGCGAGGCCGTGGGGGATGTCGAAGCTGGCTGTTAGAGGGTTGGCGGTTGCGTGGGCGGCGCCGAGCATGCTGTTTTCGATGGCGGCGCCGGCGAGGGCAGCGCCGAGGAGCATGCGGCCGCGGGTTTCGATGTCGGCGGTGCCGTTGAGGATGTGGTGGATGGAGGATGAGATGAGGCGGAAGGCTTCGTCGGAGGTGGCGGAGGAGACGGGGTTACGTTTGGTGCAGACGGCGGATTCGAGGGTGTGGGAGAGGGCGTCGAGGGCTGTTAGGGTGGCGACGTTTTGGGGTTGGGAGGCGGTGAGTTCGGGGTCGAGGATGGCGATGCGGGCGAGGGCTTTGGGGTCGCCGCAGGCCATTTTCTCGTGGGTGCCGTCGCGTGAGACGATGGCGTAGGATTGGCATTCGGAGCCGGTGCCGGCGGTGGTGGGGATGGCGATGAAGGGGAGCATCGCGTTTTTGGCGAGGCCGTAGCCTTTGTAGTCGGCCATGCGGCCGGGGTTGTTGAGGAGGAAGTTGCAGCCTTTGGCGGTGTCCATGCTGGAACCGCCGCCGAGACCGATGAGGACGTCGGGTTTGATGGATTGGGCGAAGTTCCGGCAGGCTTCGATGTCGGACTCGGTGGGGTTGATGTGGGAGCCCTGATAGACGGTGGAGCGGATGCCGGCGTTTGTTAGAAAGGCGGTGGCGCGTTCGATGTGGCCGGCGGCGACGATGCCGGGGTCGGTGACGATGAGGGCGTGGGTCGCGCCGAGGGTGGTGAGGCAGTCGGGTAGTTCGGCGAGCCGACCGGGTCCGAAGCGGATGGCGGGGCTGGGGCGGGCTTCGAAGGGGAGCATGGGGGCGAGGATGAGCTTGAAGGAAAGCGTGAATCGGGTAGAATCACCGCATGAAACTTTCCGAGATCGGGATTGAGGTGATGAAGTTGAGCGAGGGGGATCGGGCGGATCTTGCGGCGATGATTTTGGATAGTTTGGGCGGGGCTGATCCGAATGATTCCGATGAAGACAGCCTGACTGAAGCGATCAGACGCGGTGATGAGCTGTGGTCGGGAGCTGTGAAAGGAATTCCAGAGGAGGAGTTCATGCGGGAGATTCGTGCGATGCGGGCCAAATGAAGCTGACCTTTCACCCGGCGGTTCGGCAGGATCTTCGTGGCATTCTTGACTACTACGACGAGCGTTCTGATTCGGCTGGAGATCGTTTTTATGCGGCGTTTGACGGGGCACGCCAAAAACTTAAAGAGGCACCCGAGCAATTTCACCTTTTGGATGAATTCAGGCGGCGATGTGATTTGGACGATTTCCCTTATCATCTGGTGTTCGAGATTCGGAATGATGATGTTTTTGTCACGGTGCTTCGCCACAATAAGCGCCATCCAAACTTCGGGCTGAGGAGGAGGCGTCGATAAGCTAGGCGACGGCCACGTTGCCTTGGATGGCGCGGCGGTGGTAGAGGAACTCGAAGAGGTTGCCTTCGTGGGGTTGTTCCCATTGGACGCGGTTTGTGGGGTAGGTTCCGAGGTTGAGGCGTTCGATGTCGGGGCTGAGGAGGAGTTGTTCGATGAAGGTTTGGTCTTCGGTGAAGGCGGAGACGACGAGGGTTTGGCCGATGTTGGCGAGCATTTCGGATTGGGGGATTTCGACGATGCTGGCGTAGGGAAACATGAACTCGGTGTTGGCGAGGGGGTGTTCCTTGTCGGTGCAGGAGATGAGAGTGGGTTGGAGGTAGGTTTGATCGAATGCGTCGACTTTGCGCGGGGTTTCGCGGTGTGCGGCTGTCAGGTCGGTGGCTCCGGGGTCTTTGAGGTGTGCGGTGATGAGGGAGTCGATGCCATCGGCGAGGGCGGGGTTGGCGAAGCCGCAGAGGAGTGCGTTTTCGTGATCGCGGGGGAGAGGTTGGATTTTCGCGAGTTCTGCGGCGAGGGCGTTGGCGAGTTCGTCGCGGTGTGAGGGGACGAGGATGGCGGAGGTGTTGATGCAGGATCTGCCGCCGTTGGCGGAGATGGATTGGACGATGACGTCGAGGAACTCGGGCCAGCGGTGGATCATGTCCTTTCCGATGAGGATTTTGGATCGGCCGGTGCCGTGGACCTGGATGGAGGGGAAGGCGGAGTATTTTTTGACGGTGGCGTCGGAGCCGAAGGAGATGCCGCGGCCGCAGGATGTTAGAAGGGTGTCGCCGCCTTCGTGGGTGGTGGGGTAGTAGCCGAAGGCTTCTTTGGGGAAGCCGGCCTGGATCATGGCTTGGACGATGCGGAGGGGTGTGAATGGGTCTTCGCGGCCGGGTTTGAGGAGGACCGGGATTTTCATGACCGGTGCCGGTATCCAGAGTGAGTTGACGGCGGGGGCGTTGGAAGGGAGGGAGACGCCGAGGGAGGAGGTGGTGGGGAAGTAGTTGATGGTGAGGTCGGCGAGGCGGGTGATGCCTTTGTCGAAGATGTTGAGCGGCATGTTGCGGGTGAGTCCGGCGATGACGGTTCGGACTTGTGACATGGCGGCGTGAATTTTCCCCATGTTCATGCGGACGAGCGTGTGGGGGAGGCGGGTGAGGGCGGAGAGGGACTCGACGTATTGTTGGGGCGAGTGGGTGGTGTCGCCGCAGGGGAGGTCGGCGTGGAGGAATAGTTCGGCGGCTTGTTCGCAGTAATCGGCGAGGGTTTCTGCGGGGATGGCGTCGAGGGCGGCTTTGGCTTTGGCGATTTGGAGGAGGTCGCGGCGGATGAGGCCGGGGTTCGCGGTGTGGGTGGTGAGGGTTTCACCGTTGCCGAGGTCGAGTTCGACGAGGTCGCAGGAGTGGTATTCGCGGCCGAGGCGGTGGATGGGGATGTTCATGGGGAAGTGCCGAGTGAGAAGTGATCAGTGATCAGTGGTTTTCAATAGACGCCTTCGATGACGGTTTTGGTGCCGGATTGGAAGGGGCGGACGTCGCCGACGCCGTCCCAGGGGAATTCGTCGCAGGCGGGGCGGCGGATGGCTTCGTCGCGTTCGAGGAAGCGTGGCATGAAGAACTCCTTGGTCATGGTGGTGAGTTCGACGCGGCCGTATTCGCCGTAGGGCATGAGGTCGGCGGGGGAGTCCGGGTTGACGATGCGGAGGACGGCGCGGGGTTGTGGGGCGTGATAGGTGAGTGAGTATTCGCCGGGGGCGCGTTTTTTGGAGATGGCGAGGCCCATGAGGGTGTTGCCGTAGGTGGGGGCGAAGTTGATTTTTCCTTCGAGGACTTCCTCTTCGATGAACTTGACGTATTGGGGCGTCATGGTGGTGCCGCCGGCGAAGACGCCGCGGATTCCGGCATCGGCGAGGGACATGCGTTCGGCGAGGGATTCGAGGAGTTTGGGGGTGGTGAAGAGGCAGCCGATGTCGCGGTGGCGGATGATGGTGGCGGCCTGGTCGATGACGTGTTCCTGATAGAGTTTGGCCATGCGCATTTCGCCCATGCCGATGAGGCGTTTGACCCAGCGTGGGTCGAGGTCGATGAAGTAGCAGGCGCCGCCGCGGATGTTGGCGAGGTGTTCGATGGCGAGGCGGAGGCGGCGTGGGCCGGTGGGGCCGACCATGAGCCAGTTGGCACCTTGGGGGAAGAAGTCGGGGCCGTAGTGTTCGGAGAATTCGGTGTAGTCGGTTTGGTAGTCGTCCCAGCCGATGCGTTGTTTTGGCATGCCGGTGGTGCCGCCGGTTTCGAAGACGTTGTAGGGTCGTTTGCCGAAGGCTTTGGGGATGAAGCGTGCGGGGTTTTCCTTGCGGAGGACTTCATCGTCGAAGTGATCGAACTGGAGGAGGTCGTTGAAGCAGGTGATGTCGGTGAGTGGATTGAAGCCGAGTGTGGGGAGTTGTTCGAGCCAGTAGGGGCAGCCGGTTTCGGGGGAGAAGTGCCATTTGACCATTTCGAGGGTGTGGGCGTCGAGTTGGGCGGCGGCGGCTTGAGGGGTGAGGGATGAGGACATGGTTTTCGGATGATGGATGGATAAGTTGGGAACGGGTGTGGGCAAGGCGGATTCTTGGTCTTTAGTCGAAGGCTTTCGGGTCGATGTCCAATTGCTTGAGAGCGGCCACGTCGAACTGGTCTTTTTCCCGGACTGAGCCGCTTTTGAGGCTGATCAAGGCTGCCTTGGAGGCGTATGCAATTTCATGGCCTTGAAGCGTGAGGATGGAAGCGTCGGTTCTGAGGTCGGGATAACGGAGGCCTGACATGCGGGTGAAAACATCGATCTGGCTGAGTTCTGTTTCTTCGACGATTCGAATGGCACCCTCCTCATCGGTAAAGTCTTCCCGGGAGAGTTCACGGGCGAAGCCTTCGCCATAGTCGGCGAGCGAATCGAGGAAGCGCTGGATGTTTGCAGGTGAGGATTCGATCAGGATATCCAAATCTTCTGTGAGGCGGACGTATCCGTGCAATGTGACAGCAACGCCGCCCACCAGGACGAAATCGACGGCAGCTTCAGCGAGGATGACCAACAGTTTTTCGAACGTGGGTTCCATCGTTTGCGGGCGGGTTCCATTTTCCGCCGAGAAGCCAGCGGGCGTTTTTCCGAAGGGCTTCCAGACGAACCAGCGGAGGCAGGACAGCGAGGGAGCCGCCGACCCGTCGTTTTACAGGTTCACGAAGGTCTTGGTTCATCGGAGAAATTTAGAATGTGTGAGGATTGATGTCGAACTGCATCTTCAGGCGAAGAATTTACGCAGGGTGGAGTCCGATGGTTTTGGGGTGAGGAGGGAGACGATGACGAGGGTGAGGGCGGAGGCTGTGATGATGAGAGTGACGGGCATCATGCCGGCGATGAGGAGTTCGTCGGATTCGCCGGGTGGCTTTTTGGCGATGATGTCGCGGTAGAAGAGGACGCACCAAGTGATCGTGGTGACGATGATGCAGGAGATCGCTCCGATGGCGGTCGTGCGTTTCCAGTAGATCGCGGCGACGACGAGCGGGAAGAGCCCCGCGAAGCCGGAAAAGCACCAGACCCCGAGGGCGAAGATCTGAGCGGTGTCCATGAGGGCGCAGGACAAGCCGTAGGTGATCGCGACGATGAAGAGGATGAAGCCGCGGGCGATGAGGACTTTTTGGGAATCCGTGAAACGATCCTCGCTGAATTTTTTGATCACGATATCCCGGGTGAACATCGTGCCGAGGCACATGAACTGGGAGTCGAGCGAGGACATGATGGCTGCGAGGACGCCGGCGCCGACAAGGCCGGAGAGGACGGGGGAGTGGACGAGGCCTTCGACCATGCGGCCAAGGATGGAGTTCGGGGATTGGCCGGGGCCGAGCGGGCCGATTTCAGCTGTGGCCCAAATGCCGATGAGGATGCAGGGAAGCCAGACGATCATGATGAAAACCGGGAAAGCGGTGACCGTCAGCTTGAAAGATTTGGCGCTCTTTGCGGTGAGCCAGTGCTGGAAAAGGTGCGGGAACATTCCGACGGAGAGCGGGATGAAGCAGTAAGTGAAAAACTGGGCGTGTCCGATCAAGCCTTCGCGGGCGGCGCGGGGTTTGGCGAAGTCGCTTTCAAGGACGGCCTGGCTGGCGGCGGCGAGTCCGCCGAGTTTCTGTGAGATCATCCAGAAGGCGATGACGCCGGTGAGCATGAAGACGATGGTTTGGAAGACGTTCGCCCAAACCGCGCCGCGAAGGCCGCCAAAGAAGACGTAGAAAAAGACGATGGCGCAAATCACGCCTCCGCCGAGTTCGGGCGGGATGCCGCCGCTGAGAGGATGGGGTGCTCCGGTGGGAAGGGTGAGGGCAAAGGCTTCCGGGAACATTCCCTTCGTAGCGGCCTGGATGAATTTTCCGGAGGCGATGACTCCGACAAGAAGGTAGGGGATCAGGAGCAGGATGAGGATGGGAAACAGGAGGTAGCCGACGGCGTTGGAATCGAAGCGGCTGCGGAAATACTCGCACTGGGTGAGGTAGCCGTGGCGTTTCCCGATGGCCCACAGCCGGATGCCGACGAGGAAGAAGACGGCGGAGTGGATGAGGCCGGACCATGACGCCATCAGCCCGTAGGTGCCGATTCCGGATGTGTAGGCCTTTC
>SYAP01000112.1 GCA_005787565.1 Verrucomicrobiaceae bacterium | reverse complement strand
TCATGCCCACCGACATCGTCGGCTCCGAAATCCTCCAAACCACCCACGATGGCGATCGCAAGTTCCAATACATCCCCGGCCCCATCTTCGCCAACCTCATCCTCGCCGACGAAATCAACCGCACCCCGCCCAAAACCCAGGCTGCCCTGCTCGAAGCCATGCAGGAAAAACAAGTCACCGTCGCCGGCCAAACCCGCCGCCTCGATGAACCCTTCACCGTCTTCGCCACCCAAAACCCTATCGAACACGAAGGCACCTACCCCCTCCCGGAAGCCCAACTCGACCGCTTCTTCTTCCAACTCAACATCGGTTACCCCACCATCACCGAAGAAGAGGAAATCGTCCGCCGAACCATCGGCCACAAACTCGCCGAACCCGCCACCCTCCTCGACGCACCCAAAGTCCTCGAACTCCAAAACGCCGTCGTCGACGTCCCGCTCCCAGACTCCGTCATCAAAGCCATCCTCAAACTCGTCCACTCCACCCGCCCGGACTCCGAACACGCCACACCGGACGTCAAAAACTACGTCTCCTACGGCGCCGGACCCCGCGCCTCTCAATGCCTCGCCCGCGCCGCCCGCGCCCTCGCACTCCTCCGCGGCCAATCCTCCGCCTCCCCGGACGAAGTCCGCGCCGTCGCCCTCCCCGTCCTCCGCCACCGCATCATCCCCAACTACAACGCCACCGGCGAAGGCATCACAGCCGACCAGATCATCTCAAATCTCATCAAGTCACTCTGACTTCCATGCCGGCCTACAAATACCTCGATCCTGCCGATATCCGCCGACTCAAAAACTACGAGTTCGGAGCCAAATCCATGGTCGAAGGCTACCTCTCTGGCCGCCACCGCTCCCGCCAACGCGGATCATCCATCGAATTCCACGAATTCCGCCAATACGTCCAGGGCGACGACCCAGCCAAAGTCGATTGGCGCGTCTTCGCCCGCAACGACAAGCTCTTCCTCCGCACCTTCGAACAGGAAACCAACCTCGAATGCCACATCTTCCTCGACTGCTCCGCCTCCATGGCATTCCCCGAAAACTCATCACGCCTCTCCAAAATCGAATACGCTTCCTTCTTCGCTGCATCCCTCGCCTGGTGGGTCACCTCCAAAAACGACCGCGTCTCTCTAACACTCTTCGATGACGGCATTCGCAAATTCATCCCCCCCGGCTCCACACGCACCCACCTCCACGACCTCCTAACCATCCTCGAAAACAACCGCGCAGGCTCCGGAACCTCCATCACCGAAACCCTCCAACGCGCCCAACCCCTCCTCAAACGCAAAGGAACACTCGTCATCCTCTCCGACTTCTACGACGACCCCGTAACCCTCTTCAAATCCCTCAACCCCTACCTCCACCGCGGCTTCAAACTCCACCTCTTCCACCTCCTCGACCCCTCCGAAATCAACCTCGAAGACCGCGGCCTCTCCCGCTTCGTCGACATGGAATCCGCCGAAACCCTCACCGCACACCCGAACTCCATCCGCCAGGCCTGGAACGACGAAATCCTCCAACACACCCGCGCCCTCCGCTCCCTCGCCGCCTCCCGCCACGCCGACTACACCCTCTGCTCCACCACCGACTCCTACTTCACCCTCTTCGACCGCCTCCGAACCCACTAACCCCTTCATCCCCCGCCCCCTCCCTCTTCCAGCAATCAACAATCTTAAATCTTAAATCCCCACCCTTGTCCCTCTTCCTCCAAAACCCCGCACTCCTCGCCCTGCTCGCACTCGCGGGCCTGCCAGCGCTTGTCCACCTCCTCTCCCGCGCCCGCCCCCCCGAATACCGCTTCTCCAACGTCGGCTTCCTCAAAAAAGTCATCAGCCGCACCGCCCGCTTCCGCCGACCCAAAGACTGGCTCCTCCTCGCACTCCGCACCCTCGCCATCGCCGCCATCGCCGCCGCCTTCATCTCGCCCCTCCTCGTCTCAAACCGCCCCGGCCTCCCCGGCGGAAAATCCACCGCCGTCATCGTCATCGACCGCTCCGCCTCCATGGCCGCTCGCGAAGGCGCTGGCAGCCGCTTCGACGCCGCATCCACCCAGGCCACCCAATTCCTCGAATCCTCCAAACCCACCGCCGCCAACATCGTCTGGATCGACGCCCAACCCTCCGCCGCATTCCCCGAACCCGGCCCCAACCTCACCTTCCTCACCGACCTCCTCAAAACCAGCAAACCCCGCCCCGAAGCCGGATCCCTCAACGCCGCCATCGACCTCGCCCTCCGCCAACTCGCCCCCGCCCAAGGCCACCGCCAGCTCATCATCATCTCCGATTTCCAATCCTCCGCCTGGCGCGACTTCTCACCCACCCTCCCCTCCGGCGTCGAACTCATCACCCGCAACGTCGCCACCTCCTCCCCGCCAAACATCGCCCTCACCCGCCTCCTCGCCCAACCCTCCACCCCCGTCGTCGGCCAGGAAACCACCCTCCTCGCCACCCTCAGAAACTTCTCACCAGACCCCGTCCGCACCCAACTCACCCTCGATGCCGACGGCTCACGCCAGTCCCAACCCATCGACCTCCCACCCTGGGGCGAAGCCGAAACCGCCTTCCCACTCAAACCCGCCAGCCCCGGCAACCTCCCCGTCACCGCATCCATCGACGCAGACTCCTTCCCCGGCGACAACTCACGCCACACCGTCGTCCTCGTCCGCGACGCCATCCGCATCTCCCTCCCCGAAGCCGAATCCCCAACCCACACCGTCCTCACCAAAATCATCGCCGCACTCCCCTGGCTCGAACGCACCACCACCCCCAACCCAGGCGACATCCACCTCCCCGCCCCGGCACCCCCACCAGCGAAATCCTCCGCCTCGCCGAATCCGGCGTCACTATCATCATCCCCACCCCCGCTTCCGCAGACCTCGTCGGCCTAACCGACCTCTTCCCCACCCCTTCCCCACTCGAAACCAACCCCACCGGCTGGCAAATCCTCCCCAACGAAAACCACCCCGCCATCCAACTCTTCCGCTCCGGAGACTTCGGAAACCCCTTCGCCGGCTCATTCCGCAAACGCCTCAAACTCCCCTCCCAACTCACCGAAAACCCCTCCGTCCGCACCATCGCCACCTACTCGGATGCCATCCCCGCCATCCTCGAAATCACCACCAAATCCGCTCCCATCCTCATCTTCAACCTCCCCCTCACCACCCCGGATTCCGACTGGTCCACCCAAGGCGTCTTCCTCCCCGCCTTCGCCGAAATCCTCCTCCGCACACGCCCCTCGGAAGCCACCGCCTCCCGCCAAACCCCACCCGGCAGCCCCCTCCAACACACCGCCACCCCCGCAGACCAAAGCAGTGCCATCGACCTCCTCGGCCCCGATGGAAACCCCATCGAACTCACCGAATCCACCTCCCCGGACGGCTCCCGCTGGACCTCCAACACCCCAGCCACCCCAGGCCTCCACCGCTGGCAAATCTCCGGCCAAACCGTCGCCATCTCAGCCGTCAACTTCCCGGACTCCGAGTCAGACCTCCGCCCCCTCCCCTCCGCACCCACCTTCAACGGCGCGGCCACCGCCACCGACTCCTTCGAGCGCCAGGCAGCCCTCTCCCGCGGCATCCCCCTCTGGCCATGGCTCGTCGCCGCCGCCATCGCCTGCCTCCTCATCGAAAGCCTCATCCACATCCGCCAATCCCGGCCCATCCCCGCTTGAACCCCACCTTCCAGCTCCCCGTCATCATCCCGCTCGGTATCCTCGCACTCGCAGTCGCGGCATACGCCTCGTGGAAAAGCTCCGCCGGCCGCCCCACCCTCACCCGCGCCACCCTCACCACCCTCCGCCTCGCCGCCATCACCGCACTCCTCGCACTCCTCGCCAACCCCGGCAAATGGATCCGCCCCAAAGAGGAAAAAACCCGCCCATGGATCATCCTCCAGGACACCTCCGCCTCCATGGCCGAACCCACCGCCGATGGCAAATCCCGCGCCACCCACGCCACCAACCACGCCTCGGAAATCCGCAAAGCCCTCAAATCCGCCGATCTCCCATCACGCACCCACCCCTTCGCCGCCTCCCTCTCCGCCCCCCTAACGGAAAACCTCAACCCTCCCTCCACCGGCGACGCCACCCGCCTCCTCCCCGCCATCTCCCAACTCCTCCAAGACGCCGCCGCAGCCGGCGAATCCCTCGCCGGAATCATCGTCCTCGCCGATGGCCGCGAAACCCTCGACTCCTCACCCACAGACCTCGACACCATGGCCCTCCGCGCCCGCAGCGGAAACACCGCCGTCCACACCATCCCCATCGGCGCAGACTCCCCAGCCCCAGACCTCGCCCTGCTCCAAAACCGCGTCAACTTCACCGCCTTCCCCAAACAGGAACTCCGCATCCCCTTCGCCGTCGAATCCACCGGCATCGAACCCATCCGCACCAAAGCCATCCTCCGCGACGCCTCATCCACCGAAATCGCCACCCTCGACCTCGAAATCAAACCCAACTCCACCGTCACCGCCACCTTCCTCACCAACGCCCCCGAAACCTCATCCCGCTGGACCATCGAAATCCCCACCCACCCCGGCGAAGTCCGCAAAGCCAACAACTCACGCACCTTCAACATCCGCCTCATCAACTCCAAAACCCGCGTCTTCCTCGCCGAAGGCGCTCCCTACTGGGACTCCAAATTCCTCGCCCAACTCCTCCGCCAACAACCACACGTCGAACTCAACTCCGTCCACCGCCTCTCCGACAAACGCTACTTCCGCATCGACAGCGGAAACGACGACCCCTCAGAAACCGACCACCCGGTCTTTCCCGCCACCCTCGACGAACTCTCACGCTACGACCTCATCGTCTTCGGAAAAAACGTCGACCCCTTCCTCACTCCAGACCGCCTCGACGCCCTCCGCGCCTACGTCCGCGACCGCGGCGGCGCAGTCCTCTTCGCCCGCGGCAAACCCACCACCGGAGACAACTCCGCACTCGAACCCCTCGAACCCGTCACCTGGGCCGCATCCACCGCCACCGACTTCCGCTTCACCCCCACCCGCGATGGCGGCGCCGCCGGCCTCTTCGGCGAAGCCCTCCCCGCACCCGATGCCCCACTCTGGGCCTCCCTCCCCACCCTCAAGGACGGCCGCATGGTATCCCTCGTCAAACCCTTCACCCGCACCCTCGCCGAAGGCCACATCGAAGGAACCACCGGCGCATCCGGCCGCTTCCCCGCCCTCCTCATGCGCCGCTACGGCCAAGGCGTCACCGGCCTCGTCAATGGCGACGGCGTCTGGAAATGGGACTTCTACCCCGAAGCCCGCGACCTCGGAAACTGCTACGAAGACTTCTGGACCCAGCTCATCCAATGGATGGCCTCCTACTCCGAGTTCCTCCCCGGCCAAGACTTCTCCCTCCGCCTCCCCGCCACCCGCGGCCCCGCCTCCACCCCCGTCCCCATCTCCCTCTCCTTCCGCGGCTCCGGAAATCCCCCGCAACCCACCCTCAAAATCACCTCCCCCTCCGGCCAGGAAACCACCTCCCGCCCCGCATCCCTCCCGGACCCCTCCGGCCGCCCACTCTGGCGCGCCTCCTTCACCCCGGAAGCCCCCGGCGAATGGACCCTCGCCGTCATCGACCCTCGCGAAAAAGCCCCACCCACCCCCACCGCC
>SYAP01000111.1 GCA_005787565.1 Verrucomicrobiaceae bacterium | reverse complement strand
TTTCCCGACAGCTTCCTCGCCAATACCGACGCGCTCAGTTCGGAATACCGGGATTTCCTGATCCGTTCCTTCCTCGAGCGCGACCTCCCGCTGTTCGGAAGCCGCCTCGCCTCCGGAAAGCTGCGCAACCTGTGGACGATGCTCGCCCACGCCCAAGGCGGCGTTGCCAACATCTCCTCCCTCGCCCGCAACCTGGAGATCGATGGCCGGACCATGAACTCCCACCTCGACCTTTTGGAAAACCTGCTGCTCATCCGCAAACTCAAGCCCTGGCACGCCAACACCGGCAAGCGGCTCGTCAAATCCCCGAAGCTCTACATCCGCGACTCCGGGCTGGTTCACGAGCTGTTAGGCATCAGCACACTGGAAACCCTCGTCGGGCATCCGGTCGTCGGCGCAAGCTGGGAAGGCTTCGTGATCGAAAACCTGCTGGCCTGCACCCCGGCACGGACCGAAGCATACTTCTACCGCACCAGCGCAGGCGCCGAAGTGGACCTCGTCCTGAAATTCCGAACCGGGGAAACCTGGGCCGTCGAGATCAAACGCGGCCTTTCCCCCGTGCTCAAACCCGGCTTCTTCTCCGCCGTCGAAGACATCACCCCGGACAAAGCCTTCGTCATCTACGGCGGCGAGGAAACCTACCGCCTCAAGCCAGGGATCGAAACCATCGGCCTGAAATCCCTACAACAAGCCCTGATGGCACGGGAACAAGGAGAGTGAGGTAAATCGGTGAGAATTTCACTCACGAAAGCCCCAACGGTTTCACCAGCAAATTTGCATTCCGCAGTCGATCCCCGGAAACCCTATCTGACAGCAACCTCCCCGCCCTCCGCGCCTCCGCGTTTCGCTCACCTCCATCCCTTCAGAACCCCGCCCACCACCCCCAAACAGCCAATATTCGCAATTGAAGGCTGGCCCTCCACAGTCCACCTTCCCGCCCATGGTTCCGCCGTCCGCATCCGTAAAAGCTCCAGCCAAACGCAAATCCGAAGCCGCTTGGTCGCCCGATCTATCAGCTGAACTCTACGGCGTCGACACCTGGGGCCACGGCTTCTTCGGCGTGAACAAAAAAGGCCACGTCACCGTCCGCCTCGAAGACGACGAAGCCCAGGCCGAAGTCTCACTCTACGACGTCATCGACGGCCTCCGCGACCGCGGCACCCACCTCCCCGTCCTCCTCCGCTTCCGCGATCTCCTCCACTCCCGCATCGCCGAAATCAACGAGTCCTTCCGCAAAGCCATCCGCGACACCAAATACCGCGGCGAATACCGCGGCGTCTACCCCATCAAGGTCAACCAACAACGCCAGGTCATCGAGGAAATCGCCGAGTTCGGCAAAAAATACCACTACGGCCTCGAAGCCGGATCCAAACCCGAACTCATCGCCGCACTCGCCCACATGCACGATCCCGAGGCCTACCTCATCTGCAACGGCTACAAGGACGAGGAATTCATCGACCTCGCCCTCCAAGCCCAAAAAATGGGCCTCCGCGTCATGCTCGTCCTCGAAATGCCCAGCGAGCTCGACCTCATCCTCGAACGCTCACGCAAAATCGGCATCCTTCCCAACCTCGGCGTCCGCGTCCGCCTCTCCACCAAAGGCTCCGGCCACTGGCAGGACAGCGCCGGTGACAAATCCGTCTTCGGCCTCAACGCATCCCAAGTCATCGCCGTCGTCGATCACCTCAAGGAATCCGGCTACATCGGATGCCTCAAAATGCTCCACTACCACCAGGGCTCCCAAATCCCCAACATCGCCGCCATCCGCGAAGGAGCCACCGAAGCCGTTCGAATGTACTGCGACCTCGTCAAGGAAGGCGCACCCATGGGCGTCCTCGATATCGGCGGCGGCATGGCCGTCGACTACGATGGCTCACACACCAACTTCCACTCCTCCTGCAACTACTCCGTCCAGGAATACTGCACCGACATCGTCGAAGTCATCTCCCAGATCTGCGACAAAGCCGGCGTCCAGCACCCCAACCTCATCTCCGAGTCCGGCCGCGCCGTCGTCGCCTACTACTCCGTCCTCGTCTTCAACATCCTCGACGTCACCTCCGCACAAACCAGCGAAGCCGAACCCCCCATCCCGGACAACGCACCCCAAAACCTCATGAACATCATCGAGGTCAACAAGGTCATCAGCAAAAAAAACCTCCAGGAATGCTTCAACGACGCCATGTACTATCGCGACCAGATGCGCGCCCAGTTCTTCTACGGCGCCGCCACCCTTCGCGAACGCGGCCTCGCCGAAGCCTGGTTCTGGCACATCCTCACCCGCATCTCCAAACTCATCGCACAACTCGATGACATCCCCGAGGACCTCCGCGAACTCTCCTCCACCCTCGTCGACTTCTACTACGGAAACTTCTCACTCTTCCAATCCCTCCCCGACTCATGGGCCATCGATCAGGTCTTCCCCGTCATGCCCATCCACCGCCTCGACGAAAAACCACGCCACCGCGCCGTCCTCGCAGACATCACCTGCGACTGCGATGGAAAAATCGACCGCTTCATCGACAAAGAGGACGTCGCCAAAATCCTCCCCCTCCACGACTTCAAATCCGACGAACCCTACTACCTCGCCGTCTTCCTCGTCGGCGCCTATCAGGAAACCCTCGGCGACCTCCACAACCTCCTCGGAGACACCAACGTCGTCGGCGTCCACCTCGAAAAAGGCAAACCCGTCTACACCCACGAAGTCGAAGGCGATACCGTCGCCGACGTCCTCACCTACGTCGAATACGACCCCAAGGAACTCGTCACCAAATTCCGCTCCTTCGCCGAAAAAGCCGTCGCCGACGGCCGCATCTCCCCCAAGGAACGCCGCGAAATCCTCGACGTCTACCGCGCCGGCCTCGCCGGATACACCTACTTCGAAAGCTGAGGCGTAGCCGCAACCATCGCCACCCTAAGGACAAGAAATACCGGCACCTGAGATAAGCTGCGATGAATCCGCCAAAAACACCCATCATCACCATCCCCGAATAACGTTCCACCGCACTCCTGGCCATCACACGCCCGCTCAGTGCAAACACGAACGCCACCCCACAAAGGAATGGCTGATCCGTCGGATAGACACCGCCCAACCCCATCAGAACCAAAATCGCCCCCGCGACATTCTAATGAAATCCACTGCCAAACTTCGGTCCGGCTTTCGCGAGAACCGGATCGATGTCCTTCCCATCACTCATCTCTCTTCTCTCGACCATTTCCTCCCGCTGAAAGCGCTGGGAAATCATGGATTTGCAGCAATGATTTGTTGAGGCTTGCAGGGAACACCATACGCCACCACACCCGAAGGGATGTCTCTCGTGACAACACTGCCTGAACCAATCACCACATCATCCCCGATGGTGACCCCTCCAAGAACACTCACATTGGCACCGATCCAAACCCTATCCCCGATTTTCACAGGCTTGGCTGACGTAACGTAGGAGTTTCCCTCCCCAATTCTCTCAGAGCTTTTGACTGGATGTGATGCGGTACAAATCTGGACACCTGGCCCGACCAGCACATTTCTTCCAATGCTGATGTTCGCACAGTCCTGTAGAAAACAGTTCACATTCAGATAGCTTCCGGAACCAATCTGGATGTGCGCCCCGTACTCGCAGAAAAAGGGAGGCTCAATCCAAACGTCCGACTCAACACCAACCAACAGCGATCGAAGTCCGGTCATCCGGTTGCGATCGTCGATCCTCCCATTGAACGCTTGTAGAACCTCGCGCGCGCGCCAGTACATGGCAATCAACTCATCATCTCGTGAGTCGTAGCAATGCCCATGAAGCATCTTCTCTCGTTCTGTCATGAAGCAACGTGATCAGGCCGTCCCATTCGCATCCCAGAATCGGTTGATCACGAAAAGGACCATGACGAAAGGATGGTCTTCTGAACCTCTGGAGGGCAAGGGTCATTTTGGCGACGGCCAAGAGATCAGCAAAACTTGGCCATACCGTCCCCAACACAAGCCAGAGAGCGGCTCAACCCAAAACCCGAAGTTGCAGGGGTAGCACTTTGGAATCCGACCACAGATGACTCAGATTTCTCAGGTTGAAGCATTCACCAAACAAGTTCTGAAAGGCCTCTGATAACCTCTTCATAATCTGGGCAAATCTGCGAAATCTGTGGTTCATTTTCTGTTCTCAGGCTCAACGCTCAGAAAACAGGCAGCGGTGGCGCTGCCGAACCATTTGCAACCTCCCAGCGGAAACCCAGCGTAAAAACCCCACAACGCAGTCAGCTTCCAATCCAATTCAGCCCGAAAAGTCGAATCCACATCTCCACATCCGCCCAGCTTGGCGTCCTTCGCGCCTTCGCGGTGAGAAAAACCTTCTCCCCAAGTTTCGCAAACACCCCCTCCCACCACAAACGCCCTCGACACCGCCCACACTTCCTCAACCCCCCGCTTCCCTCTTGCACCCTCCGGCGTCCCCGGCTAAACGTCCGCCCGCCATGGCCTCCATCAACTCGAACTTCCTCAAGCTCAAAGCCGGTTACCTCTTCCCCGAAATCGCTCGCCGCGTGAAGGCGTTCTCCGATGCGAACCCGGACCAAGCCGCGCGCATCATCCGCTGTGGCATCGGCGACGTCACCGAACCTCTCCCGCCCGCCGTCGTCAAAGCCATGCACGATGGCGTCGATGAAATGGCCGACCGCTCAACCTTCAAAGGATACGGCCCCGAGCAAGGCTACGAATTCCTCCGCCAGGCCATCGTCGAAAACCAGTTCGCAAACCTCGGAATCTCCGCCGACGAAGTCTTCATCTCCGATGGCTCCAAATGCGACACCGGCAACATCCTCGACATCTTCGGCAAGGGCAACACCATCGCCATCACCGACCCCGTCTATCCGGTCTACGTCGATACCAACGTCATGGCCGGCAACACCGGCGACGCCGACGAAAATGGCGCATACGCCAACCTCCTCTACCTCCCCTGCACCGCTGAAAACGGCTTCGTCGCCGACGTTCCCACCCAGAAGGCCGACCTCATCTACCTCTGCTTCCCGAACAACCCCACCGGAGCCGTCGCCACCCGCTCCCAGCTCGAAGCATGGGTCGCCTACGCCAAAGCCAACGACGCCATCCTCCTCTTCGACGCCGCCTACGAAGCCTTCATCCAGGACCCCGCCATCCCGCGCTCCATTTTCGAAATCGAAGGAGCGCGCGATTGCGCCATCGAGTTCCGCTCCTTCTCCAAAAACGGCGGCTTCACTGGCGTCCGCTGCGCCTACGTCGTCATCCCCAAAACCGTCACCGGAAAAGCCGACGACGGCACCCGCATCCCTCTCCACCAACTCTGGAGCCGCCGCCACAGCACCAAGTTCAACGGCGCATCCTACCCCGTCCAAAAAGCCGCCGCCGCCGTCTTCTCCCCCGAAGGCAAACAACAGGTCGCTGCCCTCATCGAACACTACATGGGCAACGCCAAACTCCTCCGCGAAGCCTGCCTCGCCCTCGGCCTCCAAGTCTTCGGCGGCGTCAACGCCCCCTACGTCTGGGTCGGCTGCCCCGCCGGACTCTCCTCGTGGGACATGTTCGATAAAATGCTCAACGAAGCCAACGTCGTCATCACCCCCGGTGCCGGCTTCGGCGCAGCAGGCGAAGGCTGGTTCCGCATCTCCGCCTTCAACTCCCGCGCCAACGTCGTGGAAGTCTGCTCCCGCCTCAAATCCCTCATCTCTTGATTTCAGCATCTCAGCATTTACCCATATGTCCACCCAACCGTTCCAAGCCGAGGTCCGGCAATTGCTGGATATCGTCATCCACTCCCTCTACACCGACCGCGAGATCTTCATCCGCGAGCTCGTCTCGAACGCCTCTGATGCGCTCGAAAAGATGCGCCCACGCGAACTCACCGAGTCCGACGTGCGCGACAAAGGCGCAACCCTCGAAATCCAGCTCGCCTGCGATGAGGAAGCGAAAACCCTCACCTTCACCGATACCGGCATCGGCATGAACCGCGAGGAACTCGTGCAAAACCTCGGCACCATCGCCCACTCCGGCACCAAGGC
>SYAP01000110.1 GCA_005787565.1 Verrucomicrobiaceae bacterium | reverse complement strand
GAATCCCTCAAATACTTCTCCTCACGCCCCCGCGAATCCCAAATCGGAGCCTGGGTCTCCAACCAAAGCGAAGTCATCACCTCTCGCAAAGTCCTCCTCCAGAAACTCGACGAAATCCGCTCCAAATTCACCCACGGCGAAATCCCCCTCCCCTCCTTCTGGGGCGGATACCGCATCATCCCACAAACCATCGAATTCTGGCAAGGCGGACCCGCACGCCTTCACGACCGCTTCCTCTACCGCAAATCCGCAGACACTTGGAATATCGAACGCCTCTCACCCTGACCCAGCCAAACTCCCCTCCTCCTTTCCATGAAAACCCTCCACCTCGCCTGCACCACTCTAGTCACCTGCGCACTTACCTCCTGCTCCTGGTTCACCAAAGACGAAAAAACCAAAGAAACCCCACGCCCACAACTCGTCGGACGCATCGCCTCCATCCCCGCCGACCGCACCTTCGTCCTCATCCAAAGCTACGGCAAATGGGAAGTCCCCAGCGGCACCACCCTCACCACCCGCGGCCCCGATGAACGCGCCGCAAACCTCCTCGTCACCGGCGAATCCGTCGCCCAATACGCCGCCGCAGACCTCCAATCCGGCACCGTCGAAATCGGCGACGCCGTCTACCAACTCCCCAAACCATCCACCAAACCCTCCACCCCCACCTCGGATTCCACCCCACCCCTCGATCCCGAACCCACAAAAATCCCCTCAGAATTCCCTGAAAATAAGGCATCCGGAGAAAATGCTTAGGATTTCCCAAATTCTTTGCTTTCCAAAACTCTGACAAACCGGTAGCTTCAGACCGTCCCACCCAATCGCACGGTCATTAATTTTTGAAAAAAAATAAACTTTAGAGTTGATTACTATCGGCAAACCCGGGTAGCTTCTCTTTCGCAATGGCTGTGCACCCTTACATGTCCCGAAACATGAACACTACAACCAGCCATGAAATTGAGCACATCGAGCGCCGCGGGCGCATCGGTCAAAGCCGATGCCGACCGTCTAGCTGACTTCGTCCTATTCACACAACGAAGCTGTATACTGAACCTATCAAACGAACTCAACAAAGGAAACGTATCGTTCCCGCAGTTTTTCCTGCTGGCATACCTTTCTAGCGAAGAATACCTGACAATGTCCGACATCGCTAAAAAGATGGGCCACTCGACCGCAGCCGCTACCGGCCTGGTCGATCGTCTGGAAAAACTGTCCTACGTTGAGCGCGTGCATGCCGCTGAAGACCGTCGCAAAATCATGGTGAGAATCACCGCAAAAGGAGTCGAACTCGTCTCCAAAATGCGGAAGGAAATCGCCAATGATCTCGCGGGGATCCTCGCCGGCATGGATGAAGACGAGGCGGAAACCGTCGAGCACACGAAGCGAGCCATCCAAGGCCGTGCGATCGCGTGATCGGTGAATTTCGCTAACATCAGCTTGGCGCATCACTCACGCCTCCGTTACAGTCCCCCCTGTGACGGAGGCGCCTTTCTTTCTGGATCCCATCCACCAAATCCCTGGCATCCGTGCCGCTTGGATTCCTCGCGTACCCAATCTGCCCATCTCCGGCGACCGCGACCAAGCCATGCGGTCCCTCAGGCCTTTCCATGAAAAGGCCATCGCCGACTTCGGCGGCGCACCCGAAACCTGGTGGCGTGCGGAACAAATCCACAGCGCAAACGTCGCCATCGTCCCCAACACCCCCACCATCATCGCCCCCGACGGCCTCCCCGTCGTCCCAGGCGTCGATGGACTCCTCACCCAAACCCCAGGCATCATCCTCGCCATCTACGTCGCAGACTGCGGCGCCATCTGGCTCGCAGACCGCAAAACCCACGCCGTCGGACTCCTCCATTCCGGCAAGAAAGGCACAGAAAACAATATTTTAAAACAGTCGTTGGAAATAATGGTTTCCAACTTTGATTCAAACCCTTGTGACATCGTCGCAATCCTCGGCCCCTGCATCCGACCACCCGACTACGAAGTCGACTTCGCCGCCGAAATCGCCAGCCAGGCCGCCAGCGCTGGCATCGGCGAATTCATCGACTGCGGCGAAAATACCGCCTCCGATCTCAACCGACACTACAGCTACCGCACCGAAAAGGGCATCACCGGACGAATGATGGCCCTAATCACCTTCGATCCGAGCTAACTCAGACCATCCGGATCACAAAATATCCCCAGGCTGATAAGCAGCCGCCTTCGGATACCGAGCCTCAAGCTCTCTTACCGCCGTGGCAAATGCCGCCACCTGCGCCCTCGCGGCTCCACACTCCCGGTCCCCCTGCGCCAAAATCCCGTCCAAAACCTCCCGGCTTAGCCCCAACCTCGAATCCCCCGCCAACCGATCCACCAAATCATTCCGCTCCACCACCCCCTCCCGCAAATCCCGCACCGTCGCCAACGCATGCTCCTTGATCGCCTTGTGCGCCGTCTCCCGACCCACCCCAGACTTCACCGCCGCCATCATGACCGTCGTCGTCATCAAAAACGGCAGATAATGCGCCGTCTCCGCCGCAATCACCGCAGGATAAGCCTCCATCTGATCCAGAATCGTCAAAAACGTCTCAAACAACCCGTCAATCGCGAAAAATGCATCCGGCAACATCACCCGACGCACCACCGAACACGAAACATCCCCCTCGTTCCATTGATCCCCCGCCAACCCCGCCGCCATCGCCAAATGCCCTTTCAGGATCACGTGAAACCCGTTCACCCGCTCACAGGACCGCGAATTCATCTTGTGCGGCATCGCACTAGACCCCGTCTGCCCCGGCGCAAATCCCTCACTCGCCGTTTCGTGCCCCGCCATCAATCTCAAGGTCCGGCAAAACGACGATGGCCCGGAAGCCAAATCCGTCAAAGCAGCCACCACCCGGAAATCCAGCGACCTGGGATAAACCTGACCCACATTCGTCCAAACCGCCGGCATCCCCAGATGCGAGACAATCCGCCTCTCCAACTCCGCCACCTTGGTGGCATCACCATCGAACAGCGAAAGCTGGTCCATCTGCGTCCCCACCGCCCCCTTCAAACCCCGCACCGCATACCCGGAAATCACCCCCTCCAACGCCTGCACCGCACCAAGCAACTCCTCACCGAACATCGCCACCCGCTTCCCCAACGTCGTCGGCTGCGCCGCCACATTGTGCGTCCGCGCAGTCAAAATCAGCTCGCCCCACAACTCCGACCGCTCACGAAACCGCCGCAACGCAGCCACCGCTTTCTCCCTCACCACCAACAAAGATCGATAAACCTGCAATTGCTCCACATTTTCCGTCAGGTCCCGCGAAGTCATCCCCTTGTGCACCTGCTCAAAACCCGCCAGATCATTGAACTCCTCGATCCGCGCCTTCACATCATGCCGTGTGATCTTCTCCCGTGCCATGATCGACGCTGGATCCACCTGATCCTTCACCGCCTCATATCCCTCAATCGCCTCCTGAGGCACATCCAACCCCAAATCCCGCTGCGCCTTCATCACCGCGATCCAGAATTCACGCTCCAAAACCAGCCGCCCCTCCGCGGACCACAAGTTCTGCAAAGCGGGCGAGGCATATCGTTCAGCAAGGACGTTCGGAATCACCCCCCAACCTTGAAACCCACCACCACCAATTCCAAGGCTTTTCAACCAATCCAATCCCGCCCCGGCCATCCATAAAAGGTACCATCAAAGGGACCATCAAAGGGACAGTCCATTTATTACTTGCCCTCAATCCCTCCTAACCCCACCATCCCCCCATGCGCAAACCCCGCTTCCTCGCCCCCTGGAAAGACTCCACCACCAAACCCGCCCTCTACCACTGCATCTCACGCGTCGTCGACAGACGCTTCGTCCTCAACGAAAACGAACGCGAACACTTCCGCAAATTCATGCGCATGCAGGAAAACTTCTCCGGCTGCCGCATCCTCTCCT
>SYAP01000109.1 GCA_005787565.1 Verrucomicrobiaceae bacterium | reverse complement strand
TCCTCGCCAACATCCGCGAAACCGACGCCATCGTCCAGGTCGTCCGATGCTTCGAAAACGACGACATCATCCACGAACTCGGCTCCGTCGATCCCATCCGCGACATCGAGATCATCAACTCCGAACTCATCCTCGCCGACATGGCCGCACTCGAAAAACGCCGCCACTCCCGCGAGAAAAAAGCCAAAGGCGGCGACAAGGAATCCAAAAAGGAAGTCGAACTCATCGACCTCATCATGCCCCACCTCGACCAAGGCAAACCCGCTCTAACCGTCGAACTCAGCGATGACGACCGCCACATCGTCAAAGACTTCTTCCTCCTCTCCTCCAAACGCACCATCTACGCCTGCAACGTCAGCGAAGATGAACTCGCCGCCGCCACCGCAGACCCGGATTCCCACCCCCAGGTCGCCCGCGTCCGCAAATTCGCCGCCGAGCACTCCGGCGCCGAAGCCGTCGTCATCTCCGCACGCATCGAGGAGGAACTCAGCGAAATGCCCGTCGAGGAAGCCGAAGAATTCCTCAAGGAAATGGGCGTCACCGATTCCGGCGTCTCCAACCTCATCCGTGCCGTCTATCACCTCTTGGGACTCCGCACCTACCTCACCACCGGCGTCCAGGAAACCCGCGCTTGGACCATCACCGCGGGCGACAAAGCTCCCGCCGCCGCCGGTGTCATCCACTCCGATTTCGAACGCGGCTTCATCGCCGCCGAAGTCGTCCACTACGACGACCTCGTCGCCGCCGGCACCAAAGCCGCCGCCAAAGTCGCCGGCAAAGTCCGCATCGAAGGCAAGGAATACACCGTCAAAGACGGCGACGTCATCGAATTCCGCTTCAACGTCTGATCCCCCTCCCCGGGCACGCCGACAGCCTGCCCTTCGACTAGTCCGCCGTCTTGTCCGCCGTCTTGTCCGCCGTAGCTTTAGCGAAGGAGGAAGCTTCAGCGAAGGAGGAAGCTTCAGTGAAGTAGGGTCTCAGTCGGGAAGCCAATGAACCACCCAAGCTCCGCGCAAAGCCCTCCCCTCTTCTTCCCTATCCGCCACGTCCCAAAAACATAAGTCCTATAAGTCCTATAAGTTCCATCTGTCCCATCTGTCCCATCCACCCCTAGTCCCAGCGTATCTCAGCGACGCCAGATCAACCTCAACCCAAACTCCTCTTCCTTTCCGCATCTCTGCTTTTCAGCCTTTCAGCTTCTACCCCTCAAAGCATCTACCCCTCAAATCCCCGTAATAATCTCACAGTTAGGCAACTTCGCCTTCAAATCTGCGATCGCATTCGGAGTCACCCCCGTCTGCCACAGATAAAGACGCTTCAAGTTCGGCAACGCGCCCAACTTCGCAACCCCGGCATCCGTCACCTTCGTGCCATAAAGATTGATCGACTCCAAACTCGTCAACTTCGACAACGTATCGATCGCCGCATCCGTGATCTGCGTCTCCGCCAACCGGACCAACCGCAACTGGCTCGCCCCAGCCAACTTCGCCACACTCGCATCCGTCACCTTCGTCGCGGATAGATCCACCGTCACCAAATGCGGCAGCACCTTGTCCAGCTTCGCAAACATCGCATCATCCAAATTTCCACGCATCGAAACCGCCGTGAAAGTGATCAATGCCGATTGCTGGGACTCGAAACTCAGCGCACCTGGGAACTCCTTGCCCAACGCTGCCACCGCCGACTTCACATCATCCGCTGGCCCCGCAACCTTCTTGTCATCCTTCTTCTCCTCTTCCTCCGCAGGACCCGCCGGCACGATCTTCGCCAACGCCTCCATCACCGCCGCATCCGGCTTCGATGCCGCCACCGTCATCGTCGTCTCACCACCCGAATCCAACCACCACTTGATGATCGCAATCTCATGCGCCTCTAGCTGCGGCTTGCCCTCAGGCGGCATGTGCTCGTCGTCGTCCATCGGCAACTCCACCCGATAAACAATGTTGCTATCCTCCGCGCTGCCCGGCTCGATCGCCGGCCCCTCTTTACCACCCTTGATCAACATCTCATACGTATCCATCCGCAACCGCCCCTTGGAATTCCCTGGCTTGTGGCACTGCACACAACGCCGGTCCAAAATCGGCGCAACAATGTCCGCATACACCAGTTGCTCCTCCAACGGCTTCGCCTTCGGCTTCTCCGCCTTCGGCTCCAATCCCAAAACCTTACGCACCGGATTCGGCGCATACTTCGTCAAATGATCCGAACCGTGCGTGATCGACCCGCCATCGTGACTCGTGAAACCCATCACCCCCACGCTCCCAAACAACAACAACCGGTAAAACGCCGGATTCGAGCCCAAGGAAATCGTCCACGCCTTCACAATGAACGTCAAACAAGCCGCAACCGCGAAAATCAACCCACCCCACATGTGCCGCTCCGCCAATTCTCCGACGTAAGCACCACCCTCATCCCCGTGATAAAGCATGAACCCGCAAAGCACCGCCACGATCGCACTCACCACCCCACAGAAGATCGGAAACAACCCCGTCTCCTGCCGCTCAGCCGTCCGGCTCGAAAACATCGCCCCCAACTCCTGCAACAGGATCAATGCAAAAATCCCGATCGGCAAATGCAGGAAAACCGGGTGAAAACTCCCGAAAAACCGCACCAGATCCGGCATCTTCTCACCATCCGGCTCTCCTGCTAGAAACGGCATCGCCGCCAACCCTCCGGCAGCAAGCAACCCGAAAAATGTAAGGCCCCACGGGCGCTTGCGGCTGACAGTTGAAGGATTGGTCTCTGACATAATTTCTGGAGCTATTACGCAACGCCCCCGCCGGATCTTCCACACCCGTTCAAGGAAATCAATCGTCCACTGTCGGACCACTCCCCGGTCCCTTCCCATCCCGCGCCTTCCCCTTCCCGAAAAACGGAATCCACCGCCCGAAGTTGAATCCGAGGTAATTCGTCGCCTTGATGAAAATCATCAGCGCCGTCGCCTCATCCAAAATCGGAATCGGATCCAACGGCCCGATCATCGGCCCCATCAACAACAGATAGAGCCCGGAAACAATGGCAAACGCCCACGCGATCAGTCGCTTCATGCCATCAGCATGCAGCGATTCCACAAAAACACAACCCGCGGAACTTCCTTGATCCGTTCCCGGCTCCGGAGAAACTCCCCCCCGCCCCATGAATCCCCTGATCCTCAAAGTTGTCCACCTCGCCGGAGTCATCGGCCTTTTCACCTCCCTCGGAGCCACCCTCCTCGCCGGATCCTGAAAAAAAGGCGCATCCATCCTCCACGGCATCTCCCTCGTCCTCATCCTCCTCGCAGGCTTCGCCATCCTCAAAAAACCCCCGATGGACCAATCCTGGTGGATGATCAAATCCGGCCTCTGGCTCTTCATCGGCCTCGCCCCGGCCCTCGCCAAACGCAAGGTCCTCCCCGCCTCCGTCGTCCTCGCCCTCTGCATCGCCGCCGGCGTCACCGCCGCCTACCTCGGCATCCACAAACCGTTCTAACTTCGCCTAATCGGGCAGTTTCTCCACCAGAACGTCGATCTCCATCCGGCAATGCGCCGTCCCATGATACGTCCCCCGCACCGGGGCCACGTCCTCATAATCACGACCCACCGCCACCTTCACATACCGCTCGTCCGCCAACGTGTTGTTCGTCGGATCAAACCCGATCCACCCCACCTGCGGCAAATAAATCTCCGCCCACGCATGCGACGCCTGCGCCCCCACCAGTTGATCCCTCGGCCCGTTGTAAAGATACCCGGATGCATATCTGGCAGGTATCCGCACCGCCCGGCACAATCCCAACATCACATGCGTGAAATCCTGGCAAACCCCTCGCCTCAATGCGAACGACTCCTGCAACTGCGTACTCGCATCCGTCGCCCCGGCCTCATACTGGAACTCCCCGTGGATCCACTCCATGATCCGGCTCGCCTGACGGAACACCGACCCCTCACCGCTCGTTAGATCCACCGCCTGCTTCCAAACCTCCGCATCGCTCCCCACCCGCCGGCTCTCCTGCAAATACTGCCACGTCTTCTCCTGCACCAGCGGATCCCCATAATCCCCCAACGTCGCCTCACGGCTAGCCTCCGGAACCACCAACGGCAGATTGTCCACCCGCAACCGGCTCTCGATCTGCAACCGCGTATGCGCCTGCGGCAGCTCGAAATGATGCGTGACGTTCTCAAACAAATCCGTGAAACGCCTCAACCGCGTCGCAGGCAACACCCGGATCAGCGAGGAAATCGTCTTCTGGAACGGAAATGTCCGCGGCTCCAGATGCAGCAAATTCAGACTGTCCGTGACCGGCATCCCGTAATGGAAAGTCGTGCGGTGAAGAACGGATAGTTTCATGCCTGAAGGGACGGACGCACCGTTGCTGCCAACTCCCGTAAATGCGCCGTGGGCCGTCACTGTTGCTGCTGCTGCTCCATTTGCCAAGCAGCGACGGCGGAAATGCCGGCACCAGGCTCCAACGGACGCACCTGAATGCGATCGGGCATCAGCACATACGTCTCAAACACCGCATCCGCGATCTTGTTGAAACGCACCTGCAACCCATCAAGGAAATCATGCAACCCCACCTCGAACGCCTCATCCGTCGAACCGAAGTTCAACGCCGCCAACAACAACCCAGCCTCCCGCTCCGCCTCGTTCGAAAACGTCCCGCGCGCCGTCCCGGAAATCTGATGCAAACTCAAATCCACCCGCTCAGTGCAATACCGCACCGACCTCGGAAACGTCTTCGAAAAAATCAGGAAATCCAACACCCCACGCGCCGATAGCTCATGATGCCCCGCCCGGAACGCACCCATCGCCCCACAGGACCGCAAAATCGCCGTCCAGTGCAAAACCCCAGTCGAATCACTCTCCGAACCCGCAGGAAGATAAGTCGAAATATCCAAAAACCGCGTCGTCTTGTCCGCACGCTCCAAATGCCTCCCCAAATCCATGAACTCCCACGCCTCATCCCGCGAAGTCGTCGAAGCCGCGATCCCCAAAAACGTTAGAGCCGACCTCCGCACATTCTCATAATACTTCGGAGGATCCGAAATCAACAACTGCCCCGCCTCATGCGACTTCGTGAAAAGATGCAACGCGTTGATCTCTTCCCATAACTCATCGGACAACTGGTCCCGCACCGTCCGAGCATTCTCTCGCGCCAGCGAAATGCACGAAACAATGCTGTTCGGATTCCGCAGATCCGCCGTCATGAAACGGATCACCTCATCGCTCCCGGACTCATCATACAACGAGTGGAACAATTCCTCATCTCCCGTACTCTGGATGATCGGCTTCCAGAACCCGCGCAACCGCTCGCTGTCCAGACTCTCGAAGTCCAGCAAACGCTGACGGTTCACATCGATCAACCGCGCGAGGTTATCAGCCCGTTCCACATAACGGACCATCCAGTAAAGGGTGTTGGCAACTCGGGAAAGCATGGTCTGAAATTTCAATGACGGAGCACCCAGGTGTCCTTGCTGCCGCCTCCTTGGGAAGAATTCACCACCAGCGACCCACGCGTCAGCGCAACCCGCGTCAACCCGCCCGGAACAATCTTCACATCCTCTCCATAGATGATGTAAGGCCTCAAATCAATGTGCCGACCCTCCATCCCCCCGTCACACCACGTCGGACAACGCGACAACGCCACCACCGGCTGCGCGATGTAGTTTCTCGGATCCGCGATGATCCGCTCCCGGAAAATCTCAATCTCATCCGCCGTCGCCGATGGACCCATCAACATCCCATATCCTCCGGATTCGTTCGCCGCCTTCACCACCAACTCCGGCAAATGACTCAAAATGAATTTCCGATCCTCCTCCTCCGATGCCAGATAGGTCGGCACATTCGGCAGAATCGGCTCCTGCCCGAGATAATACTCAATGATACGCGGCACGAAATAATAAATCACCTTGTCATCCGCCACCCCCGTCCCCACCGCATTCGCCAACGCCACATTCCCCGCTCGATACGCGTTCATCAACCCCGGCACACCCAGCACAGAATCCTTCCGGAACACCACCGGATCAATGAAATCATCATCAATCCGCCGATAAATCACATCCACCTTCACCAACCCCCGCGTCGTCCGCATGTAAACATGCTTGTCCACCACCGTTAGATCACGCCCCTCCACAATCTGAATCCCCATCTCCCGCGCAAGATAACAATGTTCGAAATACGCACTGTTATGACACCCCGGCGTCAGCAACACACACACCGGATCCCCCACCCGCCTCGGCGAGATATGCTGCAACATGTTCAGCAAATCCCGCGGATACGAATCCACCGGCCTCACCCCGAGCGAATCAAAAATTCCCGGAAAAGACCGCTTCAACGCATTCCGGTTTTCCAACAGATAAGACGCCCCGGACGGACAGCGGCCATTATCCTCCAAAACATAATAAGTCCCGTCATCCCCACGGATCAGATCGCTCCCACAAATGTGAATGTAAATATCACCCGGCACATCAACGCCCCGGAACTCCGGCCGGTAGTGCTTCGCCTGCTCGATGTAAAACCTCGGAATCACCTCATCCTTCAAAATCTGCTGATCATGATAGATATCATGCAGGAAAAGGTTCAACGCCATGATCCGCTGCGTCAGCCCAGCCTCCAGGTGATCCCACTCCGCCGCCGGAATCACCCGCGGCACCGGATCAAACGGGAAAATCCGCTCGGTCCCCTGGTTGTCATGATACACGTTGAACGTGATCCCCTGCCTCAGGAAATACAGCTCCGACGTCGCCTTCCGGTCCAGAAACTCCTTTTCATCCAATCCCCCCAGCTTCTCCATCAAAGGCGCACAATACGGGCGAACCCGCGAATTGGCGTCAAACATCTCATCGTAAAACTTGTCGGGTTGATACCCCTTGAACATGGACATGGGCTTATGAATCCCAATCATAGCAATCGGCGGGCCAACATTCCCGATCGCCCGAAGGTTTCTCCAAACTCACCACACCACCACCCGCAAAAACCCCCGTTCACCCTCCGGAAATTCCACATCCATCTCCATCCACTCCACATCCGTCACCGGAGAAAACGGACCCGCCACCGTCTCCCAACTCCCCTCCTCCAACGTCGCGCTGTGCTCGATCCGATACGTCTTCCCAAACACCACCGGCACCCTCACCTCCGCCCCTCCGGCTCCGATTCCCAAAACCTCCAGCCTCAACCGCGACCCCGCATCCGCCGGATCCGTCCCCGCAACCCACTCATCCGCATCAGAAACCCCGTCCCCATCCCCATCAAACCCCGCCACCGGCGCCCCACCCACAAACACCCCGCTCAACACATACCCACCCAGCGACCCATAATCCGAATACCCATCCACCCCCGCCTTCCCCACCCCATCCACCTGCACCAGATACCTCCCCGCCCCCGGCACCACGAAATGGATCTCCGCATCCTGCCTCCCCTCCGGATGCGCCCGCGCCAACTCCACCCCCGCCCCATCAAACAACCGCACCTCCACATCCAGATTCCCCCCACCCATCGGACAAAACGGAACCGGCTCCACAAACACCGAAAGCCCACCCCCATCCGTCACATCCACATGAAAAAAATCTCGATCAACCCGGTTCCCGATCACCCCGCTCCCCATCACCACCCCCGTCGCCGGCAAAAACGCATTCCTCGATCCCGCCAACGTGCTGTTATCCTCATCCGCCCTCACCCCTAACTTGGTCGCCAAAATCACCACATCATCCTGCGGACCATTCGGCGTCACCGCATCCGGATACCCACCATCACTCCACTGGATCAACCGCTTTGCATACGCCGCCCCCATGATCGGCCCCCAACTCACCGGCGAACCCGCATCACCATGTCCCTCATAATACCCCGCCGTCGTCGTCGCATCATGATGCAAACCCATCGTATGCCCGAACTCATGACTGCACACCGCCGCCCGGTTCTCCGCCGAAAAAACCTCACTCGTAAAAACCCACACCACCCGCGCCGTGTTCTGTCCGAACGAACCCACCATCGCCGCCCCCGCCGCACCCGGATACCACGCATTGCTCGGCGTAAACACCGCCATCATCTTCGAAGTCCCCGCCGCCCCATTGTACACCGATCGAACAGTCGTCACATTCACCCCGAACGGCCGATAATCCTCCGCCACCTGCTCCCAGATCCGCTCCATCGTCGCCGTTGAAACCCCGGCATGTGCCGCCACCAACGTCTGCCCGCCGTTGAAACTCACATTCCACGAAGTCCCGATCACCGACTCCCCATCGAAATCCAGATACAAAACCTTCGTCGCCCCCGGCAAACTCTGCAACGTCGGCACCACGCCCAACACCCCATCCTCCTCCCCCTCCGGAGCCGTCGGGCTCGCCATCGGCCTCTCACAAAACGGCCACACCTGCTCCCGCACCACCCGCTCCATCCGCAACTCCCCACCCCACTCCCCCCGGCCCACCCAACCCATCTCCACCCTCTGCGAAAAAAGCCAAGCCTCCACCCGCCCATCCGCCTCTCGGGAAATCCCCAAAACCCACCCCTCCGGCCCATCAAGCTCCACC
>SYAP01000108.1 GCA_005787565.1 Verrucomicrobiaceae bacterium | reverse complement strand
TCGTAGAGGTCGCCCTTGGTGTCGCTATCGGCCATCTCGATGGCGTCGAGCTGATCGACGATATTAGCGAGAACGCGGGGCGTGGGCATCATGAAGGTGGCGTCCTTCATGTGTTGGCTGTAGGTGCTGCCGCCCTCGCCGTTGGCAGACTGGCCGAGGGTCTTGATGAACGGAAAGGCATGATCCCGGACCGTGTTAAACATTTCCTCTGGGGAGCTTTCCTTGAAGCGTGACCAGCGGAGATTGTCCTGCTGTGGGGTGAAGATGGGATCCTCGATGGATTGCTTAAGGCGGTTCGCCTTGTTCTCTTTGAGCGTGTGGAGCTCGTCCAAGCGCTTGAGGAAGAGCAGGTAGGTGAGCTGCTCGATGATGGTAAGGGGATTCGAGATGCCGCCGGACCAGAGGGTGTCCCAGATGCGGTCGACTTTGGATTTGATTTCGCCAGTGATCATTGTTGGAGCCAGAGCTAGCTGGCTGGGATTTCTGAGTCGAGGCGGGATTGTGGTGGGAAGGGTGGCAGGGGGCGCGGGGCGCTAGCCTTGGTTTTGGGTTGTTGGGTTTTTGGGATCAGGGGGTTAGCGTTTCCAGGGGCGGAGGGAGCGGTCGAATTCTTTGGCTTGGAGGTCTTTGGCGATGGCGGTGTAGCCGCCGGGGAGGAGGGTTTCGATGAGGTAGAGGTGGTTGCGGGCTTCGGCGTGGGCGATCCAGGGGCGGTTTTTGATTTCTTTGGGGTCGACGGGGCGGACGGCGACGGACCATGAGCCGGAGCCGAGGTAGGGGATGCCGTCTTTTTCGTCGATTTTGCCGGCTTTGATGGGGTGGGAGCGGGAGTAGACGTGGTGGTCGTTTTCGAAGACGGCGGTGACGCGGTATTTTTCGAAGAGGGGGGACCAGTGTTTTTGGATGTCGACGGCGTCGGGTTTGGCGCCGACGCCCCAGGCGGGGCGGTGGTAGCAGACGAAGAGGTTGGGGACTTGGGCGCGGGCTTTGAGGGTTTTTTCGAGCCAGTCGTTTTGTGCGGCGATGTTTTTGGTGTGGCCGGAGTCGAGGTTGACGATGGAGAGCCAGTTTCCGAAGTCGACGGTGTGGGTGGCGTTGTTGGTTTCGGGGAAGGAGAAGATGGCGTAGAACATGGAGGCGGCTTCGGGGCCGGGGGCGTCGGTGGGGTGGTATCCGGCGCCGATGATTTCGTGGTTGCCGATGGCGACGATTTTGGGGACGAGGCGGCCATCGGGGGTGCGGGCGTTTTGGGCCCAGGAGTCGATGTAGTCGAACCAGCGGTCGTGGGAGCCGTTGTTGGCGTAGGCGAGGTCGCCGCCGATGAGGGCGAAGAGGGGGTCTTGGGCACCGGCGACGCGGTTCATTTTGTCCATGGGTTCGCGGGAGTGGTAGAGGTCGCCACCGGTGACGAAGCGGATGGGTTCGGCTTTTTCGGGGGGCATGCGGAAGGTGAAGGTTTCGGAGATTTCGGTGGTGCCGGGGCGGTGGATGCGGAATTCGATGTCTTTGCCTGCGGGGAGGGAGGTGAGGGTGGCGCGGAGGACGCGGTGGGCGCTGGCGGCGAAGGGTGCGGAGGCGACGTCGCGGGTGTTCCATTTGCCGGTGTTTTTGATGCGCCAGGCGAGGGAGTATTCGGCTGGGGCGGCGGCGAGGGGTTCGCCGGGTGGGCTGGTGGTGCGGGTTTGCCAGCCGTCTTCGGGTTTGGCGTTGGCGAGGTATTCCCAGGGTTGGTTGGCGAGTGAGATGGGCCATTCTTTTTGGCCGTGTTTGGCGACGAGGATGGGGTGGAGGGTGAAGTCGGAGGAGTCGAGGGCGTTGTTGAAGCCTTGGAGGGCGATGATGGTGCCTTTGTCGGTGAGGAGGCGGTCGATGCGGCCGAGGCGGAATTCGTCGAATTGGCCGGCTTCGTGGGTGCCGGCGGCTTTGCTGCCATCTGGGGTGATGTTTTTGCGGGCGATTTCCTTGCCGCCTAGCCAGGCGATGAAGCCGTCGTCGTAGTTGACGCGGAGGACGAGGACGGCATCGCCGGGGACGCCGGGTGGGAGCTGGATGTGGCGGCGGATGGCGACGGAGATGAAGCGTCCGTGCATGCGGTTGAAGACGGTGGAGTCGTCGTTGTCGCCATAGCCGAAGCCGGCGGGGCCGGTGGTCCATTTGCCTTCGACGCCGCCTTGGCCGGAGCGTTCGAGCCAGACGATGTCGGTGGATTGGGTGGGGTCCTGGCTCCAGTGGACGATGGGTCCGTGCTCGACGACGGCGGCTGATAGAGAGGAGAGGAGGCCGAGTGCGGCGAGGAGGTGGCGTTTCATGGACGAGGGATGGCGGGGATGGGACGGGTGGGCAAGCGGGGAGGTGTGGAGGGGCGTGGAATTTTTCCGTGCGATGGCGGGATGGGCGTGCTTTTCTGGGGCGTGGCCTATCTGGAAATCAGCGACCTTCACACGCATTTTACGCAGCGCGGGGGCTCGATCTTCGCACCGAGCAAGAGAATCATCCGTGCGGTGGATGGGGTGAGTCTAACGATCGAGAAGGGGGAGATCCTGGGATTGGTGGGGGAATCGGGCTGCGGGAAGTCGACGCTTTCGCGGACGATCATGCAGTTGATTCCGGCGACTTCGGGAACGATCAAGCTGGCGGGTGAGGATTTGTCGGGTCTATCAGGTGCGGAGGTGAGGCGGCGGCGTTTGGATTTCCAGATGGTGTTTCAGGATCCGTATGCGTCGCTGAATCCGCGGATGACGGTGTTTTCGGCGTTGGCGGAGGCGATCCGGCAGCGGCATCCGCAGGTGGGTGGTGCGGATTTGGAGGAGCGGGTGGCGAAGCTGATGGCGACGGTGGGGCTGGATGCATCGGTGATGCGGAAGTATCCGCATGAGTTTTCGGGCGGGCAGCG
>SYAP01000107.1 GCA_005787565.1 Verrucomicrobiaceae bacterium | reverse complement strand
TTCTGCTCCATGTGCGGCCCCCACTTCTGCTCAATGAAAATCTCAGAAGACGTCCGCCAATACGCCGCCCAACAAGGCATCGCCGAAGAAGAAGCCATCCAAAAAGGCATGGAGGAAAAGTCCAAGGAATTCGCCGAAGCCGGAGCAGAGCTTTACCAAAAAATTTAAGTCCCATAAGACCTATAGGACCTATTCCAGAACCCTCCACCATGCCAGAAGACCCTCCCAGCTTCCTCCCCCCCAGGCGGAAACTAACAGGATCTTCTCTCCTACAAGAAGTCAGAGATCATCTATGACTTCACCTTCCGCTTTTGAGAAAAACACCTCAATCGCAGCGTCCGCACCGTCGACCAGATGGTGCAGGCCGCCCGATCCGGAAAACATAAGAAGTAGATCAACTTTCGGGGGCCAGCTCACGGATTGGGATTGCTCGGGGCGTTGGGTGAGGAGAAATTGCTTTGGGTTCAGGGTTTGAAGATGAAGCAGAGGTAGGTGGTGGCGGCGAGTTCTTCGAGGCGCATGCGGCGGGGGACGTCTTTGCCGGACCAGCTTTCGAGGAAGAGGAGTTCCTTGCGGTCGGCATGGTAGCCGGTGACGACGGAGGCGTGGAGGGGGGCTTCGTCGTTGGGCCAGGTGGCGCGTTCGGCTGGGTCGTTGGGATCGGGAAGGACGGCTGCGGGGTTGCGGCGGAAGTCGCGTAGGAAGCGGTCGTGGAGGGTGTTCCGGTCGTGGGAGAAGCGGCGCCAGACGATGACGGGGAAGCCGGAGTCGATGGCGCGGCGGATGCCGGGGAGGTCGAGTTGGTTGTCGCGGGTGAGCTGGAATCCGGCCTCGGCGGCGACGGCGTTGTAGAGGCGGAGCATGTTTGAGCCATCGGCGCTGCCGGTGTTTTGAAAGCCTCCGGCGGCGGCGAGCCAGTCTTCATCGAGGTGGAGGCCGAAGTAGCGTGCGGCCATGCCGAGGGAGTTGAGTCCGCAGTAGGGGGTGTTGCCTTGGGCGATGGGCTGGAGCCGATCGAGCTGGACGGTGCCATCGGGGAGGCGTTGGACGCGGGTGGCGAGGTCTGCGGCGCGGTGGCGCGGGGTGGTTTCCGCAAGTGAGCGGTCCAGCCAATCGCGCGGGGTGGAGTCGGCGGGCTGGAGGGTAACGCGGATGAGGCGCGGGTGGGCGGCGAGGAGGCGGATGGAGAATCCGTCCTTGGTCCATTGGCGTGGCTCGGCGCGGAGGGTGCGGTTGCGGCCGAGGGTTTGCTCGCGTGGGCGATCGTCGCCGGTGTGGCGGGCGATGGAGGTTTCGAGGGCGGTGAGGGTTTCCTGATAGAGGGTCTCGAAGGCGGCCTGGCGGGTGGCGAGGCGGCGTTGGACTTCGTCGCGGGCCTGGCGGCGGGTGAGGCCTTCGGGGAGTTTTTCGTTGAAGTAACCGAAGTAGGAGCCGGCATCGACGAAGGTGGCTTCGAGGGATTCGAGGCGATCGTCGCGGTGGATGGCGCGGAGCAGGATGACGTCACGGCCGAAGAGTTTGGGGCGGGCGACGAGGTGGGAGAGCGTGGCGGTGCCGATGGTTCCTTCGTCGCGCCATTTTCCAGGGAGCGCGGCGTTTCCGGCCCAGAGCTGGGGACCTAACAGATCGTCAGTGACATCGGTGCCGTCGAGGGGGCTCTGCTCGTCATTGATGGCGCCGAGGACGGAGTTCGGGATGGCGGCGGCCGGCAGCGTGGCGAGGAGAAAGGCGCAGGCGAGGTGGAGAAGTGGCCCATTCATGGCCGGGAAGATGACATGAATCTCCGTTGGGGAAACGCTGAAATTTCGCGCAGCGGGCGGGATGCGTCACGGGGTGGTGGATTTCCACTCGCGGGTGATGGCGAGGGAGAAGACTCCTTGGAGGCGGGCGGAGGTGCCGCCACCACCGGAGACGATGGTCTGGATGGTATCAATTTCTTCGCGGAGGACGACGGGATGGATCAGGGAGAGCCAGACTTTGCCGCCGGTGATGGAGACGTCCTGATCGTGCTTTTGGCCGTCGTGTTGGATGAGGCCTTTGGATTGGTAATCACCGGTGATTTTGAAGCGCGCGCACGGATGGCCGGAGACGGCTTCGAGGGCCTCGAGGGTGAGGGTGACTTTACCGGTGGAACCGGGGTCGAAGAGGATGGCGAGGGATTCTCCTTCGAGGGTGAGGGATTCGCCGATTTTGTAGCGGCGGGGAGAGAACCAGAGCGGGCGTGGTGCGCCGGCTTTGTCGATGAGGTAGGAGTCGAAATTGGGGGCGAGGGCTTTGGCGACGGTGGCGGCTTTGAAATCGGAGGAGCGGTCGGGTTTCCAGCCTTTGCCTTGGAATCGGAAGACGATGGGGGTGGAACGTGGGGCGTCTGATAGGATCGGAGATGGCTCGGAGGTGGGAGGCGGGGAGGGCTGGGCTGCGGCGTCTTTTGGCGGTGGCATGCCCTCGATGCCGGTGGTCGGCGTGAAGGTTTCGTGTTCGAGGGTGAGGCGGGCATTTCCCCGGACACGCTCGATGAAAAGGGTGGTGTGGTGGTTTCCGGAGATCTGGGAGCCGACGGCTCCGAGGGCGGATTGGCCGAAAACGCGGACTTTTTTGAGAGCGGTGAGGGTGCGAACGCGGACTTCGAGGTTGGTGGGAAAGGGCAGATCCTTTCGGAAAAGGATGCCTTCGGGGGATTGGTCGACGAGGGCCTGGAGAGCGGGATCGACCGGGGTTTCCTTTTCGTTGGATGTGGAATCACCGGCGGCTTCGGCGAGTTTGTCACCGGCGGCGGATTTGGCCTTGTTGGCGATGTCGCGCGCTTTGTCGCACTGGGCGAGTGGCAGGCAGATCAGCAGGGCGAGCAGGTGGAGGCGGGATTTCATGCACCGTGGCTGTTGCGGCAATCAAGCTTCTGATTCATTTCGATGGCGGGATTTTCCTCGCGGGACTCGCCAACAATGACGGCAGGGACACCGGCCACGGTTTTGTGGGGCGGGACATCGGCGAGGACGACACTGCCGGCGCCGACTTTGGCTCCGGTGCCGATTTCGACTCGGCCGAGGATCTTCGCCCCAGCGCCGAGGAGGACGCCGGAGCGGATGATCGGGTGGCGCTCGCCAGTTTCCTTGCCGGTGCCGCCGAGGGTGACTTCGTGGAGGATTGAAACGTCGTCCTCGATGATGGCCGTTTCGCCGACGACGAAGGAGGTGGCATGGTCGAGGAGGATGCCGCAGCCGATTCTTGCGGCGGGGTGGATATCGACGGCAAAGACTTCGCTGGCGACGCTTTGGAGGTAGAGGGCGAGCCAGCGGCGGTCATCGCGCCAGAGTTGGTGGGAAACGCGGTAGGTGGTGAGTGCGAGGAAGCCTTTGAAGAAAAGCAGCGGCTCGAGGGGCGAGAAGCAGGCGGGATCGCGCTCGAACATGGCGAGCAGGTCGCGCGCGGCGCTGTGGACCATGAGGGGATTGCCTTCGAAGACGCCGGTGAGGAGCGGCTCCATCCGGTCGCGCGGCATGTCCTCGCGGGCGAGGCGACGGGCGAGGCGGGCACCGAGGGCGGCGGCGAGGGTCTCACGGGAGAGAATGACGTCGTCGACGAGGTGGCCGAGGCCGGGTTCTTCCGAGCGGACGCGGGCAGCCTCGCGGCGGAGGGTTTCCCACACGCCCGAGATGTCGGCGGACTTGTGGGCACAGAGTTTCGCGGGATTCGGACTGGCCGCGGACTGGCCGCCATGGTGGGATTCGCTCATGAAGATTTCGCAGAAATTGGAGTATGCCTGTCGGGCGCTGGCGCAGTTGGCCAAGCAGCATGACGGGCGGACTCTTACACGGCTTGATGACCTCGCGCAACGGGAAGCCGTGTCGGCGAACTTTTTGGTGCAAATCCTCAACGACTTGCGCCGTGGCGGGCTGATCGAAAGCCGGCGTGGAGCGGCGGGTGGGTATCTTCTGGCAAGACCGGCGGCGATGATTTCGCTACGGCAAATCGTGGACGCAGTGGATCCCGCGCTGCTCCAGTGCTCGGCAACGGCGGAGGGCGAGTCCGGAGGGGCGGTCCGGGCGGCTTGGATGCAGGTGTCGACCGAGACGTTTGCGATGCTGGATGGCATCACGCTGGAGGCAATGGCGGGAAGCCAGGCCGGGCCGATGTTTTACATCTAACAAGGTGCGCGGGGGATTTCCACGTTCGACAATCACGGCAACCAACTTTATCGCTCCCAAATGATCCGCTGGTTCGCCCGCAACGCCATCGCGGCCAATTTTCTGCTCTTCGGCATCCTCGGCTACGGCATCTACTCCGCAAAGGAAAAGGTGTCGCTGGAGGTGCAGCCGGCATTGCGCTTCAATCAGGTGGACATCAGCGTGAACTACCGTGGCGGCAGCCCGGAGGATGTCGAGCGTGCTGTGATCCTGCCGATCGAGAGTGCGCTTGAGGGAATGCGCGGCGTGGATTTCATCGAATCACAAGCGGCCAGCGGAAACGCTTGGATCTCGGTGCGGGCGACGGAATCCACGGACACCAAGGAGTTGCTAGAGGAAATTAAGACACGGGTTGATCGGATCAACACCTTTCCAGGAGAAATCGAGCCAGCGCGAATCAGCATTCCGGACAGCGCGTTGTGGTTCGAGGTGATCAAGGTGGTCGTCGCCGGAGAAATGGCCGAGGAGGATCTGTTGGTCGCTGCCCGCCGGGTGCGGGATGATCTTGTGGCGATGCGCGGAATTTCACAAGCGGTGGTTCAGGGTGCAAACCCGCCGGAAATTTCCATCGAGGCGGACCCGATGCGCCTTCGGGATTTCGGCCTGACGTTCGCCGATTTGAGCGAAGCGATTCAACGATCTTCCCTGGACCTGCCCGCCGGCCAGATCACCACCGACGAAGGAAGCCTGATGATCCGCTCGAAAGGCCAAGCCTACACCGCCAAGGACTACGAGAATATCGTCATCACCAATCGCGAAGGCTCGGAGGTGAAACTCGGTCGGGTAGCCCGTGTGATAGACGGGTTTGAAGAAGGAAAAAAAATCGTCCGGTTTAACGGCAAACCCTGCCTGCTGGTGGAGGCGCTGAGATTGGATGGCGAAAACGCGCTGGAAATCGCCGAGCTCGTTAGAAACTACTGCGCCACTGCCCATGAACGATTTCCCGAGGGGATCTCCCTGCATGTTTCCGACGACTCATCGGTCGAGCTCGAAGGTCGGCTCGGCACGCTGATTTCGAGCCTGCTTCAGGGCAGCCTTCTGGTGCTGATCGTGCTGGGCCTATTCCTGCGCCCGATGATCGCTTTCTGGGTAGTTCTTGGAATCCCTGTATCTTTTGCGGGTGCGTTCATCGTGATGCCATGGTTCGGCATCACCGCCAATGTCATGAGTGTTTTCGGTTTCATCATCGTAGTCGGCCTCGTCGTGGACGATGCGATTGTTACCGCTGAGAATGTTTACACGAAACTCAAGGACGGCATGGAACCCCTCGATGCAGTGACATTCGGCACCGAAGAAGTGGCGGTGCCGGTGACGTTCGGCATCCTAACAACCGTGGTGGCGTTCGCTCCGCTGATGTTTTTCGAAGGCTTCTACGGCTCGTTTACCAAGCAGATTCCACCGGTGGTCACCGCCGTGCTGCTGTTTTCATTACTCGAATCCAAACTAGCCCTACCGTGCCACCTCAAGGGCGTTAGAGTGCATCGCACGAGATTCAACCGATTTGAGAAAATTCAAAAAGCCATCGCCGACAGCCTTGAGACGTTTGTCGAGAAAGTCTACGATCCCACGCTCCGCTTCGCCACACGCCACCGCTACGCGACGCTGTCGATCTTCCTCGCCGTTGGCATGGGATCCGTCGGCATCCTGAGCAGCGGCCGCCTCGGGTTCGTCAACATGCCATCCATCGAGCGCAACCGCATCCAGGCCCGGTTGCAAATGCCACGCGACACACCGGTCGAAATCACCGATGACCGCATCAAACAAGTCGCCGCCGCCGTGGAGCAACTCCGCAAGGAATTCATTGATCCCGGCACAGGAAAAACCCTCATCGGCGATGTCATCACCTCCAGCGGCGGCTGGGTCGGCCGGCCGGATGTTAGATCCCACGAAGGCGTTGTCGCGGTCAACATCACCGACCCCGGCGAACGCTCCGAACCTGGCCCGAAAAACAGCGTGATCGCCAAACGCTGGGCGGAACTCGTTGGCGAGGTTCCAGGCGTGCAAAATCTCCACATTTCCGGCGATCGCGGCGGCGGTGGCGGCTGGGGCGGCGATGAATTGGAATCCCTCAGTATCGAAGTTCGTGGAGCCGCATCAGAAACCAAAGACCTCGTCGTCGAGGAAGTCGAAAAGATCCTCGAATCCTATGAGGGCATTTCCAGCGCTTGGAACGATGCAGGCGGAAACCGCGACGAACTCCTCATTACCATCCGCCCGGAAGGCGAGGCACTCGGCCTAACACAGCGAGAACTCGCCCGCCAGGTCCGCGCTGCCTTCTTCGGCGAGCAGGCACAACGCGTCCAGCGCGACCGCGACGACGTCCGCGTCATGGTCCGCCTTCCATTGGAAAAACGCCAGTCACTCAGCACCCTCGACCAACTCCGTATCCGCACACCTTCCGGTGGCGAAGCCCCGTTTCACTCGGTTGCATCCGCCAAGTTCGCCCGCGCCCGCTCGGACATCAACCGCATCGACGGAGCGCAGGTCGTCACCGTCACCGCCGAACCCATCGATGAGAACGTCGACGTCGTTGCCATTTCCCACAACGTCACCGCACAGATCGACGCCGTGCTTAACCAGCACCCCGAACTCACCTGGCGCTACGCCGGATACGTCGCAGAACACGAGGAAACCAAAAAGCGCTCATGGCTCGGCGGCATCGCCCTTTTCGCCGCTCTCTACGCCTTGTTAGCCATCCCCTTCCGCTCTCTCTATCAGCCGTTTTTCGTCATGCTCGCCATCCCCTTCGGCGCGATCGGAGCCCTCTTCGGTCACCTCATCATGGACATCACACCGTCCTATCTTTCCGTTTTCGGCATTCTCGCCCTCGCCGGTGTCGTGGTGAACGACTCGCTCGTCATGGTCGATTTCATCAACACCAGAGTCCGCGCTGGTGAGGACATCTTCGAATCCGTCGTCCAATCCGGCACCAAACGATTCCGCCCCATCCTCCTAACCTCCGCAACCACCTTCGTTGGACTCGTCCCCCTGCTTTTCGACCGCTCGCTCCAGGCCCAGATGCTCATCCCCATGGCCACCTCGCTCGCCTTCGGCATCCTCTTCGCCACCGCCATCACCCTCTATCTCATCCCCTCCGCCTACGTCGCCGCCGAAGACATCCGCAGCCACCTCCGCCGGGCATGGAATTGGTACAAACACCCCTTCGCCACCCCGGACGCCTCCCCCACCCCCGCAAACACGAAAATTCAAACACCTTAAAATGCCCGGATTTTTTTTCGTCGCCATCCGCCGCCCGCATGGTTGACTCTGCCCGCCCGCAATGTCGGAAACCCCCACTGAAGAAACCCTGCTGCTGGTTGATCCCGATCACGATTTTCTCGATTGGGCCACCAAACATTTGACCGCGAAGAACCTCCGTATCCTCCGCTGCGACAACGCGGCCAATGCCATCAAGGTCGTCGAAAAAACACAGGTCGGCGTCATCGTCGCAGCTATGACCCTCCAACCCTTCGATGGATTGGAACTCCTCAGCCGCATTCGCCAGCAAAGCCCGCAAACCCTCATCATCCTCACCACCGGATTCCCCACCACCGGCCAAATCATCGAAGCCACCCAGCGCGGTGCCCACGATGTTCTCCGCAAGGAATCCCTCTCTTTCGAACTCCGCCCCGTCGTCGAATCCGCCCTCCAAACCCTAGAAGACCGCCGCTCCGCCGGCCAACCGGACGCGGAAATGCCCAGCCTCGATGGCAGAGTGAAAATCATCGGCGTTTCCCGAGCCCTCCAGGACGTCTTCAAACTCGTCGGCCGTGTCGCCCGCTCCGATGCACCCGTCCTCATCGCTGGAGAAAGCGGCACCGGCAAGGAACTCGTCGCAAAAGCCGTCCACGAATACAGCCCGCGCCGCCAAAAGGAGATGATCACCATCAACTGCGGCGCCATCCCCGAGAACCTCCTCGAAAGCGAACTCTTCGGCCACGAAAAAGGCTCCTTCACTGGTGCCATCGCCCGCCGCGCAGGCCGCTTCGAACAAGCCGATGGCGGCACCCT
>SYAP01000106.1 GCA_005787565.1 Verrucomicrobiaceae bacterium | reverse complement strand
GTCAGCGTGAAATTCCCATACAACGGCCAATAGTCCGGAGAAAACGTCGAAAAAAACTGTCCCGTGAACGTCCCAGAAGTCGGCGTCCGAAAGACCAAATTGATCCTCAGGAAATCACTCAAGCCACTCACCGCGACAATCAGTTGCTTCGAATGAAGACTCTCATCTGTAATGTATGCCCCGATCGTCCCGGCCTGCGTGTTGTCCAACAACGATGTCCCCAACGGCTGCGAAAAATTCACCGTCGCTCGCTCCTGCCCCGTGAAATTCAAAACCAACGGCTGATTCCCTCCCGAAGTCAAAACCATCGACAAACTCTTCCCCACCATATCACTCGGCCGATTCGCATACTTAGCCCTCGCCACCTGAAAAAAATAACGCGGCTCTCCGCTCGTCACATCACTCACATCAACTGGCTGATTCACCGGAACCGTCAACTTCTCAACCGCTCCTGCAAATGTCCAATTCTCAAGATCCCCCGAACCATAAAATAAATCCTCCGAAAACGGCAACGCCGCCGGAAAATCGATCAAATCCTCGCCTGCTTCCCGGCGAAACCGCGGCTTCGCATCCCCAAACACCGGCAACCCATACTGAAGCGGATTGAAAGCCTGCGCCGCAGCCCCATTCCGCGTGATCGTCACACTCTCGATCAACACCGGAGTCAACGGCTTGGCATTCACTCCGGTCGCCACCCCGCCGATCCCGCTGACCACGCTCATTCCCTCCACAATGTTCCCAAAAACCGAATGACGGTCATCCAGATTTGTCCACGCTCCCAGCGTGATGAAAAACTGGCTGCCATTCGAATTCGCACCCGAATTCGCCATCGAAAGAACCCCCGCCCCACCATGGGACAAGGTCGGGTGAAACTCATCCGCAAACACATACCCCGGCCCATCCGTCCCCAACCCGTTAGGCGAACCACCCTGGATCATGAATCCGGAAATCACCCGGTGAAACGTCAGCCCGTTATAGTAGGGAGCATTGCTCAACCCTCCTTTCGAAGCATCAACCCACGCCCGCGTCCCCTCCGCCAAACTCACGAAATTCGCCACCGTCATCGGCACTTTTTCATACTCCAGCTTCGCCACAAAATCCCCATGGTTCGTCTCAAAAGTCGCATACAAACCATCAGCCGTGGGCACCGCCCAAACCGCTGAAATCAAACCGAAGTGAAAAACACTGACTGCGAGGGCAAGACGTTTGCTCATGGGTTTCCGCCCCTCCAATCGCCGAAATTCACCACAATTGCAACGCGGAACACGCTGCCAAGCAACAACCTCCACAAATCCTTCGTTTGACCTCCCAATCCACCAGTGCCACCTTTCCCCCGCCAACCAAACACCATCCATGAAACTACCATCCATCATCGCCTGCCTCGCCGCCCCGCTCTTCTTCGCCTCATGCAAAAAAGAGAAAGCAGCCACCGAAAAAGTCCAAACCGGAGCCGAGAAAATCGCCGAAGGCGTCTCCGACATGGCCGAGGAAGCTGCAAACGCCACCGAAGACAAAGCAGAAGAAGCAGCTGCCGCCATCGAGGACAAAACCAAACAAGCAGGTGAAGCCGTCGACAACGCCGTCGATGCCGTCGGCGAAAAACTCAAGGAAGCTGGCGAAGCAATCGAAGACAAAGCCCAAGAGGCCGAAGACAAACTCAAGGAAGCTACCGAAGGCCAATAATCGCAATAACCCGAGAGACTCAGTGGTTCGGCCCACGCATCGCGGGCTGCCACGCCAAAGCGATTTCCTGCAGCAACGCCTTCGCCACCGGAGGCTTCACCGCAGGATGCTCGGAGAGCAATCTCGCAAGCAGCCCCGCCACGTGCGGGGCTGCAAAACTGCTCCCCGATTTCTTCGACCACTTCCCATTCTTCCAAGGCAGCTCCAAATCCACCCCTCGCGCAGCGAACTCCACCAAATGCCGCGATGGCTCACCAAGCTCATCCCAACGGAAAAACAACCCGTCACACTCCGTCCGCGCCATGTTCACCGTGATCACCGAGGGGAAATGCCCAGGCCATTCCGCACTCCGGAAATCATCGTTGTCACACGCACTCACAATGTGCACCCCACGCCGGTAAGCAGCATCCACCCACGGCTTGAAATGCTCGATCTTCGTTAGATCCGCCCGGCTCCCGAAACTGCAGTTCAAAATCTGATAGCCCAGATCGATCGCCAGCGCCGCCGCCTCACGGATGATCTGGAACTTGCTTCCCAACCGTTGGTCCAACACCCGGAAACTCCCGATCTGAACCTCCGGCGCAATCCGTCGCAACACATGCGCCACCGCCGTCCCGTGTCCGAACTGGTCGATCCCCCATCCCGGCGAACGCTTCACCACACCATCTCCCGTCAACTCGAACGCGATGTCATCCACCAAGCGCAACCCCGCCATCGCCGGATGCGATAACTCGATCCCCGAATCAATCACCGCCACCTTGATCCCACGCCCGCGACCGGACTCCAACGCCGCCCTCGCCTCATCCGGCAAAATCCACGTCGAATGATGATTCATGACGCATCCATTCCTAACGTCGCCCGCAACAACCGGTCCTCAACCAGCCGCCCTAACAACGATGCCGTCTCCGCCGGTGGCCTTACCACCCCGTCTCCATCAAAATCCACGAACACCACCACCGACAACACCGCCACACAAACCCCGAACACCACCACCGGACTCCCCGCCATCGCCCCGATCCCCCTGCCCCGCAAACGCTCGAAATTCGTCCAATCACCCGCCTGCAACTCATCCCGCATCTCCAACTCCGAGCGCCCGCTCGCAAACACCCGAGCCACCAATCCCTCCCCCGCATCCGCACGCACCCTACCCACCACCTCATCCACCGGCTCAGCCGAGGTCCACGCCACCGCGAAATCACCACCCCCACCCGCCCACAGCATCCACTCCCCATCCGCCATTCCATCCGCCGATCGAACAAGAACCTCCTGCGCATGAATCCCCATCGCATCAACCAGATTCTCCGAATTCAACTCCCGAACGATCCCCGCCAAACGCGCCCTCAACACCGCTGCCAACGCCTCGTGGGACTCTTCCGGAACTATGACCAATCGCTTCATGGGAAAATTTAGGCACAATCGAGAATTTAGTGGGG
>SYAP01000105.1 GCA_005787565.1 Verrucomicrobiaceae bacterium | reverse complement strand
CACGGCGAAAAAGGCCAAACCTACAAGTTCCGCAACCTCCGCATCAAGGAACTCAAGTAAGGCATCGATCCTTCGCGGCATCGTCCGCTCTAACAAACCGCAATCCCCCCCAGCTCTGGGACTTCTGGAAAAGGGTCATCCGCCACACTCCCCTCCGTCAGGGATCGTGCGGAACCCGCGCGCATGAAACAGGTTCATGCGCACTCTGATCGGATCATGGAATGGCTCATCCACCTCGTAGGGCAATCCTGCGGACCTCTCTTTGGCCCGCAAGATGCTTCCTCCGCAGGTTGAACAACCTTCGGATTCCCATCATGAAAAAATCAACACCATCCGTCCCAAGGCTCTCCCGGGCCCTCGGAGCTGGCATTCTTCTGTTAGCCTCAACGCTGGCATCCAACGCCACCTTCCCCACCGGAAACCTCATCGTCAACGGCTCGGGTCAAAGCGAAACCAACGTCGGCTGGACCATCCTCGCATCGGTCGGAAACGGCTGGGCGCGCAGTTCCACCGGCGGAGCGGACAGCACCCCCGGCTTTTTCCTCACCTCATACAGTGCACCCAGCCGCCGCTCGCAAACAATCGACCTCCTCGCCTTGGGTGCCACCGGAGCAGAGATGGACACCTCTCCTCCCATCCGCTTCAGCGAGTTCATTTCCATGTGGGGTACGAACAACGGCACGGTGGACCGTTTCTACATCCGCGTCGAATTGCGAGGTGCCGCCAACAATGTCATCGCATCATGGAATGTCGGGACAAACACCGCTCCGATGAATACCCCATCCACCTGGACCAAATACGAGCACACCTTCACCGGATACCCCGCAGGCGTCCGCTACATCTATGTCGAGGACGGAGGATATGACACCGGATTCTGGGCGGGCCACTACGGAAGCTATCACGATGCCGCCACCGTCGAGATCATCCCGGATTCCGATCTCGACGGCCTGCCAAATCCCTGGGAGGAAGCCAACGGCACCGATCCCTTCGAAAATGGCACGCTCGGCGAAAGCAGCACCGGCGCAAAGGACGGACCGAACGGATCCGCCGGCGACCTCGATCAGGACGGCCTCACCAATCTTCAGGAATACGGCCTTCTCACCCGCGCGGATCTGAAAGACACCGACGGCGATGGCCTTTGGGACTCGTGGGAGGACAAGATCGGCTCATGGCTCTCCTCCACCGCCACCGGCACCGATCCCCTCAAACCGGACACCGATCGTGATGGCCTGTTAGAAGGAGAGGAAAATGTCGATATCAGGGAAACCGACCCCAACCTCGCGGACACCGATTTCGATGCCTATCTCGATGGCGTCGAGGTCATTCAGGGAAGCGACCCGCTCACCTCCGGAGAAGTTCCGCCAACCCCGATCTATCAGGTCGTGATGCGGGAAAACTTCGATGGCGATTCGGTGAACTCCACCTACGCCTTCACCACCACCAGCGGCAGCCACACCGCCGCCGTCACAAACTCCGGTGTCCCCGCCAACGCCAATGCCGCACAGCTCACCGCCTCCGGCATCGGCAGCTCCAACACCTCCATCGCCTGGAACAGCGTCCCAGCCAATGCCGACTCGATCCGTTTGAGCTTCGACTTCTCCCTCACCGCCGGCGCGGACGGTCTCGGCATCGGTTTGTTCAAAACCGGAACCTATGGTGCCACCGGTGCCGCCAACCCCGGCGCGGCGACCAACTGGGAGGACCCCAAAGTCGGCGGCGTCATGCCGAACGCGGTGGTGCTCGGATTCCGGATCTACAACGCGAACGTCTTCCACTTCGTCTCACCGGAAGATCCCAAAGTCGACCGCGTAGCCGTTAGTCCGCCATTCAGCCTCAGCAGCGGAGTCTTCCACCGCGCCGTCGTCACCGCCTATCGCGCCGGACCCGGCACCACGGTATTCGATGTGGACCTGATCCAAGACATCAACGGCGTGGCAACCACAAACCGCGTCGCCACCAACGTCGTTGCCAAAAACTTCGACATCGGCACCGATGCCTGGCGCCTCATCGCTGGCGGTCGCACCGGCGGAGTCACCACCACCACCCGCCTAGACAACATCGTCGTCTCCACCAGCGGCGGCACCGCCCCCACCGAACTGAAAATCCTCACCAGCGTCTTCAACAAAGACACCAACCCGCCGGTGCTTTCCATCTCGTGGACCTCCACACCCGGCAGCCAATACACCATCGAGGAATCCACCACCCTCGCCACGGACAGCTGGACCACCGTCCAATCCAACATCAACTCCGGCGGCACCGTCACCACCTACGACATCCCCGTGCCAAACGGATCCCCTGATAAGAAATTCTTCCGCGTGAAAGAGGAATAAGCAGCCACACAGCGATCCGGCTTTTCAGAACAATCTTGAAAGCAGGGTGTAAAAGAACCACGCCACTCCTAACAGGGATACAATCTGCGAGATCAGAAACGCCCGCCGGTAACCGGTGGGCAAATCCAACTTCAAAAGTTTCCTCTGGTTCATCACCGAACGTGTCAGCGTGTAAGCGATCAAGATGGCGAAGTAGCCGAAGGAAACCGCGCCCTTGTCCAAATCGGTCTTTGTGATCAGCAGATAATAACCGCCGATCAGAATCAGCAACGGAATCAAAGAGTAGGCACGGGACTTTGAGAAGCCATCCAGCAGTCGGATTTTCTCTTCATTGCTCAGCAAGCGGTATCCACGCTCATGGATGATCCGGCTGATGACGATGGCGGCGATGAGTGCGAGGTATCCTGAGATTTCCATGGAAACGATTTGTGCTAGACCTTTTGATGATTCCTCTCGAATCGGGAAAACAGGCGACTTCCCCGCTTTTCATAAAGCCTCATCTCCTCGTCCGTCAACCGTGCCTTCCACGCGTGAGTTCTGGAAACCAGATAGAAGCCCTGCTTGGTGGCGAGCAGGAGATGGTTCTTCGTCGAGTCGATCATCAGATCATCATGCCCCTCAAGCATCCCGGCCCGCGCACGCCGGATCGCCTCGATCCGCCGGGTATCCTCAGGCTCCCAAAACAACCAAAGATCGGAAACACGATTCAGAATCCATTCGAAAACGCGAAGGTGCATCGGTGTCGGTGATAACGTCCGGTTCAATTCTCAGCCATCTTTGTTAGAACAAGCATCGCCGCACCTGAGACCTCATTGATCTCGATATACCACGATCTCCCCGCTTGGACGCAGATCTCATCGATCACTTGGGCAAAGCTCAAGCCCTTCGCGTTGATTCGAAGCCTTCCACCTTTGT